>JBNLBT010000063.1:0-19846 GCA_050303435.1 Marinicellaceae bacterium
GAGCCAACAGCACTCCGAGTTCTTCGTATAATTCAAGCTTGGATTGTTTTCTGAACAAATCATTTAAGTCCTGCCATTGAGTTCGGCCATAACTATCTTTTGTAATTCTAAAAATCTTTGGCTGAATTTTGATGTTTCCGGGGGGGTTAATAAACGCTAATGAATGTGATGTCAGAAATATCTGATTTGATTTAGCATAGTCATTAAAAAATAGTCTTGCCAATTTGTCTGACAAACCAAATTCCAAGGAATTTTCTGGTTCATCAATCCCCCATATAAAATCCTTTTTTCTGTCATTTCTATCTAGCCATCTCAACAAAGGAGGAATATATTTACTTTTAATACCCTCCCCACGATTTAGCAAAGAAATTGTATAGTGGGACGGATTTAACTTGCTTCTACTATTGCTGCCCTTTATCTCCGAATTAAGTTTTTCAAATTGCTCATAAGAAGTATTTACTGATAATTTCTGCCAAAAATCAGAAAGTAATGTTGGTAAGCCAAAATTGGTTCCAATTTGAACTCCTGACATGCTCAATATTTCTTTCAAATCTTTAGTCTTGTTAGAGATGCTGTCATTTAATGACAAAATGTCTTCATCGGTAACGAGTTGTTGTTCTCCAATGAGCGAAAGTAAATATTGTAAAACCTCCTCACCTTTCAGTGCCGGAATGTACACATATTTTATTTTATTGAAAAGGCGTTTTATTGACGATTTCTTTTTACTATCAGTAGTACTAAATTTCTCTACTCTTTCCCCCTCACGATCAAACTGCCTTTCCAAGAAAATTTCTTCTTCATTTGCCAAAGTTGTATATGAAGCTGGAGGATTTATATAAAGTCTTATCTTGATTAACTGCTTCATTTTTGTTGAGCGTTGCGCTTTAGCTCTTGAAACCATGTTGTAATCATCTTCAAATTTCAGAGATTTTAGAAAATCGGTTTGCTCATTGAAAAATAGATTAATCGCTTTAAGAATGTTCGACTTTCCAATATCGTTTGTACCTGTAAAAACGTTTATTTCGTCAACTGGAATAATTATTTTCTCAATCGAACGAAAACTATTAATTTCAATTTTTGCGATTAAATCATTCATGGTTTTTAAAAGCTTAATTGCCTTTTTTTACAAATTCAAATACCAAGTATCACAACTAGTTTATTTAAACAATTAACAAAGTCTAAATGAGAGATTAGCTTTAATAATGAGAATAGCGAGGCAGGCTAACTTCTTGCAAGAAGTATTCTCACTCTTGTAATAAAGACCCACAGGCCGGGCAAAAACGGTGAAACTTTACCGTCTTTTTGCCACAACTTGGACAATAATCGGCAACGGTATTTATCTTTTCAGGTTCAGCTTCCTTGCTTTTGACAATATATGATGTGAATTGATGTTTCGCATCATCCAGCTTGTGAATCAATGTATCGATATACAATTTAATTTTTTCATACGGGGCTATTGCTGCATTCCTGGCTTTGGTCTCGTCCCGTTTTGCGGCCGCTCTGATGCGCCCGCCTGCACCACGTTTGCCAAAAAGCGAGAATAATCCGCCAGTGACAGAACCCGCTTTTTCTATGCGTTCGCTATACACTGCGCGCATCGTTTTGATTTCAAGGTTTACCGATTTTTTGATCTGACGGAGTTCCGACTGGATCAGCCGGATTGTCGCAATCGACGACTTTGCTTCTTTTTGATTGGATGCGCTCAGCTCCATGCCGTCTATGCCGAGTTTCTTGATTTTTTCAAGGTATTCCGTTTCCGATGCCATATTTCTCTCCTCTGGCTTTTACTCTGCGCTGTCGCTTATGAATTTATTGTGCAGAAACCAGTCTTTTCACCTGCAAATCATCCCGGTGCTGTTCTGCATGCCACAGTTCGTATTGGGCCTGCTGATTGAGCCAGCTTTCTGCGGACGTGTCAAAAGCGATGGAAAGCCTGACCGCCATTTCCGGGCTGATGCCGGAACGGCCGTTCAGAATCGCGCTCAAGGTTTTGCGCGAGACGCCCAGTGCCTGGGCTGCTTCTGTCACAGTCAGCCCAAGAGGCTCAATGCAGAGTACTTTTAGAATTTCACCCGGATGTGGTGGGTTATGCATCAACACGGTTTGACCTCAATGATAATCTTCATAATTGACAATCTCGGCATCGCCATCGATAAAACGAAAAGTGACGCGCCAGTTGCCGCTGACCCACACAGACCAGGTGCCGGCGCGCTTGCCTTTGAGTCCGTGTAAGCGGAGCCCGGGCAAGTCCATGTCCTTTGCAGAACGAGAGGCATTGAGTCTGCCGAGTATTAAACGAAGTCTTGCCGCATGAGCGGGTTGAACGCCGGCGGTGTTGCCAGACTAAAAAAATTTTGCCAATCCCTTGTGCTTAAAACTTCGAATCACATTTGTAATTGTAACCCGTTACGTTACGGTTGTCAATTGAAGCCGTGTTAACCTCGATCAACAATGTGTATGTAGTGCTTTAAAAAAAATGGTGCACTGATGAAGACCCCGTTATCCCGGTGCCTCGTATCTGTGCAATTGACCGTCAGGAATCAACCCATGCCTGCATCAAGCGCTTGATGTGTGTTTGGTATTTCAGGCCTTGGGCCTCGCATTTGAAACGAAAAGCGTGCAGCAGATTTTCTTGCACTTTCAGGCTGATGAGTCTGCTTTTGCCCTGTTGCGCTGCGTGCATCAACCTGAAATCCTCGAGGAAACGTGCGATCTGTTTCGGCGTCATCTGTTGGCCCATTTTGACCATTTCAGGGTTGTGCAGCTGCAGGGTTTTCTTGGGTTTCATCGGATGGCCTGCAATGATTTCACGTCTTCAATGTCTTGCGGGCGACCCGCGGCCTGTTTCATTTTGATCAAGTCCGTTTTGTTCAGCACCCGGACCTTGAGTCCGTCAATCTCTTTGCGAATCACTTTTTTGTTGCCCAGGTCACAGTTGATGACGATGTCCACTTGCTGACTCATGTCCTTGGGGTTGTAAAAATTCCAGGCAATCAGGTGTCTGTTGTGGATGTATTCATCCCTGAATTGATGCACCTGCCGGGCGTCCACCGGCAACCTCGAGATCAGACCCATGGCATTTAAACAGCCCTCAACAGCCGACAATTGCTCAATGTCCCAGGCCACCACCAGATCAATGTCCACCGTGCCCCGCACGGCGCCGTGCAAAGCCACGGCGTACCCGCCCACCAGCGCGTATCGAACCCGGTGCTGTTCCAGTGCCTGACAGACTTTCAATAAAAACATGCTCAAAGTATATACCGTATATACTTTAAATACAAAACCTGTGATTCAGGCAGTCTCGGGCGGTGACTGCGTGTGATGTTGAGCAGCGGATATTTATGCGCTTAAACCCGATTGAATCAAACCGGTGGGCCAGTCATGTCTTTTGATATCAGTGATTGGTGCCTTGTCGCAGATCGCGCAATCATCCTTGGCCTATAGACTGAAATCACGCATACAAGCCCCAATAAACCTCAGTGTCTTCCGTGCAATAAAACCCTTCAAAGGGGTCTGTGGCCAGTATTTTTTCAATGATGTCTTTGCTTGCACACAGAAATGAGCAATGGCTGTCCCAGTGCGTGGTGAGCAGAATGCGGTGATCTTCGGTGAACAGACAAGCATGACTGGGCACCAAGTCGTCGGCCATCAGATCATCAATTCGCTGCATTTTGATGTCGATGCCGAATTCATCGCTCAAGCAAAGCTGCTGCCAACCCAATGATTTGAGCACGGCGAACAGGCGGTTTTCCAGCAGCGGCGACAGCTCCCCTTCCCCTGGACAGAGGACGTGATGCGATTGCAACAAGGCATTGAGTTGGTCAGCCGCCGGCACATTTCGATCAACGTCCTGCAGGCCGTTGATCTGGGTTCTTAGACCCACATCAATGTCCGCCAGACTGGAGAGATGTGTGATCGACAGAATCTCTTGCCAGGAGATCGGATCGCACGCGTGCATGATTTCTTGTTTGCAAGGCCATGTTTCAGGGCAGAACCGAGCGATGTCCAACCCATGGGGCTTGATGAACGGGTGCAGCAGCACATACACCGATTCAAATTGGCTGGCATAAAAGGCGCGTATTTTTCCTTCGCATGGGCACGCAGCGAAACCATTCTTGGTTAAATTTAACTGCCTGTTCATGACTTAAATCTGTAACACTCGCGGACAGCAGTCAATGGCCTTGATGGCCGTGCCCGTGGTGATGCCCGGCTTTGTGCCCGTCGCCCGCATAGCCGCGCAGATGAATGTATTTTTGTATCTGTTCTGGACTCAGCAGGGCTTGTTGCCGCAGGTGGGCGTTGACGTGCGCAGCGCGCAGGCGGCCTTCGATTGCACCGATCTGCTCCAGCCGCTGCAACACCTCGGCCTGTGAAACCTCGCCATTCTGGAACAGCGCATCCAGTCGCCGCTCGGCGGTCACCAGTTCCGCACCGAGCGCTTGTGCCGCGCTTTGCATGGCTTCGAATATTGCCCGCGTGTCTTTGATTTGCGCCTCAGATAAGTGCAACGCATCGGTCAATTCCAGCACATGGGCCGGTCCGGGATAACCGTTGAGTTCAGCCACTTTGGCGTAACCCAGACCCTTGCCGGCCAGTAAGCCGTCCACGCGCTGCGCGGACAACGCTTTGATGGCCCGCGTCTGCTGACCCGCGTAGGGTGCCTTGTCATCCGCCTGCGCCGTCGCATAACTCAGCACCACCATGATCCATAACATCATTCGCCGCATGCCCGTCACCTGATTCCGATTAAAAGCGCATTATAGGTTACGCGCGCAGCGCTGCGACAAATTCTGTACAATCGGCCAAAGCAAGGCGGCTGTTTTCAGCGCCTGGCAAGGCGCGGTCTTCGCCGTGAAGAACGCGCCTTGCCTCAGCCTTATTTTGGATTCCAGAGGTAACGGACTTGATTTTTAACGTCTTGCAACAGCACCGGGGCTTGAGCGGTGTTGGCTATTTGCTGGAATCGAATCATGTGCATCATCATCACCTGACTGCCGTCCTTGATTCTGAACACCAGAGAATGAAGTCCGGTGTATTTGGCGCTGTCAAGTGATTCTGCGCACAAAAAGTTGCAGTCAGTCGTGGGCGGTTGTTCGACATTGCTGCTGTCAAACAGGTTGGGTGAATCCGCTGAAACCTCAAGATCGGTCCATTTGTTCCACCCGAACCAGGAGGATTTTTCCACCTGATAGATGGCCAGACCGATGATGTTGTTGACGCGGCCGCTGTTCATTTTCTCGTCCTGATCCATGCTTTGCCGGAGCGCATCAAATGCTTTTTCCGTGGCGTTCTTTTCATGCTCTGACAGGCGTTCATAGTACGCATCGTATTTGGCTTTGTGGCTGTCCTGTTCGATTTTTTCACCGCGGTAGATCACCTGGTTGAACGCCACCCTGAACGCCGCACTCATCGCGCCGTTGGCAAACTTGCCCCCGGTCAGTTCAGACACCAGGCCTTGTAAAATCGCGTTGGCAACGATTTGTTTGGCAATGTGTCCGGATCTGAACACGGGCAGTTTACCGATCTGCTGAGACATGAATGCAGAGGCGAAGCCGTGACCGAATTTGCCGCCGTCGATCTCGGCGCTGACGCCGCTGACCATTGAATGCGCGAAGATCCTGGAAAATGAATGTTCGCTGCCGATGCCGCCCATGCCGTCAAAACCGTGGCCGATGCCAAAGGTCACGGCCGCCACGATGCCGCCTTTGAGTGCGCCTTTAAGGTTGCCCGATGAAATCGCACCAACCGCGGCGCCGCCGACCACGGTGGTGATCAATGCCTGGCTGGCGTAGCTGGCGGCCATGGCAAAAAAGCCCGCGCCGCTGCCACCTAAGGCGGCGGAAATGCCGCCCAACGCGGAGTAGGCACTGGAGGTCGCCATCAAGGCGCTGGCTGCGCCGGCCGTCCACACGCTGACGGCGATGGCCACCGGCATGCGCCACCAGCCTTTGCGCAGGCGCGAGTAGCCGCTGGGGTCGGTGTAACTCAAGGGGTTGTTCATCACGTAGCTGTAGCGGTTCAGGCTTTGCGTGCTGAACGGGTCCTGGATGATCGGGTCGGCTTGCAGGAAGCGGCCGATGATCGGGTCGTAGATGCGCCCGTTCATGTGGATGATGCCCACCTGGTCGAAGTGTTCGTGTCCGGTGAAGCCGCGGTTGGTGGTTTCGTCGATCTCCTGGCCGATGGTGGCCCAGGGATCCGGATACCACCAGTACACGTGCGGCGAGCCGGCCAGCGGCGGCCGGCGGCGTTCACCCCAGGCGTTGAAGCTGAAGCGCTGCACGTTCTGGCCCTGGCGGTTGACCACGGTGTGGGTGGAGCCCAGGTGGTCTTTGAGCAGATAGTTCAGGGTCCAGTCGCGCCGGTTCTCGACGTGGTCGCTGACTTCAATGATCAGGGTGCCCAGCTGGCGCTTGACCCGCACCGGTTTATTCAGTTCATAGATGTATTCCACCGAACCCAGGTAATGGGTCACTCGATTGGCCGTCTCAGTGCTGGCGTGATCGGTGCGGCGGTAGCGCGATCGCTCGGCGTCATAGCTGACCTCGGAGACGTGGTCGTTGGCTTCGATGCGCGTGACCTTGTCGTAACTGCTGTAAATATATCTGGAAGTCAGCTGATCCAGATGATTGCGCATTTCCGTGACATTGCCGCGTGAATCGTAGATGTATTTGCGCGTTTTGGTGACGTTGCCGGGCGCCGCCTGTGTGACCGCGTGCGGTTTGCTCGGATGCGCGTAGGTCAAGTTCCAGCCTTGCTTTTTGGTCAGGTTGCCGGTTTCATCGTACTGGTTGATCGCGTACGGACTCAGGTTGGGGTCGGCCGGATTGTTGCCGTGGTCGCTGGCGTCTCGGTGCACCTGAATCAAGCGATTGAGGTCGTCGTAGAAGAACACCTCGTTGACCGCCTCCTGCGCGGAGCCGTTGTTGATCACGTGGTCGGTGCGGCGAATCAGGTTGCCGATGGGATCAAAAGCAAAGGACATTTTCTGCGTCTCAAAACCTTGACTGTCATGGCTTTGTATCGATTGCAGCAAGCCGTTGGATGCCTGGTACACACGCGTGGTTTCGAACGCGCCGTTGTGGCGTTCGTGCACCACCTGGCCGCGTTGATCGACGTTCAGTGCGCGGTAGTATTCCTGCCCGAACAGGCCGTTTTCGGCGTCGCGGATCACCGACTGATAGCCGTAGTCGTTGTACATGAACTGCAGGCCCGGGTGGTGGCCGACCTGCGGATTGACCGCATCGTCGGCGGCATCGAACTGCTGGAACACGCGCCCGTGCTGATCAAACACCGTGCGGCTGACGTAGGTGGTGATCGCCGGCGCGGCGGGATTCTGCTGATCATCAACGGTGGTCAGTGTGCGGTCAACGCGGCCAAAGGCGTCGTACAGGTATGTAACCGTCTTGGCCACGCCGTGCGAGCTGTACTGCCCGCGCACGTGTTCGCGCCGCAAACGACCCAGCTGACCGGCATCGCCGATGCTGTCGTATTCCCAGATGCTCAGGGTGCCGTCGGCGTCCTGGCGGAAGAACATGCGGCCGTTGACGTCGAACCATTGGTTGACCCGGGTGCTGGCGGCGTAACCGATCTGGTATTGCTCCACCAGATCACCCTGGGCGTTGTAAATATAGGCCCAATCGCCCTTGTCCGGGTCATTCATGGAGGTCTTGCGGCCCAAGGCGTCGTAGCCCATGGTGATGGTGATCGGCTGGTTGTTCAGGTAGCTGGTGGTATCAACCAGATTGCCGTAACCGTCGTATTCGTACTCAACCACTCCGCCGTCGGCGTCGTGTGCGGTCAGTATGCGGCCCGCTGCGTCGAAATCCTGGGTCGTGGTTTGCCCCTTGGAGTTGGTGGTGCTGATGCTCAGTCCCGCGTAGGCGGTGGTGGTGATCACGTCGTCCGAGGCGCCCGGAATGCTGCCCACCGGCGGCATCGGGCTGCCCAGCAGCGGCGCGTGGTTTTCCCCCCACACGTCGGGGCTGTCGATCAGCACCACCCGATCCAGCGGACCGAACCAGGTGCGCGTCCAGTACAGTGGCGAGATCAACTGGCCCAGGGCGTTGCGCACGTGCGGCTCGGACTGCCTGACGGTGCGCCCCATCAGATCGTATTCGGTGTCGGTGGTCTGCCAGTCGCCGTTGAAATTCTGCACCTGCGCGCGCACTTCACGGCCCAGGGTGTCGTAGTACTTTCTCGACGTCGGCGCGCCGGCCGCGGTGGCAATCACCACCCAGCTGGAGCCGGCGGGGCACTTGTACAGATCGGCCTCTGTGCCTTCGCACCAGCGCTTGGTGGTGCGACTCATGGCGCCGGTGTTATTGGCCGAGGCCTGCGCCTCACCAAAATACCCATACACCGTGCGTGTCAGCGGCCCATTGGTTTGTGCCACCATGCGCGGGTTGCCGTAGATGTCGCGCACGGCGCCACCGGCGTATGGATCGGTGGACACGGCGTGCGTGGAATACGGATCAACCAGGCCTTGATTCAACACCGTCACCGGGTTGCCGGCGGATTCAAGAATGCCCGTCAGTGAAGCATCAAACAAAGGCGTCACCGTGTCGTTTCTGACCAGCACTTTTTTAGTGTCCACGTATTCCTGCCACTCGCTGTCATACACGGTCTGGCTGAATCGATGGATGTACAGTGGGTCGGTGTTGAAATGCAACACCGGCGTGCTTTTACAGGCGTTTTCACTCAGATGGCTGGAGCATTGATGCGTGTATTCTTTTTGTCCGAAATCATCGTAGACGTGCATGATGCGCAAGTATTGATGCACATCGCCGTGCACGATTTCCTGCGTCAGCAAGCCGGTGGCCGGGTCGTATCTGAACTCCGTTGCACGGCTTTGTTCGTCGTACGCACCATTGGCTTTCACCCGGCCACTGGTCACAGTGGTGAGCTCAAGCCGTCCGAGGTACCATTGATTCACGTCGTCGTTGTAGAGGTTCACTGTGCGCTTGTATTCCACCAGCTGGGTGTTGTTTTTGTCATCGGCGCACACCGAGGCCGAGGTTTGCGCGCCGATGGGTCGCGCGGTGTTGCCCTTGCACACGCGGCTTTCGGATTCACTGAGATTGCCGTGCAACGCATCGCTGTTGGTGTAGATGAAATCGTTGATCAGCACCTTGTGATCGGACAGCGGATTGAGCACATCGATGCGGTATTTTTGTGCTGCGGCCGGATCGCCCTCAAGATTCAGCTGTTTGGATTTCTCATAGCTGCGTTTGAGGTACGGAAACAGCGTGGCGTAGCCGTTGGCCAGCACCTGACTGTGGGTTGCGTACTCGTTGTAACTTTCAGACAGAATGCCCGCGCTGTGTTCACTCAGCGTCTGCGCCGGCATGCCAATGTACGGGAAGTCCTGGCGGTAATCGCTGCGCGTCAGCACGTCGTGGTACGGGTCGTAGGTTTCAATCGCGGCAAAACCCAGCGAACCGCGGCCGCCGCCCTGAATCTTCAGGCCTTCGTAGCTGTAAAACACTGTGGTCATGTCGTTTGGAGCACCGGCGGTGGGCGCGGTTTTGGACACTTCGCTGACCAGATAGTAGGGCGAAAAGAGGTCAAACACCGGCGAGCCCTGGCCGTAGTTCAGATCGACGAAACTGCCGTTGTGCCGGTTGTACACGTCGGCATTCGGCTTCGTGGCCGCGGTGTAGGCCACTTCAATTCTGGATTGCAGCCCATTGCCACCGATCTGGTGATCCACCGCGGTGATTTTGTTGCGCGTGCCCCAGGGTTTGCTGCCCAGGCGCACGAATTGCCCGTCGTCCCAGTTTTGACCGTCTTCATTGTAGCGTCGCAACACCTGGAACAAATCCACGTGGCCATCGCCGTTGATGTCCCACAGGGCGTTGTTGTAATCCTGCGGCTGACGGTTTGAATGGTGGTCCCAGGCCAGAATGTTGGTGCTGACCGGGCTGAGATAGCCAAAGGTATTGTTCGGCAACAGGCCATATTTGTACAATTCGTACATGACCGATTGATGCCCATTTTCGGTGACGTTCTCAGGCACCAGCACGTCCAGATCCCCGTCCAGATCGTAATCAATCAACTGGGTCAGGTATTTGCGTGCGCAGGCGTTGTGGTCGTAGTTGTCGCGGTCACTGGCTCTGCAGACGGTGAAACCGTCCGTTGCGACCGTGAGTCCAGTCACAATGGACAAGCTCGGGCCAAACACAAGGCGTTCAAAGTCCACATTTTGTCCCAGTGTGGAAAACATGTGAGCCTGATCGTCCACTTCACCCAGATTCAGTCGGTAGTTCAACGAACTGTTTGTGGCGTGGTAGACCAGATCACTCAATCCATCGCCATTGATGTCTGTCAGACTGACACCGCGACCCGCTTCATTGATGCCCTGACACGCGGTTGAATTGAGCCCATTGTCACCCAGACAACTGTGCAAATTCGGCTGGTCATCCGGCGCGTAGTCCGATTCCGAAGCATTGGACACAATGCCGAGACGCCCGCCAAATTTCAGATTCACCTCTCCAGTGATCGGATCTTTGTCAAACAACAACATGGCCTTGAATCGGTGCTCGCATCGGCCAAAGTCATCAATGCCGCCCAAAATTTGTCCGTTGTCTTGCACTGGATCCAATGAATCCAGACTTGTATAGGCACCCTCAGGCACGGCATTGGCCGGATCAATGTCCACGGGCCCTTCCGGATCGTCCTCAATGCTGAAATGCGCCGTGCAATTTTTTGTCGATGAATACACGTATTTATAGGAATACAGGAAGTCATTGTAGCCATCGCCGTTGAAATCGGTGGCGGCCGCTTCAATCTTGCCTGCACTGATGGAGCCGACGATGTTTAAACCGTCCCACGTGGGTTCTTTCATGCAGGGCCGGGCGATGTAACTGTTGTCCGGCAATTTGACATTGCAACGCAAGTCCACCGGTTCCAGCTGTGCCGTGTCAATCTCTATGAAATAGGAGCCGCTGTTCACCGGCGCATAAAAACGCCCTTGCGCACCGCCGGTGGCTTGCCCGGTGAGCAGTTGCATGGGGTACAGTTTGTAGTTGTATACCGTGGCGCCGTTGACGTTGCGCTCGGCCAGTGTCAGCAAATCCGGCACCCCGTCGGAGGTGTAATCAACAAACGATGCACCGGCCTTTTTGTGATACAGGCGGATGCCCAACGGGTGCGGAGCCAATCCGCTGCAAGACCCCAGATTGTTGAGACACAACTGGGAACCGTTGGAAAAATAGACGTGATAGTCATCTTCCAGATCACCCAAACTGTCGTCGCGTTTGGAGGTCAGCAGGTCTTGGTAACCATCGCCATTGAAATCATAGACAAACCATTTTTCTGCATTGAAAAAGTCGCTGCCGACTTCATCCGCATGAATCGGTTGAATGCCGGTGTCGCACATGCGATCAAAATACCCGCCATCGGTCGGTGTGCCCATGTTTTGACACGACGCGCCCTGAACATTGATGTGGTCGGAATTGCCCACAATCCAGTAAAACGCATCAACGTCTTCCTCAAGCCAGTTGCCGTCGTCGTATCTGTGAATGAAAATCAGCTCCATGATGCCATCGCCATTGATGTCGATGGGTTTGTAGGAACCGTGACCCATTTTTTTCATCTTGCCAATGTCCGCGCCGTTGAACTGATCGGCCAGCGCGTTGGACAAGCCCACGCGGGTGTCCAGGTGATCCCATTCAAAGGCCACCGGGCGCAGACACACACCGCCGTCGTTGACGCAGGTTTGCGCCGAGGCCAGTCGCATCACCCCGGTGGGATTGCTGGCACTGCCCGGCAAATCGTAATTCAGTTTGAGGTGACGCACCTCTTGTAAAGCCGCTCCGCCTGAGTTGTTTTGCCGGATCAACGTTGAAACGTTTTGCAAATAGCGGTGGGCTTTGTATTCGGTGCCGATGCCGCGGTGGTGCATGGCGTCCACTCGCGCCGGCGCGTCGCTGTTATACGCCCCGGAATAGTTGAAATGAATTTCATAATGCGGCGATTCCCCGGCTTCCAGATTGCTCCAGCGCACGCGGCTCAGATAACTCTGCCCATCGCGGGTGTCGTAGGCGAAATGAATGCGGTTGGGCGTGGTCACGCGGTCGGCCACTTCGGCCAGCAGCCAGGTGTGCACCGCGCCGTTGGTGGCTTTAATTTGCGCGCCGTCGCTGTTGTTCACCGGAAAAATGGCGCCGGCCTTGAAGGCGTCATCCGGCGCACCGAACAGCCAGCGCTCGCCGCTCTTGGTGTACACCACAAAGGACCGCGGACCGTTCGGATAGTTGACGTGTTTTTCCGCCACGATGCGGCTGAAATTGTTGATTTCTGTGCGGTATTCAACCTCGGTGGCGCTCTCGCTGACCACAAACAGGCGCGCGCCGTCGAGACAGAACACGTCGTCCCAATTCAAGCGCACCGGCGGGTACACAGTTAAACCCGGGTCGTGTTCTCTGGAACGCAGGCAGCGCGTGATGGTCGATGTGCCGTTGATGTGCCAGCCCATGCCGGCCACGCCGTTGCCGGCGCTGGAGTTGTAGCTCAGGCCCAGCTGTGGCGCCAGTCCACCGCGCCCTTTGGGGGCAAAGATCGGCAGGTTGTAATTGGCGTTGCCGGATTGATCCACGTCGAACGCGCCGGCGGTGACACCGACCGCGTCGCTGTCCGGATCCACGCCAATCAGGCCCATTTTATTTTCAATCAGCGGCGCCGGTTCGGCCGCTTGCGGCGTCTGGTTGTTCAAACAGGCCGTTTCTGTGCATTTCACAATTTGCAGAATTTCGGATTCAGCGATCGGCACCGTGGCGCCCGGCACGTCGTAGTTGTCCTTGTGCAATTCAAACTGATACTCGCCTTCCTCGTTGATGAAACAGGTGTGTCCGATGGTCACGTATTCATTCAACGGCACGCCCGGACAGATGTCATCCAGCGGTTGTAACGCGCTCCAGGCGGTCGCCGAATTGATGCGGTGACGGAAGTACGGCACGATGTCCGGGAAAAAGTCGTCGGTGAACCAGGTGAATTTGATCTGGCAGTCATTCCAGGCGTTGGTGTTGGGATCACACACCGTTTCGCTCTCGTCTTCGTCGTTGATGAAAAAGCGGATGTCGTGGAATGAGGCGAATTTATGCATGGTCACCAGATTGTTTGTCTGCGCGCCGTTGGTCGGCCGCGCCCCGATTGATTTGAGCAGTGTGCGGGTGAGTCCGTCTTCCGTGAACGAACTGTTCAAATTCAACCAGAATCCACTCTCGGTGTACTCAGGTCTGGCGATGAAATTGCGTCCGCCTTCACCGACGAAGACCAGGTTGTCAATTTCACCGTCGCTGTAGGGTGTGTTGGCCAATGGGTTGAAACCACGACTGACGGTCATGAAGGTGTTCACTTCATTGGGTCGGTGCACGTAATCGTCGTAATACCCGGCACCAGGGACTACGGGCGAACAGTTGCCCACGCCGGTTTTGCAGGTGTGTGCCTGCACCCAGATGGGATCGCCTTGGGTGTCGAACATAAACACTGTGCTGACCTCCAGATAATGGCTCAGCCACACCAGCCAGGACAGGGTTTGATCCCTGCTGCCGTCAATGTTTTGCGGCGCCCAGCCTCCGGAATAGTGGTTGGCGTTGTTGTCGGTTGGGTCAAAATTGGTGTCAATAAGACGGATGCCAATGTCCTCAAGTAAAAATTGGTACTCGTCCTGAGCGACAGAATAATCGCTGACCGGATCGAACACGGTGGCGACGTTGTCGGGGTCATGCACACTCAGGGTGACACGCACGTGTCGATTGTCCGTCTGATCAAAAAAGACGCGCAGATTGCCGACGATTTCATGCGTCACGACGTCGTTGTCTGTGTCGTATGACTTCAGTAAAAGATCGCCCTGAAAATGTTCGCCCAGGTTGTTTTCATTGGTTTGCACCATATTCGAGATGAACCAGGTCGGGGTCCAGACACCGTCCACTTGTTTGTAGGCCATCCAGTAGGCAACCAGGTCATAGGACCGGCCGTAGTCCCCATGCACCGACGGGTAACGCAGTTGGCTGGCCCAGTAAAAAGACCATCCGGTGCCAGCCTGATCCGGGTTCCACCAGTGCCCGGGTTTGAGATCGCCCGGTCCGCCGATGATCGGATTCAATACCACCGGCGCCGCCGCCGGGGCCGCCAGTTCATCGGCGGGATCATCAAAATCGGCGAAGTAGACCCAGCTGTGGTCGTTGGATGAAGCGTAGCCGCCGCAACCGGCGCCATTGACGCAGGGACTGATGCGCCAACTGCCTGTGGGCGGACCGATCACGGTGGCCACGTCGTTGACATTCAGCGAGACTTGTCTGAAGTCATCGCAGTATTCAGACAGGTCGTAGTCGCCTGAAGCGCGGTAATCGATCTTGATTTTTTTATGGTGAGATTCGACCGTGGTGCCATTGGCTCCGTAAACGACGCAGCGTGAATTGGTGTGGTGGTCGCTCTCCAGCCAGAAATAATCCGGTTGCTGGGACGTGGTGTTATAGGACCAGCGAATGCCGAATTTACCGGCGTTCTGATACCAACCGTCGGTCAACAACTGGTTGTAGGTGCCCACGTTGGTGTTGCGCTTCATTGCCCAGTTGTAGCCGGCGCTGTCCGACGGCGCGGAGCAGCGGTCGCCGTTGACGCGATCGCGCACACAGGCCTGCAGGGTGAATCCGTAGTTGCCTTTGGCCAATCGATGCAAGTCCAGTCTGCCGGAAAAATCTTCGGTGTAATACACCACAGGTTTTGTAATGAAATTATTGTGGTGGTACCAGAACGGCGCGCTGGCCGATCCGTAGGGCTGAATTTCATTGATGCGGATGTAGTCCACCACTTCGCGCAGATCGTCGAGATCCAGTGTGCCGGGCGGTTGCACGTCGTCGGGTATGGACATCATCGCGTAGCCGGGCATTTCCCATTGCAGGGTGAAATGGGTGCCCACATTCACGCTGGGGTTGGCCAGGATGATTTGCGGTTGCGGCAATTCTTCAGCGGCCAATGGCGCTTCCACAGCCAAATGATGCGGCAATGAACAACCCACGGCCTGGTGGCAGGCGCGCACGCTGAAATCGTCACCGATCACGGCGTTGCGGCTGATCGGCTGCGAGATCCAGCCAAGTTTCAGATGGCCGCCGTTGACGGGCACGTGCTGCACGTACGAACCGTCAAAGCGATCCTGAATTTCAAAATAATCCGGCCGGCCATAGGTTTCATTGAATGTGTCCAGCGGGTAATGAACGGTGAAGCGGAAGGATTTGTTCTGCGGATCGCTGATGTCCCAGGTTGTGTCCACCTGGTCAGGGCGCGTTAATCCCGCCGCAAACACAGCATCCATCAAAGCCGCCGAACAACCGTAGGCCGAACACAATTGCAGCGTGTATTTGACCGGCGTCAGATCGCGCACGTGGTGTCGATCGCCGTCACCGAGGGAGACAAAATACTGGTCAATCAGCACGTCCTGCGCATCGAAGGCCTGGATCTGGGTGAATTCAACGCCGGCCAATTGCAGCAAAGCAGGGTCCGGGAAATCCCAGGCAAAATAGCGCACCGAATCTTCCGTGTCTTCAAACACTGAAAAGCCCAGGGCCGAAGGCACCGGCACCGAAGTCGGCGACAAATCCACCAGCACCGGCAATGCGCAGCCCTGATCGTCGCGACAGGCCGAGATGGCAAACGCATCCTGCGGATGGGTCGCGCGATCCAGCACGGGCGAGGTCCACGGCGACAAATTGCTGCCACCGACCGGCATCACCACCGCTGTGCCGGTGGGCACGCCTGCGTCTATCGGCATCAATTCAAAGCGCTCCGGTTTTCCGTACACGCTGTTGAATTCAGTGTCAGGGTAGGTGAAGCTCAGTTCAAACTGATCGCCGCCGTTGAGCCAGTTGACCTGCGCGTTGTCCACCGAAGTCAAACCCGTTTCAATCACCGATTGTGTCAGCTCATACCCGCAACGTGAAGGCGTGCAGGCCAGCACACCGAAAGTGACCGCGTCCATTGCGTACACCCGCAGTGATTGCTCGGTGGCCCCCAGCGGCACCTGACCTGAAGCAATCAGATTGTCGTTGACGTCGTACGCGCGCACCTCGTGGTGCGTCACGCCCCAGCGGTTGTAGGTGTCGCCGCTGATCACCGCGGCACGAATTTCCCAGGTGACCAGTCGACTGGCGGATGCCGCGTCTGCAAACACAGACACATTCTTCACCGGGTCCATCAGGCAGTCATCGGCGGGTTGAAAATGCACCGCACCAATCTGGGTCAGGCAATTCGGCAGGCCGACAATGGCGCCCGCCACCGAATAGTCCGTCAATGCCGGCACCACACCCTGGGTGGCATTGTCCATGGCGCGGTAATGGCCGTGACACTTCATGTCCGTGGCGCCGGACATGTCCAGCCAGTGCGGCCGGTACAGTTCCGTGTGCAAAGGCTTGACCCGTTGCATCGAGGTGTTGCCTTGCAGGCTCAAGTATTGAATCGGCGGGCGTTTGCTGCCGGAATCCACGCCGGTCATTTTGCTGTTGTTGGCGCTCAGTGCGCACAGACCGGCAAAGCCATTGACCTTCAGTTCACCGTTCAAGTGCGTGGTGTCGTTGAGCATCAAATACGCCAGGTTGTTCACCGCGGAAAAGGCGTTGACGTCGTTGAGAATGTGTCCGGAAAGATCCAGAGTCGACACCGATTCACCGGACAACTCACTCAACAGGCTGGCCTCGAAGGAGCTCACCTGCGGCAGCAACGGATCGCGGCTGAGATCCAGTGCGACAAGGTCCCGGTCGCGCAATCCACTGTTGTTGACAATCAGGTTCAAACCGTTGGTCGGATTGTTGCCACTGAAATCCACATAACTGGCGTTGACCGGCGGTTCGGGCATGTCCGTCATACTGCCGTTGGCGAAGACAAACGAGTCGATCTGATCATAGACATAAAAAATCGGTGTCCAATAGACGTTTTGCGAGACATCCAGCCACGACAGAAACGACAGATTTTCCAGGCCGGCGGTGGCAAAGATGTTGCTGTTGTTGGCCAGGCTGAGGTAACGCAGCCCGGCGAAATGCTGGCCGATGGTCTGCACGTCGGCGTTGTTCAGGCCGCTGTTGGCGCAATCCAGCGATTCAATCAATGCCAGAATTTGCGTGGCGCTGTAGCCGTTGTCGGTCAGGCACTGACTGAGATTGCCGCCGCCGAGATCGGCCACGGTGGTGCTGCCAGCGACGGCATCGACGACGGTGTTGAACGACCAGTCGCTGGGCGATTGACCGATCAAAAGGTTTTTAAGCTGGTGGCGCACATTGAACAGGTGATAACCGGTTTGCGGGGCATTGATGTGCAAATACTGCATGCCCGGCAATGAACCGTCGGCCCTGAAATCCGCCTCCACACGATACACCGCGTACGCGCCCGGGCCACTTGGACCCTTGGAATTCTTCGACGGGGAAGGGTTGTTGTCCTGATACGTCACAAACACTTCGTACCAGGCCACTTCCGAGGCCAACAGAATGTTTTGCAAATCGGCGCTGCTCAGCTTAAGGCTGAATCGATTGATGAACGTGGTGGCATTGCCCGCGGTGATGCCCACCACGTCGGTGATGTCCGGCACGTCGTTGTCATTGCTTTGCGCGCCGGCGAATCCCGCCGGAATGGCGCAGGGGTATGCTGGACAGGTGCCGCTGGCCAGCAGCGTGCCTTCGACGAACGGCAGCGGTTGCTGCAAAGCCTGCAGGCGTGCACGCTTTTCGATTTCCATGGCGTCGTAGTGGCCCTCTTCGGACAACACATTCTCTGCGATCACCAGTTTTTCGGCGTCCGAAACGCTGACGTGTGCGTGCAATTGACTTGCCATTACAAACGCAATGAAATAACTCAAAATTCTGACCATGACCAATCCTCGTTGTACTCTTTCAGTGTTCAAATGTTTTCATATGGATGCGCTCAGAACCGGGCCATGCAATGCCAGCGGATCGTCGCCATTCGCTTTTTTTATGGTATGCATTTGCGCCGTTGAATGGTTTCAAAATGAGGACATAAACATTCAATTTCGGGCCAAATGCCGCGCAAAGGCCTGTTTCCGTCCTGTGCAGCCAGGCTTGGCCTGGTCACATTAATTTCTGACCCGCACCGAGAATCCGTCCAGCGCGCATTGGTTTGTTGTATGATGGAATTTTTACGACTCATGGGGCCCGACATGCGATGGATGGTGTTCAGTTCAATTCTGCTGTTCAGCGGCGCGACGCTGGCCCAGGGCACGCTGTGGCCGCCGCGCTCACAACCGGACGCACAGGGCATCGATGCGCAGGGGCTGGACCTGGCGGTGACGGACATTCTCAGCGGTGAGTTCGGACAGATCCGTTCCCTGCTGGTGCTGAAGAACGGCGTGCTGGTCAAAGAACAGTATTTTGGCAACTCAGGCGGCAAGTTCCCGGTGTATTCGGTGACCAAGTCGATCGGCGCCACCCTGCTGGGCATTGCGCAGCACCAAGGCTTCGATGTGGATCTGTCGCGTTCCATCATGGATTATTTGCCGCAATACGCCGACATCAACGATTTGGCCGCGAAAAACACCATCCATCTGCATCACTTGCTGTCTCAGCGGCACGCGCTGGACTGGGACGAACTGTCGATCCCCTACGGCCAGCCAGACAACCCCGTAACCCTGATGCTGCAACAGTCGGATTTCTACCGCGCCACCCTGGAGTGGCCGATGTCCGGTCCGGCCGGATCGGCGTACGCCTACAGCACCGGCGCCTCGTCCCTGATGAGCCCCATACTGCACAACATCACGGGGCAGAAACCGCAGGATTTTGCTGCAACTGAATTGTTTGCACCGCTGGCCATTGGCGATGTGCACTGGGAGCTGGTCGGCGCCAATCCAGTGATCGGCGGCGGTTTGAGTGAGTTTCCCGACGATCTGGCACCGCTGGGCTTTGGTCTGTGGCTGCGGCCGCTGGACCTGGCCAAAATCGGCCAGATGTACCTGGACGACGGCGTGTGGCAGGGCCAGCGCCTGCTGGATTCCAACTGGATCCGCCAATCCACCGCCGCGCTCAGCAACGGCGTCACCGACCCGGATTTTTTTGGCGCCGGACCCGGCGCCTACGGCTATCAGTGGTGGAAAACCGTGTTCACAGACGCGCGCAATCGCACCCATCACGCGTACTACGCCGCGGGCTACGCACGCCAATACATTTTTATACTGCCGGAAGACCAACTGGTGGTCATTTCCACCGCCGCCGACTACGCCTACGACGGCCCCGGCATCGGCGCGCTGATGCGCAACCGCATCCTGCCAGCGCTGCAGGACGGCCCGCAGGGGCGACAAACCATGCGCGCGGATCTGAACGGTTCCCTGTACTGGCCGGATTCCCCCGCCCAGGGCTTCAATCTGGAAGTGTTGGACGACGGTGCGCGCGTGCTGATGTACTGGTACACCTACGACACCGAGGGCCGTCCGCGCTGGTTTGTGCTCACCGGACCGGTCAACGACCAGTCCGCCGCGTTGCAGATTCACACTACCGAAAGCGGTGGCTTCGTGTACTCCGAGCCGATTGAACTGGTTCTCTGGGGCCGCGGCGAATTGTATTTCCACGACTGCACCCACGCCAGCTTTCACTTCATCTCCGAGGTGGAAACGCTCTCAGGAGAAATCCCGTTGACGCGCCTGACCGGTGGCACCGGTTGCGTCAACGACGCCACCCTGGCACAAAAAACCGAAGCACTGCTGCTGCCCTGACCCCTTAAACACACCGCACCCCTCTCAATCCACAGGCGCACAATAAAATGCGCCCGACGTGAGCCTTGCGCCGCTGAATTTCGCTTTCAACGGGGCACAGACTGTTTTATTCCATTGGGAGGGCTCACATCATGTTCA
>JBNLBT010000064.1:0-19670 GCA_050303435.1 Marinicellaceae bacterium
GCTTGCTGCAGGGGCTGGCCATCGCTGTCGGTCACGCGGCCCTGCAGGCTCGCCACTGGCTGAAAATCAAGATTTAGAGTCATGCTGCCGTTGTACGAGGGCGTGATGTCGTCAGGGCTCACCGCATCGCAACTCTCTGCATAACACCAATGACCGTCGTGTATATAGGTGAAATGTCCATCCATTGTTGCTTGCAAAGCAAAGGGATGCACCGTGGGAATGATCCAGTCTTCGATGCTATTCGAGCCGCCAGTGCTGGCGATGGTGTGACCGTATTCATTTAATGCCAGCAATCCAATCGAGTGAGATCCACTGCCTGTCTGCGAAGTGAAGTTCACATTCATGCGCATGAATTCATCCACGTGCATGCCTTGAAATACTTCGTCTTCCATCTCAAGGGCAATGGAGGTGGCGCCGGTGAAATCCAGGCATTGCGAGTTGCAATGCAATCCGCCCAGAACCTGAGGAATGTGCGGGCCACTCGACCCCCTGAAAACCAGATGGTACTCTCCGGGGTACACATACAAATCCGCACTGCCGTCAATGCGTATGCTGGCTTGATCGGAAGGAAACCGAGGGTCTTCAGTCCGGTGCAGGGTCACTGAGCCTGAATCCACCAGTTCCGAACCGTTCGAATACATGTTGACGTGAACATTCGCCAAGCGTGGTACCTGCACGAAATCGTGGTTGACCAGATCCATTGAAGGTGCGATGGACAACACCGTCAAATTCTCCACATCCACCGGATGGCAGTTTTCCTGCTGACACACGTGCTGACCGTAGAACACCACCGGATGTCGATCATCGATTGCAAACAGTGCATAGTCCCCCGCTTCAATCTGGTCAATGGTGTAATACCCCTCGGCATCGGTGTGGGTGGAATAATAGTAAGTGTAAGAATCCACATCCGGTATACCAAGATAGATTGACACTGGACCGGGTAAGGTGCCATTGACGTCCAAATATCGGCCTGAAACGCTTGACCGGTCTGGGAGGGTGATTTGCAGTCCCGAGAAATGTTCATTGTATTCCAGTTCAATCACGCGCCCTTCCAGCACATTGCACTCACCGCGGGTGCATGGCACATCGGGGTATACAATGGATTGATGTGAACCACTGCGGATATAAATGGTGAATCGATCGGCACCCAGTGCCGGAAAGCTGAATTGTCCGTTGACATCGGAAAATGTCACCGCAACAAACTGGTTGCTCTGATTGTACAAATTCAATTGTTGATTTTCCAACGGCACACCGGCGTTATCCTGCACCACGCCTGAAATTGACCCGCCGGCCTCGTGTTTGAGCACGACATCGGTGATGTCGTCGCGCACGTCGTGATTAAGAATGTGCTGATCTCCAAACACGCAATGCACCACCGAGGGGCCGTTGCAGTTGATGTCATCGTACATCGCCGCCACATGGTGGTCCGCCTGGCTGACAATGAAGTAATCGTCGCTGGTCAATCCTTGGGAAGCCCAATGACCGCCGGCATCAATGCGTTCATCGTCAATCACATCGACGATGGTGTTGCTGTACCATCGGTAGACGAGTATTTTTGGGTCTTCAGTCGCCGATATGGGCACGGCGCTGAATTCATCAATGATCTGCCCACTGATTTTTGCATGCGGTTCCAACATCGCATCATCCAATTCAATCAGCTCATCCGATTCGGACACAGTGACGGGCGTTGCCAGCGACAGATCGCACGGTGCATCAACACATTGCTGCCCATTGTACATGCCATCGATGTAGCCCGATTTATAAAATCTGATGCGGAAATCACCTGCATACGGCGCCATCAACTCATAATGACCGTCCACCAGCGATCCATTGTATCTGCCCACGCGCAGCAAATCTTCGTCGTAAAGTTCAACGTGTACTCCCTGCAAAGGTTCTGCGGTGTCCATATGCCTGACTGTGCCCGAAAGCACGGGCCGTTTGCTGACCAGAAAATCAATGCCATTGACGGTCTGTCCATTGCTGACCTGCACCAGGGTGGCGTCCTCCAAAGCACAGCCTAGCCCCAATGACCCCGGACAATCTATGCCGTCATAAACCTGAGTGATGTAACGACTGGACTGGGAGCCGTGCCCACCGGCCAGCACGATGTAGTCACCGTCTGGCAGACCTGAAAACAAATAACCGCTGCCATACACTTCATACGTCAATGCCAGATGGTTGCCCAAAGCGTCAAACAGTTGAACTTTGATGGATAGGGGCGCTTGACCCGTTTCGGCGTCCAGCACATGTCCACCAATGGCGCCCGTCGCGCCAGTACCCAACATTTCACGTTGTACGGCACGCGCAGGCGACACGTCGCGCAAGGAATGGCCGTTGCCCACAAGCAGCAGGCGCAGGCGATGATGCAAGGCGTTGCCGCGTTCGCGCAAAGCCGGTGTGATGTCCGACATGGCCTTGAGCTGCATCAAGCCCGCATCGCTTTCAGCCAGACGTTGCCAAAGTGTTTGATCCAAGCGATCGCCCAGACCCTGTTCAACAACACCCTCTATGGCGCTCACCTGCGCTGAAACATCGTCCAACCAGTCATCCAGCGAATTGGCCTGCGCATTGAATTGAACCGCAGCAATCAGGGCGACAAGAAAGACACATCTCAGCTGCTCAATATGTTTCATGAATACTCCTCACGCTGAAACCTCAGCGAACAGCCATCATTGCACACACAGTGGGCAACAACGCTCATGACATCATTGGGTTCAATTAATTCTCTCACAATCGTCCACTGCATCATTCAAATCCATTGGCAAACAACAAATCATCCAGTTCGAAGTCTGCGCGCAAGGCTTCGGTCAGATTCGAGGTGCGCTCAAGCAGTTGTCCCTGGGTCACATCGCACTGCCCGGCAATCGCCGGGCCTTGCGGGCACGGGATGTCATCATAGACTTCGTTGACATTGCCTAAATGTTCAGGCACATCGGTGGCCACATGGTATTGACCCACCGGCACCTTCAGGGCATAGCCGCCCACTGAATTGGTGGTGGTCATGGCCCGGTGCGAGCCATCCATATTGAACACATCAATGTTGACGTCAGAAATGCCCTGCACACCCCCCGAATAGCTCACCAGCCCACTGATGCCTGTGATCATGTCAAGACTCAAAGTCAGTTCACTGTCCTGACCCGCTGTCAGCGTCAGCAACGCCAATGTTTCATCACAGGTTTGCGGCGCCGGTGTGCTGCAAAATGCGTTGGGATATCCGGTCCTGCGGTGATCAAAGTCTATGGGCACAGCGGTCAAATAATAATCACCTGGATACAGATATTTGACTTCAGCCGAGGTGACATACTCCGTGCTCGAATGCAGCACTTCATTTTCATCGTAGATGCGAAGTTTGGCCTGCAAAGGCACCTGCGTGAATGTTTCAATCATTTGAATGCTCAGCTTGGGTCGGGGTGTTAACAGCAGATCAATGGCGTCATTGAACTGACCACCGATGGCCGCCAGCGGCAACATCTGATACGGCGCACAGCCCACACCGACACCCCCCGCACACAGCACATCGGGGTAAGCCTCGGTGAAGAAATGTCCAAATTTGTCTTCCTCCAACACAACGTGGTATCGATCGTCTTCATTCAAAGCATGGAAGTAATATCTGCCGTCAACGCCCGATTCCGTGCTTTGAACAAATTGCCCGCTTTCGTTGATCAGTCGCAATTTCACACCCGATGCCGGCAACTGAGTGACTTCATCCCGCACCTGTCCACCGATTGCTCCGCCGGACTGCAGCACAAAATCATCCAGCACCAATTCTTGCCCATTGACCACTTCTACAAACTGGGACTGTCCCAGACATTCATTGATGCTCAAATTTCGACAGGCCACATTTGGGTAGGCAGAATCGTAGGTGTCATCGGGTGCCAGCACGCCATAGAAGCCGGCGGAAAGCAGCAGCGAAGCGTTGCCCTCCTCGTCTGTGGTGACATTGGCCACACCGAGCCCGGTGTCTGCGCGGTAAAAGAACAGCATGCGATCGCTGGCCACATCTCCGGTGAACCAATGCACCGGCTGAAACGTCAGTCGGCCCTTTTCCAGCATGTGAATATCGAACCCTGAGAGATCATCTCCGATGACCACGTCAATGGTCTGACCCACGTTGTTCACGGTGCATGGATTTGGACATGGGACATCCCCATAACTCATGGATTCCAGTGCGGTTGTGCCGCGCGCAAGGATGCGATACGCGCCGGGTTCGAGTCCAACAAAATTGAACTGGCCTGCGTTGTTGGTGCGCACCGACAGGTTCACCGGCCCGCTCAAATCCACCCAATGGTTTTGCAGAGGCTGGCCATCCGGTGTGTAGACCGTGCCACTCAATGCCGCCAGCGCGTTCATGTTCACCGACAGCGACATCTGAGCATTCAGACTCGGCACTATTGGCGTGGCATCGCCCAGATCACAGGCACTGTCTTGACAATGAATGTCATCAAACATGTACGAATATAATCCTGCAAATACATATTTGAGCTTGAACGGCTGATCGGTTTTGACGTACAGACTGTAGTTGCCCCTGACCTCAGCACTTTGAGCCAATTGATCATTGACCCAAACCTGGGCATCCACAAAATTATTGCTGGATGAGTTGGCATCCAGAAAACCGGTGATTTCAAAGAAATGATCCAGGGAAAATAGTATCGCCGTGTCGTCGCCAAACTGCAGCGAAATGGGCGCGGCGTCATTGACATCACAAGCGACGAAGCAATTGCCTGCTCCATATAAATGCGTGACGTGACGAAAACCCTGATCAAACATCAGGCGATAGTCGCCTGGCGGCAATTTCAACAGCAAATGCGAAGCCTGATTGACTGCCTGGCTGTGCACAACTTCGCCCGCACCATCCACGGCCGTGAACACGCCGGAAATCGGCCGGCCGGCGTTGGAATCGAATTCAATATCGATGCGAGCCAATTCAGGCAGGGTGAAATCAATGGCTGGTGGATTCGGGTTGGTGTCAACCAAAAGAGGCGTGGCCAGCGGTAAACAGCTCAGAAACGTGTCGGTGCAAATCAAACCGTCATAAAATTCCGTCAGGTGATCTGTTTTGCTTGCCCGCAAACGATAGGTTCCGGGCTTGACGTGGGCCAGCTCGTAGTGTCCCTGATCGTCTGTAACAGCGGTCTTGAGCAGCCACGTTTCACCGTCCAGGTACAGGTTCACATTGGCATTCTCCACCGGATTGCCCAGGCTGTCTCGCACTGTACCGTGCAGAGCCGGCAGTGTGGTTAAATGGAAGTCAATGTTTGCTACATCCGTGTCCGGCGGTATCACAATGACGTCCCCCTGGGTCAAATCGCACGCATCATTGCCGCACATGATGCCGTCGTACAATTGGGTGTGGTACTGATCACTGGTGGCAACTGCATACACATCGCCGGGCACAACAAATATCGAATAACTGCCGTCCGCCCCAATCCTTCTCTGATTGGTGATCTCTTCTCCGTTCAAGTCAAATAGCTGCACGTGGGTGTTGGTGGCTGGTCCGTCCACAGGCTGTCCGAGTTCATCATATACAATACCCGTCAGGCGATGGCCCTTTTTAAAACGCAAATTGATGCCCTCAGTGTTTTGCATGGCGTCGTGATGCACCACCTTTTCACCCCGGTTAAAGCACATATCAACGTTGTAATTGCCACAGGCCACACCATCATGAATGGCAGAGAAATATCCCCCGGCCATGGTCACCACAAGATATGAACCGCTGTTCACGGGTTCAGTTTCCCAAGCGCCGTTGGCGTCCAGCATGGCATGGGAAATGAATTTTACAAAATCATGGGTTTGCGCATCAAACAACGCCATGATCAGAAAATTCTGCAACGGATTGCCGGTGTCCATTTCAAGCATGGTACCGGAGATCGTGCCTTTGTAACGCAAACTCACGTCGCCAACTGAAATCACATCGTGGGGTTCTCCACTCAGGGGCGTGGCCGCTGAAAAATCACACGGTTCGCTCAAACAAATGACGTCGTTGTACACTTCGGTGAAATATTCACTGTCTCTGAATGAGAGATGGTAACGACCACCAACATCAACCGAGAACTGAAATTCACCGTTGCCATTGGTGCTGTGTCCTGCCACTTCTTGTAAATCCGCATCGTGCAATCTGACCCAGACGCGATTGATGGGCGAGCCGTCCAACTCCGAAATCACGCGCCCTTCAATGATCATGCGGTGACTGAGTTCGAAATCAATGTCTTGCAAATGCCCATTGGCTGGCACCACCACGGACTGGCCGTCGCCGGGCAGACAACCGTAGCCGTAGCCCCGGGGACATGGCACATCCTGATACAGCTGGATCGTGTACTGACCTGTGTTTTCCACTGCCATCAGTTCGAGCGGCTCTTCAGCCGGCACCTGCAAGAAAAAAAACGCCCCTGAGTCATCCGTTGTGTCCTGTTTAATCAGATCTCCCGCGGCGTTGTACACACGCACATTCACCGAAGTCAGGGGCAGCTGCGTGTCTCCATCCACGACCCGCCCGCTGAGCTGGCCGTAAAGATCCCACGTCAGAAACTCGGGTGAATGCACCGGATGTGAGGCATCGAACTGATGAATGATCTGTTGCAATTCGTGACGCAGAGAACGGGTTCGTTGACGCGTCATCTCGGCCGTGTCGGGATCGGCCAGCAGCCTCAGCAAGATGATCTCATCGGATTTCAACTCGTCCACAAATGAATCGGCGACGGAATCGATGTATGGACCGTAGGTGTGCCACAGATCAATGGTTTGCTCTATGCGACGCAAACCCTCTTCTTCAATGCCTGCCACCGCAGGGTTGGCCAAACACGCTGAGGCCAATATGGCGCAGATCACCGCGCGGATGTACAATTTTCTTACTCTCATTGCAATTCAAGTCTCTCATTCTGCAGTCTTAACCATGTATTCGCATTTCAACAGAAAAACGGGTCAACTGTTTTCACGTCTGTGAGAATTTCGGATGTGCATGAGGTCCAATGATTGACGCCTGAGGTGGCCGGCATTTTCCCGGTCGTGGTCGTGCCGCAGCCGCTGCTCAATCCAGCCAGAATGCATGTGCATGTCATCGATGGCAGACGATTCTATTCAGAACTCAACGGACGGAAACTACTCAGGCATTGATGGGTGTGTGCATGCAATATCCAGATTCCCTGCTATTATTTTAGCATGCACAACCGCTCAGCCAGCGCCTGATTTGTCAACATGTGTGAAAACGGTGCGCGCCGGGTTCACAGACGCCACGGTCCGCCGCGGTGCCGACCACTTCAACCCAAACAACACCCGCAATGGCCGCACTCTGCGAATCACTTCAAACAGCAGCGCGCAGCCGGCGAAGGTGATGGCGATGATGGCGAGCGGTTCAAACACCGGGCCCAGCGCCGCCTGTGACAGCGCGTGCATGGCAACGATCAGAAGGCTTTGATGCAGGATGTAGTATGGGTACACCGCCTCATTCAGGTAGCCCAGCGCGCGCCCGGGTCGATTGAGATGCACCTGCGCATAGCCCAGCACCACCAGCAACCAGGCCCAGCGGTTGGCCTGAATAAACAGGTATTCCAGCCACAGCGACCACCCGGTCAATGGCTCGGTGCGAAGTTTGTATTCGGTGTGATAGTAATACAGCAACACCAGTGTCGTGATCAAAGCAACAAGGCCCATGATCCGTCGGTGCTGTGTAATCGCCGCCCACAACGGCCGATTCCATGCCATCAGATAACCGCCGATGAAAAAGGCAAAGCCGCTCCAGATGCGCACGCCTTCGCCGCTTTGCGGGAACACCCACAGCGACAACAGGCTGAATACCATCGCCGGGATCAACAGCAATCCGATCGCCCCACCCCGGCGGCCCCACAGCCCGCACAGTTGCTGCACCTTGGACCAGTTCAACAGCGGCAACAGCAGCAGCGCCAGCATGGAAAACCACCACAACTCGCGAATGAACCACAAATGATTGACGTCCATGTGCGGCAACAGCTCGGCCGGGTACTTCTCGAACCACGGATGACCCAGGTCAAAAAACGCGCGGTAAAACTCGCCGTACGACACACCGACCAGATCGCCGTTGTAAATCATCTCGCAGTACAGCTGCGGTGGCACAATCACCAGCACACCAAAAAACAGCGGCAACAGCAGCCGCCAGCTGCGCAGCAGAGCGAAACGATGCAAGGCCACTTTGTGCAGCAAATAGCGCATCGCCACCCCGGCGATCAGAAACAGCAGCGGCAATCGCCAGCGGTTGACCGCAATCATCAGATTCTGTAAAAAACCGCTTTGGTGCGATGATTTGTAGTGATAGCCCCAATCGGCCACATACAGCATGCCGATGTGGTAAAAAATCAGCAGGCCAAACACCAGCACCCGCAACCAGTCCAGATCCCAACGCCGTTCATTCATGATTTTTCCCCATGCGTGACAATGCGCCCAGCGTAGGCGATGGACGCGTCGATTGCCATGCACATGGGACCGCCCGCCGATCAACGGGGACGAATCGCAGCCCTGCGGTGGCCGGCGATGGCCTATAATGCGGGCATGAATCCAACCGCCGCACGCATTCGACGCATCCGCGCACTGGCCATCGCCCTGTTCTGCGGCATGACACTGGCGCAGGCACTGATCCTGGCGGCTTCGCGGCTCAGCGACTTTCAACGACTGAACATCGAGCTCGCCGCCTGGGAACCCTACGTGTGGGAACTGAGCAGCGCGGTGTGGGTGATGGCGCTGTTGCCGGCGGTGCTTTGGGCGATTCGGCGCTTCCCTTTGAGTCCCCAGGACTGGCCGCGCAATTCGTTGTGGCATGTGCCGTTTTCCCTGCTGTTTTCCCTGGCGCACGTGGGCGGCATGGTGGCGCTGCGCACACTGGCCTATCGGCTGGCCGGGCGCAGCTACGATTTCGGTGACTGGCCAAGTGAACTGTTGTATGAATACCGCAAGGACGCCTGGACCTATGCCCTGATCCTCGGCTCGGTGTACCTGTACCTGCAACTGACCCGCCACCTGCTCGGCGATGCGCGCTTCGTCGGCCCCGAGTCCGAAACCACAAAAGCGCCCGCCATGGACACCCTCCTGGTGCGAAAAAAAGGCCGCGAATACCTGGTCTCGCTGCCCGAAGTCAGCCACATCGAAGCCGGCGGCAACTACGTCTACCTGCACCACAAAGACCAGGTGCTGCCAATGCGCCAGACCCTGAAGAAAACCCTCGAATCACTCAACCCCGAGCACTTCGCGCAAACCCACCGCGGCTGCATCGTCAACCTCAAATACATCGACCACATCGAACCCACCGACCACGGCGACCACCGCCTGCATTTGACCACCGACCAGACCGTGCCCCTGTCGCGCAGTCACAGGGAGGCGTTGATGCAACGATTGGTGAGGAAGTGATGTGGGCTGTAAGCACAGCAATGGAAATAAACGCTCAAATATGATTTTTCCAACCGTGCCTCATCGCATTTTCTTTTGTGCTTCTGCACTGAGCACGGATCGAAGAATTTTTGCCACGGAAACCTGTGAGGCGTGCTCCAAAAAAGCCGTGGACACCGCATTTTCCCTGTGGCCACCGGCGGCCACTTCTGCGTTGATCAGCGCACCGAACTTTTTCAGATTTTTTTCCGAAGCCTTGATGCAACAGGCGTGGGCGACCGGTGCAAAATCCATCCACACACTGTGCAAGGTCAAGCGACAATCGAAGCCGGCTTCGCGCAACGCATCCGGGTCTTCAAATTCGTCGGCAAACGCTGGAAAAAGCGCAATCAATTCTGCTTTCAATTCTTCTGCTGTTTTCATGTTTCACCCCATCTGCCGCTAAACTGACTCATCAATGCCGCTCATCTCAGACTTGTAAAAAAACAGGCCGGTTGGCTCAGTACAGCCCCGGAATCAGCCGAAATCTTACGCGTTGTGCGTAGTCCAGATAACCCGGCAACTCATCAAGCAAGGTGCGGTCTTCCAAAGCCGTGCGTATCACCGATATGACGCAGGCCAGTAACGCCGGGAGCAAAACCCACAGCGAATTCAGCGCGAGCACAACGCCAAACAGCGCCAGCACATTGCCGGCGTATCCCGGGTGGCGCACAAAGCGGTACGGCCCGCTGTCACAGACCCGGTGCCCACGCGCCGTCTGCACGCACACGACGCTGTAGAAAAAACGGTTTTCGGCCAAAGCCCAGGCAGCGAAGGCGTAACCAAAGGCAATGAATCCGAACCCCAGCAGATTCAACAGCGTCGGAAAATCCTCCGACCACTGGTGCCGATGGTCCAGCCCGGCCACAATGACCATGGGGAACACCAGGCTGACCGCCATCAACGGCGCCAGCACTTTGTCCCAGACCTTGGCCTGAGAAAAATTCTCGCGATCCTGTCGCTCGGCCGTGATGCCAGGGTGACGCCGTTCCGCCCACACGCGCCCACCCAGACCGGCGGCCAGCAGCATGGACGTGTACACCCAGGCCTGCCACCAACCAGCGTCCCCGCCACAGAAGATCAAAATCACCGGCCCCAGAAGGTAGGCCACGGTCAAACGGATCCATAACCGAGGGCCGATCATCTGTGCCGATTCATCGCCAGGCATGTTCATGAAATCACAGTAAAACGGGGGCGGCCACGTGTCTATCACCGGCCCCATAAAACTTGCGCAAAAACCGCCCCATCTCAGGGTCGGTTCGGTGCATCGGCACCTGCGTGCGGTGAAACCACCTGGCGTCCTTGAATTCCGAAGCGTCGAATTCAATCGGCGCCGTGCGGTCTCCGTCCAGCACGTACCACAGCGAAACATCCGTGTGCCCGGCGGTCAGGCCGACGGTGACCGTGCGGGTCAGCAGCAGCGGCCCTGGCCGCAGAAAACCGCCGCTGAAATTCAATTCCTCATGGGCTTCCCGCAAGGCGGTGTCCCTGGGATGCTCACCCGGTTCCACATGCCCCCCGGCCGGCAACCACAACTGCGCGTTGATGTGATCCACCAGCAAAATGTGTTCGCCATCCACCAGCACAAAATAAGCCACCAGATGCTCAGGCGGCGTGTCCGGCTTTTCGATGCGACACAGTTCCGCACCCGAATCCACCCAGGCCAGCACCGCCTGTTTCGTCGCCCGCTCGCGCGGGTCAAACGGCGCAACGGACTCGATTTCAGCCCGAATCTCAGCGCGCGTCGTCATCGGACATTACACTCATTCATTGCGCATTCCATCCAGTATCTTGATGTCCTCCAATGCATTTTCCTCGCGCGCAGTGCGCGTGCATATGCTGGTGGAATAGTGGCCGTTTGCATCCGGACCGTCCAGATAAAGCAGATATGTTTGACCTTTTTCAAACGACATGCCACACATGCAGCACGAGGTAATGATGTTTGTTTCAAAGTGTTTTCCGTGCTGCCCTTTCCAGGATTTAATCTCTGTGAATTGGGTGACTTCGCTTTCAAATTCATATGTTTGGGCAATTTTTTTAATTGATTTCGCTTCACTGACCGATTCAACCTGGGCCAACACAACTGAAGACACGGACTCATAGGCTGCCATGACCGCTTCCTCCAGGTCATCCGGCTGGAAAACGCATGAACACGATAAAGAGTCCAGACTGAAAAAACAAAGAAAAACAATCACCAAACAACGCCCCATGCCATCTCTCCATTGAAACATTCATAATTCATATGATCCAAATTTTAATCCAGAACATTTAAATACAGGCTGCATACTGGAAAAATTGGATCCACCTTTTTTTAAGACCATGCTTTAACGTACAAAGTTTGCATAACAAACCAGGTGACCATTGGTCAATCAATGAAAGTCTGTCCCTGGTTGCACTCAAGTGAATACACGGGTTATTAATTTACCTGAATCCTGCCGATTGATTCTCCAAATCATAACAATGTGATTTACCTATTAATATCAATCACTTAACCCTTGCCCAATTTTGCCCGAATATGCCTGAGGCGACTTGCATTCGGGGCTTTTAGAATGGCAGTGGGAAAATTTAAGGAGTTGAAACATCATGTCTTATCGTGCATTGGTATTTTGTTTTGTGTGTCTGCTGTTCAGCGCCTGTGCGCTGTGCGCGGAGGGTGTTGGCGCGGTTGAACCGCAGGGTTGCGCCGGGAATTTTGGCTTGAACGGCAATCAGTGTTGCTACAACACCTTTGCCCAGGCGCTGGCCAATGCCAGCAACGGCGACACGCTGTTCATCGGCGGCGGCGATCAGGTGATCAATGAATTCATGGGCGTGATTGACATCGACCTGACCATCACGCCTGGCAAGCCCGGTGCGCCGGCCTTTTCCGGCTGTGAAGTGCTTGATCCCAATTACAGCCCGGACATTGTGTTCGACATGAACTTTGCCAGTCAGGGCACCCACGGTGGCATGCTGCAAGTCACCAACGGCGCTGAAGTTGAACTGCGGCGCATCGATCTGCAAAACGCCAGCGCCACATTCGGCGGCCTGATCGCGGTGCTGGACGGCGCCCACCTGGAATTGGTTGGCGTGAATCTGTCCGGCGGCGTGGCCAACCACTCTGGCGGCAACATTTACGTCGAAGGCAGCATCGGTAACCTGAGCCATCTGAGGATGTTAAGCGGCGATGTTGTCAATGGTTCGGCCAACATCAACGGCGGCGCCATTGCGGCGATCAACGCCTATGTGGACACATCCAATGCAGATTTTGGCATCGATGCCAGTTTTTTCAATGCCGCCGGCACCTTCGGCGGTGCAATTTACGCGGTGGATTCAACGCTGGACATATTCGGCGGTCGGGTTTTTAACAACATCGGCGGCGTCAGTGGCGGCGGCTTTTACATCGTCGGCGGCACCGCCTCTATCACCGCCGGTCTGTACCGCAACAACCAAACCTTTGGTTCCAGCACCGGTCAGGGCGGCGCGGGCATGTATCTGGGCGGCGGCCTCAACGCGGTGTTGGACGCCGTCAACCTGCAAAGCAATGTGAGTTTCGGCAACGGCGGCGGCCTGATGATCACGACAGACGCCGCGGTGCAGCTGACCGACAATTCCACTGTGCGTTTGAACACCGCGGTCAACGGCGGCGGCATCTGGTCAGACGCCGCGTTGATGCTGGATGCCGTGGTGGTGGAGACCAACACAGCCGAAGAACTGGGCGGCGGCATACACTGCCAGCAATGCCCTTCCATCGACATCGGCGGGGTCTCTGAAGTGTCAAATAACCAGGCCATGAATGGCGGCGGCATTTACTTTGATGGTCTGCTTGCCGACAGCCTGTTGGCCGTGTCCAGCACCCAGTTCACCGACAACCTCGCCGACGCCGCCGAGGGTGAAGGCGGTGCGGTGTATATGAACCAGGGGCATCTGAGTGTGTTGCAAAGCGGCTTCAACGGCAACAGCGCGGTGTACACCGGCGGCGCCATCTCTGCCCCGGCTTCGCGCACTGGCGCGGTCGACCGAATCACACTGCACCAGTCCCTGTTCGATGGCAACAGCACCACCGACGGCGTCTTTTTTGGTCCGGGCGGTTCGGTGTTGCGCGCGTCGAATGTGGACGAGGTTTTGGTGTCCAACTCGGTGTTCAACAACAACTCCTCCACGGCCAGCGGCACCCTGTCGTTCAATGTGAGCACCTTAAATCTCACAGACAGCTCGTTTTCCGACAACACCCACGGTCGCTACGGCGCTGTGAACCTGCAATCCACCCCCTACCAGATCGAGCGCACCCAGTTCAACAACAACACGGCCGCTTTCAACGGCGGTGCCTTGCGCCTCAACAACAGCAACGGACAGGTGGATTCGGCGCTGTTTGTCAACAACAGCGCCGACGACGGCGGGGCGATCAGTGTGCAAAGCTGCACAGGCAATCTGCGGGTGATCAACAGTCAGTTCAGCAGCAATACAGCCGTTGACAACGGCGGCGCCATCCACTTGCAGGGCTGTGACCTGATACTGGAAGCGCGCATTGGCGCGGATGAACCGGTGTATTGCAATCCGGCCGATCTGCCGTTTGACAGCTTTTGCAACGCTTTCATCAACAACCAGGCCAACCGCGGTGGCGCGCTGTACACCGACGTGCTGGCCAACTCAACCGTCTACACCGTTGATCTGCACCAGGCGCTGTTCCGCGACAACACCGCGGTTGATGCGGGCGCAATGGTCCATGTGGTGGGCACCAATGGACGCATCACACTGAACAACGTGTTGGGCCATCACAACGGCTCAGTGACCGATGAGAACACCCTGATGGATGTGGCCGCCAACAACCGCCTGGAACTGCATTCGGTGAGTGTGGCCGACAACCTCGGCCAGCCGGTGCGAATCGACGGCGTCGGCAGCGAAATCGATGTGCGCAACAGCATCATCCAAAACAACACGCTGGCGCCGCACGCCGGTGTGCTGGTCAACGTCAGCGAATCGTGCAATAACGTACAGGCCGCCGGCACCGGCAGCCAAAGCATCGGCGCCAACCTCGGTGACCCGATGTTCACCAGCGATGCGCGCAGCGCCTACGCCCTGGCCGCGGGCGCGCCGGGACGGGACGCCTGCAACAGCGGCTTGATGCACGACGTGGACGGCAAACTGCGCCCCAACAGCGGCGGCCAGTACGACCGGGGCGCCTTCGAAATGGACGGCATCGGCACCGAGGACATCATTTTTCAGCACGGCTTCGGACTCTGATGCCGCCATGTTACTGAGCACATTACATCAGATTATTGTATTCATTATCAATAAGTTAAACCGTGTCCGAATATGCCTGAATATGCCTGGACAGCGGCCACGTCATCGGCCCTAGAATGGCTGTCGGGAATGAACCAATGAGGAGTTGAATCATGGGCAAAATACACCATTCAGCCGTGACAGCACTGCTGCTTGGGCTGAGCATTTTCACGCCATCTGCACGTGCGGATGCGCAGGCGCCGCAGGGGTGCATCGGCAACTACGGCATCAACGGCAATGAATGCTGCTACACCACCATTTTTAATGCCATCGCCGCGGCCAACAGCGGCGACACGATTTTCCTGAGAGGCCCGACGCTGACCAGCACCACCTTTGTCGGCACCATCGACAAGGATCTGACCATTGTGCCCGGTGAGGCGGCCGCGCCCGGATTCAGTGGCTGTGAAGTCGAGTCAACCACGGCCAGCATCGTTTTACAGGCCAACGGCGCCAGCCAGGATCCCTACGGCGGCATGATGCGCATCACCAACGGCGCCGATGTGCACATCCGCAACATCACCATTCAGAACGCCACCGCGCAGTACGGCGGTTTGATCGCGGTGCTGGATGGCAGCACGCTGCGGCTCACGGGCGTCACGCTGCGCGACGGTCACGCCACGCAACTTGGCGGCAACATCTACGTGGAAGGCAGCCCCGGCATCCTCAACCGCAGCAATCTGCATCTATACACTGACACGAAAATTTACAACGGCGTCTCCGATCTGGATGGCGGCGGCATTGCCCTGCACTATGGTTACCTGACCCTGTTTCTGAGCGACGTCGGACTCAGCGACACCCAGTTCAATACGGCGGGCCGCAACGGCGGCGGAATCCACCTGAGCAACAGTTTACTGCAAACGCAAACGGGCGATGCGATTCAGTGGAATGTGGCCGGCCAGGACGGCGGCGGGCTGTACGCCGAGAACTCTTCTTTCACTGTGGCGGGCTCGGAAGTGTGGGACAACAGCGCCGGAGTCAACGGCGGCGGCATATACACCACGCAAAGCGATGCGCGCCTCTGGGCCACACAAGTCTGGCGCAACAGCGCCGTGAGCGGCGGCGGCGGTGGCCTGTATTCGCTGGACGATGACAGCCTGGAACTGGAACTCAGCAACATTCAAAACAACCAGAGCGTGACCCACGGCGGCGGTGTATCGGTCTTGGGTGCCACCACCTTAGACAATCTGACCACGCATTATTACAGCAACTCAACCCAGGGCGATGGCGGCGGTCTGTTCCTCGGGGCCAATGCGCGGCTGAACCTGGATGATGCCACCGTGCATCAAAACACAGCCACCGGTCTGGGCGGCGGCATCGCCTGCGATCAATGCGATGGCGTGGACATCGTCAACGACTCCACACTCAGCAACAACACCGCTGAATACGGTGGCGCGCTGCACGTCAGTGCCAACAGCGACCCCACCGTGCAGGTGCTCAACAGCGCATTTACAAACAATGGACACACCACCAACACGCAGGAAGGCGGCGCCATCCACATGCTCAGCGGTCAATTGCTGGCCCGCAATGCCCTGTTCGAGCAAAACGCGGCGTTTAACCGCGGCGGCGCCATTGCATTCAATGCGCAAAGCTCAAGCCTGACCCACGCCATCGAAATGACCCAAACACTGTTCAACAATAACAGCGTGAATGACGGCGCACAAGGCACATCCGGTGGCGGGGCGTTGCACTCATATTACGTCGATTCTGTGTGGATGGATCAAACCGTGTTCAGCAACAACGCGTCCGGCAGGCACGGCGGCGGCGCCTATTTGAACAACAGCACAGACGTGTTCATCACCGACAGCAACTTTGTCGACAATGAGGCTGGCAGCAACGGACAAGGCGGCGGCCTGGCCATGGTCAACACCGATTATCGGCTGCAACACAGTCAGTGGACCGGCAATTCAGCCTCCACCGGTGGCGGCCTGACCCTCACGGCCAGCAGTCACGGCGTGATGCACGGCATTTCTGTTCTCAACAACAGCGCCAGCAGCAACGGCGGCGGTTTGTATGTCAATTCAGGCACCGCCTCCCTGATCAACAGCCGCGTCAACGGCAACGCATCAACCTTCAGCGGCGGCGGCCTGTATGCCTTGCACACGAATTTTCAGGTGGACGCCCAAGTCGGCCTCGGCGATCGCGACCAATGCAATCCCAGTGCTCTGAGTGCCGACGCGTTTTGCAGTGAATTTATTGGCAACATGGGCTCCACCGGCGGCGCCATCCATGCGTCGGGCTCCAATGGCTCCATGAACAGCATCCAACAAACGGCCTTCACTGGCAACATCGCCACCTTTTCCGGTTCCGTCTTGTATCAGACCGGCTCGTCCAGTCACACCCTGGAACTGAGTAATTTGTTGATTCATCACAACGGCAGCGCTGAGGATGAAAACCCGGTCATTCGTCAACAGAACGGCAACATCCTGAACATGAACCACCTCACGCTGGTGGACAATCTGGGCGCGCCCCTGGACCTGAATGACGTGTCGAATATCACCAGCCTGCACAACAGCATCGTGCACGGCAACAGCCAGCCACCGCACGTCAGCGTGGTGGTGAACTTCACCCAAGGCTGCAACAACTCACAGGCGGCTTCGGCCACCGGACAAAGCACCGGCAGCAACCTCGGCGCCCCTCAGTTCATCAGCGACGCCCGCAGCGACTACGCGCTGGACGCGGCTTCGCCAGGCATCGACGCCTGCGTGGACGGCGCCGCCACCGACCTGGACGGCAAAATCCGCCCGGGTAACAACACGCTGTACGATCAGGGCGCATTTGAGATGGACGGCGTTGGCACCGAAGACATCATTTACCAGCACGGCTTTTCGTCTTGAACTTTGATTTTTATTTCACAGGAAAAACAATGCAATCACTGCTTTTGAGCGCAAGCATTCTCATCATGTGCATCGCCCCATTCAGCCCGGCCGTGGCCGGCAACGGCTCCATCGGGCGCAACGGCAACCCCTGCCAGTACCAGACCCTGCAGCAGGCCATCGCCGCCGCGCAGCCCGGCGACACGATATTCATTGCCTCGGGTACTTACAACCAATTGCTCGGGCCAATCAACAAATCACTGACCTTTGTGCCTTCTTTGCCGGCGCCGCCAAATTTTTCCGGCTGTGAAACGGAAGACACCAGCGCCACGTCCAGCACCGTGGTGATCGATGGCAACGGCGGCTCGCACAGCAGCACCGGCGGTCTGGGGCACATATCCAACGGCGCCACGGTGCGCTTCCGTCACATGTGGCTGCGCGACGCCCAGGCCACCCACGGCGGCGTGCTGGCGGTGAGCCAGGGCAGCCGCCTGTTTCTCGACGACGCCAACGTCTCCGATGGCGTGGCCAGCGGCAACGGCGGCAACATTTACGTGGTTGCAGAAAGCGCCCGCGGCGGCGTCAACCCCAGTGAGCTGTTCCTGATCAACGACGCCAGCGTGTATCGCGGTCACGCCGATCAGGACGGCGGCGCCATCGCGCTGGTCGACAGCGAAATGACCGTCACCGACGGCAACATCGGTGTCAGCAGCAACAACGGATTCAGCACCGCCGGACGTCTCGGCGGCGGCGTCTTCGCCAACCGCAGTTTCATCAGCATGTCCTCTGACCAGGCGCGCATCATCTGGAATGAAGCCGGCCTGTACGGCGGCGGGCTGCTGGCCATGAGTTCCAACGTGATCATCAACGGCGCCGTGGTGGCGCACAACAGCGCCGTCAGTTCCGGCGGCGGGCTGTACCTGGCCGACAGCACCCTGAGCGTGAATTCGGGGCTGATTGAAGACAATGAAAACCTCACTCACGGCAATCAGGAAGGCGGCGGCGGGGTGTATCTGAGCGGCGTTTCCACCGGCCAGTTCAACGCCTCGGTGATCCGCAACAACCGCGCCAAAACCGGTGGCGGCGGCATCAAGGCGGTGATGCAAAGCACCGTGATCCTGCAGGACGACAGCGAAGTGTCGGGCAACATCGCCGAGACGCGCGGCGGCGGCATCGACACCGAACATGCACTGATCGTCGATGGCAGCCGCGTGATCGACAATTCCGCCGGCGAGACCGGCGGCGGCATCGAGTGCACCGACTGCGCTGGAATCGACCTACTCAACAACTCAACCCTGACCGGCAACTTGGCCGGTTCCGGCGGCGGTCTGCACGTGCAAACGCAAGCCAGTGATTTGCCAGTGACCATCCAGGACAGCCTGATGGCGAGCAACCACGCCATTGATGCCGCGCTCGGCGCCGGTGGCGCGGTGTGGATGGAAGGCGGCACACTGACCGTTGAAAACAGCACACTGGAAGACAACACCGCGACCTTTCGCGGCGGCGCCATCGCCGCGGTCAACGAAGGTACTCACCCATTGGGCCCCATGACCATCAACGACGGCTTGTTACAGAGCAACAGCACGATTCAATTTGGTGCATTGGATGGCGGCGGCGCAATCTATGTGTACAACATCCCATCGCTGCACTTCAATGTCGCGCACTTTATCGGCAACACCTCGGCCAATATGGGCGGTGCCATGCTGGCCCTGCATGCACTTGACTTGCACATCAATGACTCGACGTTCAATGTCAACAGCGGCGGGCTCGGCGGTGCTCTGCGCTTGTACAACATCGGCCGGGGCACACTGCACAACAACCAGTTCAATCAAAACAGCGGCAGCGTCGGTGGCGCGCTCAACCTGATTTACTCGAATCTGACCATCAACTCCGCCACATTCAGCAACAATCACGCAACCAGTGGTGGCGCGCTGGCCGCAACCAGCTCTGATTTACAGTTACTCAACACTCAAATGAACAGCAACAGCGCCGCATTTGAAGGCGGTGCCCTGCTACTCCAGAGCACCAATGCACGGATTGATTCCCTGTTTGGCGTGAATGGCGCCGATCACTGCAATGCACAGGGCATGCCCTTCGACCTGTACTGCACGCGTTTCACAAACAACACCTCCGCCGGCCTGGGCGGCGCGATCCACATCAAGAATAACCTCGCCAACCAGACGCACTCTGTACACATCAATGCCGTGC
>JBNLBT010000065.1:0-19553 GCA_050303435.1 Marinicellaceae bacterium
GGCCACAACCTGTTCATGAGCTCACCTGAAGTCACCGCCGTGATTCAGGCCTTCATGCGTGGCGAGTCCAAGCTGACGACGCGCATCCAGGCGCCGCTGTGAATGGCGCATGGAGTCCGCCAGCGCAGTGCGAGATTTACTCGGCTTCACCCACCGGTTCATCCGGCGAGGTGGACAGGTGTGAATTGTTGCCCGCACCGTGCCAGTTTCGCAAATACACCGGCGCTTCATTGCGCAGCATGTCCACCGCTTCCAGATAACGCGCGCGCACATAGTACAAGCGAATCACGCCGGCGCTGTCCTGCGTGGCCGGCGGCAAAGCCGCGGCCGTGACCGGCATAAAGATCAGTATGCCGACCTGTTTGCCGCGCGCATCGAACAGATCAATGCTGGCTTCATCGCCGCTGCTGAAAACCGTGGCGCCGTAATGGGCCACCTTGTGTGTGGTGTACTGCGCCCGCGCCTGTCCGCTGTGCAACAACACAGCCAATAAACACAAAACCGTCCATACTGAAATTTTCATGCGACTCTCCATATGAGTGATGTGAACGTGTATTTTTAATTGTTTAACGCTGGATTGCTGGACAATCGCACAACAAATTTCAGACAAATTCGGACGGCGCACACATGTGTGGTCTGACCTCAGCGCAGATACACGGTTTTGCGGTTGATGAATTCCAGCAGGCCGTCGCTGCACAATTCCCGCCCGTGACCGGAAATTCCGGTGCCACCAAAGGGCAGTCGCGGATCGGACTTGACCAGATCGTTGATGAACACCGCGCCGTCGGCAAAGCGGTCCAACTGCGCCAGAATGCGTTCGGGATCACCGGTGCACACACTTACGCCCAAGCCAAACCGCGTGTCGCTGGCCACGCGAATGGCGTGATCGACGTCGTCCACGCACATCACCGGCGCCACCGGTCCGAACGTTTCTTCACGCATCACCGGCATCTCCGGGCGCACAGCCACCATGACGGTGGGCTGAAAAAAGGCGCCTTCGTGGCCACCGCCAAGGATCACTTCGGCGCCGGCCTGCACTGAGTCATCGACCTGTCGTTGCAACTGCTGCGCGAATTCCGCGCGCGCCAAGGGACCCATTTCAGTGTCCTCATTCAATGGATCGCCGCAATTCAATGCCGCCACACGGGCAGTGAAGGCGGCCAGGAAATCCGCATAGATCGGCTTTTCCACCAGAAACCGTTTGGCCGCGATGCAACTTTGCCCGCTGTTCTGGAAGCGCGCAGTCACTGCGGTTTTGACCGCGTGCTCAAGATCCGCATCGGCCAGCACAATGAAGGCGTTGTTGCCGCCCAATTCCAGCACGGTCTTTTTCAAATGCCGACCGGCGCACTCGGCCACCGTGCGGCCGGCGCCTTCCGAACCGGTCAGGGTGGCCGCGGCGATGCGAGGATCGCCCAGCAACGCGGCCACCTGAGCGTGCGACATTGGCCACTGGCGGAAAACATCTTGCGGCACCCCGGCATCGAGGATCAGCGCCTCAATGTCATGCGCACAGCGCAACACATTGCCGGCGTGTTTCAAAATCCCGGCGTTGCCGGCCATCAGCGCCGGCGCGGCAAAACGGAACACCTGCCAGAATGGAAAATTCCACGGCATCACCGCCAGCACCACACCGAGCGGTTCATGGCGCACAAAACTGCGCCGCGCGTCGGTTTCAATCAGCCGATCGGCCAGCATGTCCGCGCCGTGCGCGGCGAAGTGTTCGCACACCCAGGCGCATTTTTCGATCTCCGCGCGCGCCTCACGAATCGGTTTGCCCATTTCCAGCGTCATGTGCCGGGCCAGCGTCTCGCAGCGTATGCGCAAGCCCTCGGCCAGGCGGCGCAAACAGGCGCTGCGTTCGGACAATGCACTGTCGCGCCAGCGCCGCTGCGCGGCACAGACCGCCTGAAGCCCTGAATCCAGCGCGTCATCGGAAACGCCGGCAAAGAATTCGATGCGCTCTTGGGTGTATGGATTGATGCTTGTAAACGTCGACATGACACTCCCCAGTTGATTGACGGTGATTAATACGTTGCGCGGGCACACCCTGCAGCTCAGATTAACACGGCCACGCCTCGCCCCGCAATCTCGACACCGCTGGTGATCGGCTTTGCACCGCCCGGCAAGATCATATATCATGAAACAAAATTTTCATTTCAACGGTTCGGGGATCAGGGGATGGACAAGGACAACGAAAAAGAAATCAACGCGCTGTTTCGCCGCGTGGCCACCATGCCCACCATCGAAGCCTTCGCTTTTCTGGGACAGCTGGACGCCGATCCGGCGGTGGTGCAACAGGTCGCGGCCCTGCTCTCAGACGAGCAGACGCGCACCGTGTTTCTCGAAAACAACCCGGATTTACAAGCCATCTTCACGCCATTGGATGACCGCGAAGACCTCAGCGGCGCGCGCATCGGCGACATTCAACTGATCAGACAACTGGGGCGCGGCGGCATGGGCGCGGTGTACCTCGGTGAAGACACCCAGCTGGAACGCAAGGTTGCGGTCAAGACCATCCGCGGCAAACACCGGCTCAGTCCGGTGATCAAGGATCGACTGCGCCGAGAAGCCCTGGTGCTGTCGAAAATCGACCACCCGGCGGTGTGCCGCATTCACAACATCATCGAAAGCGGCGATGTGCATTTCCTGGTGCTTGAGTACGTGCCTGGCGTGACCCTGAACAAATACCTCGAAGGCGATGTGGGCCGACGTCAAAAGCTGGACATCGCGCGCACCCTGCTGGATGCACTGGCCAGCGCCCACCAGCGCGGCATCGTGCACCGCGACCTCAAACCCGATAACATCATGGTCAGCGACGCGCAGCAGGTCAAAGTGCTGGATTTCGGCATCTCCCGTTCCATGGGTCGGGAAGAACTCAGCCCGGACGCTGCGCGAACGCACACATCCGCACACACATCCGGCACCCACAGTGTTTCGGAAACCCTGCCCGGCTCCATCATCGGCACCCTGGGCTATATGTGCCCGGAACAGGCGCGCGGGGAAGAAATCACACCGGCCTCAGACATTTATTCTCTGGGTCTGGTGCTGCAGGAAATGTTCAGCGGCGCGCGCGCACATCCAACCGATCAGCAGGCAGATGAATTGCTGCAGCGCGCACGCGATGGCGTCAGTGAACAGGTGCTTGGTGTGTCGCGCGATCTGGCCCGTTTGATCCAGCGCATGAAATCCGCATCGCCCACCGACCGGCCGACCGCGGTGGACGCAAGGGCCATGCTGGATGCGATTGTCGCCAAACCGAAAAAACGCCTGCGCAACGCGGCGCTGGCCCTCATCGCCGTGATCGCGGTCGCGGGCTTCAGCAAATACACCGTGGACCTGAAACGCGAGCAGGCATTCGCTGAACAGGCGCGCGACGACGCCGAACAGGTGACCGCCTTTCTGGCCAGCCTGTTCAGTCAATCCGACCCGTACCTGGATGGCGGTGAACGCACCGCGCGCGACATGCTCGAAGACGGCGCGCAACGCATTGACAATGAATTGGCCGAGCAGCCGCGCGCCCGCGCGGTGCTGAAGCTTGAGATCGGTAATGTGTATCGCCAGCTCGCGATGTATCCGCAAGCGGATGCCCAGTTGCAGCAGGCCGAACACATCCTCAGCAGGGATGGCCTGGACGATTCGAGATTGATGGCACAGCTGTTGCTCACCCGCTCCACGCTTGAAATGGAAAAAGGCGATTATGAACAGGCCGCAGAGACTTTGAAGAAGATGCTGACCTGGGCGGACAAATCGCCGCAAGACCGGGACAAGCTGCTGTTTGACGGGTACAGCCAACTGGGCACACTGCAGTCCAAACGCGGCCAGTTTCAAGCGGCAAACACAACTTTTCAACAGGCCATGACGCTGGTAGACAACCCGGGCATCAACAGCAAAGCCAAAGTGGAATTGCACAACAGTCTGGCCCTCATGCACTGGCGCCAGGATCAATTGCCGCAGGCCGAAGCCGCGATGAAAAAAGCCATTGCACTCAGTGAAGCCATGGATCAAGTGCGGCATTCCCGCATCATCTCGTCATTGATCAGCAATCTGTCGCTGATCCAGGTCGATGAAAAGAAATTCCCTGAAGCCATCGCCAACGCGGAAAAAGTGCTGGCCATGCGCGCGCAACACCTGTCTGAAAACCACCCGGAACTGGCCCTGGCCTACGACAACCTCGCGGTGGCCCACTACCGCGCCGGCGACAAAGACACGGCCGGCGAACTGAACAAACAGGCACTGGATATTTATGAAAAGGCGCTGGGACGCGACCACCCGGATTTCGCCATGGCGCTGGCCAACCGCGCAACGTTTCTGTTCAGAACCGGCCGACCGCTGGAAGGCGAAACCGCGCTGCGCGAAGTGATCGACATTTTCATCGCCGCGCACGGCCAGGATCACTACAACGTGGCCTTCTACAAAGCCAACTTAGGCAAATTGTTGCGCCACCTGGAGCGCAACGATGAAGCGATCGAACAGATGCGTGAAGCGGTCGCCATCTATCGGCGCAACGACATGCCCCTGACCGGCGATTATTTCGAGAATCGCCGTGAACTGGCCCTGATGCTGGCCAACACCGGCCAGCCCGAAGCCGGGCGCGAAGCCTTGCAATCCCTGCTCTCCGACCTCCAATCAGCGGACGACCCCAGCGAAGAAATGATTCAACAGATCAGCGAAGACCTGGAAAAGATCGACGCACCTTAATGAACACTTTGATCACCCAGTGCCGGAATTTCATTTGATTGGCATTCAATGCAACAAAAATAAAGACACCAAATAAAGAAAGGCCCCGTGCAGGGCCTTTCATATCGCTCAAAGTGAACTGATTCAATCGTCGAAGGTGATTGACCAGAAGCGGATGCGACCGGTGGAGCGGCCGGAACGGTGGTGGTCAAAGACCTCCAGGGTCCATTCACCCAAAGAATCCAGTTCACCCACATCCACACTGAAGTTCGCCTGCAGTCCCGATGCGGTGCCGCCGGTGCGATCGTGCAACAAATAACGTGTGCCGTCCGGATGCACCAGGGTCACCTCCATGCCGTTTTGCGGGATCGAGATAATATCCACTTCGACCTGAACCACTCCGGAAGCCCCGGCGCGGGTGGACTCGACCACACTGCGTCCGATGCCGATGTCGGGCACGCTTTCCCAGGGCAGACCCGGGCCGTCTGAGAACGTCACCGGCGGCACATCCCAGGTGGCGATCAGACCGACGTTGTCATACACCGAAAAGCCCACAAGCCTGGCATAATAGGTGCCCGCCGCCGGTTGTTCAAACGCACAGGTTTCATAGTTGCCATTCAGAAAGGGACGGCAATCCCAGTCATCCAGTGTGGGCGGCGCACCGAACTTGACGTACAGATCCACATCGCCGAATCCTCCGAAGGTGTTGAATTCGACGAACTCGGAGCCTTCAGGCACGCTGGCCTGATAGATGGTGGGCGGTGTGCCCAGCAATCCACTCAGGCCAAAAATTGGCACGTCATTCGACAGCGTCACTTCGGTGGACAACACCGTCACAGCAGGATCAACTGAACCCTGTGGGCTGATGGAAATTTGGGTTTCTTCGGCGTGTGCTAACACAGGCAGGATCGCTGCGGTCAGCACAAGCGACCGCACAAATTTTCTTTCTCTCATTGCTTCTCTCTTTACAGTTAAAAAAATGACTGCGCATGCGTGCAGTCAATGACATCGTCTTCACATTAAAACGATGCTGGCATTTCAACCGAAAGAGCGCGGGGTTTTCGTGACCCTGATCACATTTTTAGTTATTTTTAGACGTCTGGATGTCCATTTAACTTGTTTTTAACAGACCCAATAAGACGTGCTGGATGCGCCGCCGTGAGGATAAAAATCACGGCCCTGTAGAGCTTTCATACTCAACACATTCAAGCCCCTTGGTCACTCAAAACCGTTGGCATAAATGCGATCAAGAATCAGCTCAATGGCGGCAAAGTGATGCGACAGGGCGTCACCGGCCTGTTCAAAATAACCGGCCACATACACCCGCCCGTCCAGCAGCCACAGGGCATTGCCCTGGCCCTGTGAAACGTTGCTGCCGATCAGCCCCTGACCCAGTGCGTGCCACTGCGTGCCGTCCCAGATGGCCAGTGAATTGGCCGCCACCGCGCCGGCCTGGTCAAACCGGCCGGTGACGATCACGTGCCCGTCGCGCAGCGCGATGTCGCGCACTTCTTTGGTCAGACCGGTGTTGGTCACGCCGGTGCCCAGGGTGTCGCAACCGCTGCCGTTCCAGCGGTAAATGTTGTTGGCAGTGATGAAATCCACACCGTTGCAGGCTGATGTGAAACTGCCGCCGACGTACAGGTTGTTGCCATCGGCCGCCAGCGCCAGCGGGGCGCCGACCATGGTGCCGCCAAAGGCCTGCCAGGTCACCCCATCGTAGCGATACAACTGGCCTGTGCCGCTGACAAAATGCGCCACCACCAGGTCGTTCTGATACACCGCCATGTCGGTGATTTGTCCGGCGCCGGGAAAGCCGCTGAGGTTGCTGATGACCGCGCCATCCCATTGCAACACCGGTCCACCCGCCGCCGCACTGCCGGTGATGATCAGGCGATCGTTCCACACCGTCATCACGCCATTGAATGCCGACAGTCCGGGCGTCACGGGCGCCCAATTAACACCATCCCAGCGCGCCACCCCGCTGACCGTGGCGCCGTTGGCCAGATCGAACAGACCGGTGGCGTACAAATCGTTGCCCCAGGCCTGCAAATGACTGACGTGGCCCTGCCCCGCGCCTTGCCAGGCCAGTTGACTGATGCCTTTCCAGCGGTCGGAGAAATTCAGGCGGCCAATGAACGGGCTGAGCTGGTCGCCAATGACGTTGAAATCACCGCCGTGCACGATCTTGCCCTGATGCGCGTGCAGAGTTTGCACCACATTGGACAGCGGTGCATTGACATCACCGCGCCATTTGGAGCCGTTGTAGCAGACTTGATTGCTCCAGTGAATGGTGGCGTCCAGCGGCGCGCCCTGGGTCAACAGACAAAATTCCGCTTCGGCCTGTTGCATGTCCAGAGGCTGGGCGATGTTGAGGTTGCCCAACTGTTCAAATTGCGGCGCGGCCTGCCAGTTGACCCCGTTGAACCAGGCCAGTCCGCGCGCGTCCGGATCAATGGCGGTGAAATCGCCGGTGGCGTACAACGGCCCCAGGCCAAAGGCCAGCTGGCCAAAATGCGTGTCGATGCCTTGCGAAAGACCCACGTCGGCCCATTGATCGGTGCCGAAGGTGTATTCAGACACGCTGCCGGCGCTGTCGCCAGCGATCAGCGTGGCGTTTTTGCTGCTGCGCGTCAATGTGCTGCCGAACAGTACCGCGTCCGGCGCGCCCACGGCGTTGCCGTTGTGGCTGCCCAAATCGTTCCATTCCGGCACCGCCGGGTTCCAGGTTTGTGTGCCGGTGCCGACCAGCGCGACAATGAAACTGGCGGTCGGCAGAATGCCGGTGACGGTGCCGTTCACGCCGTTGGTCGTCTGCGAAGCGTCGCTGTACAGCGGCGTGTAGCTGATGCCGTCGCTGCGCACGATGCGGTTGGCGTTCAGTGCGCCGCCGTTGAATGCAGTGAACTGTCCGCCAATGTACAGGGTCAGTGCATCGCTGGCCAGCGCGTGCACCGGCGCGTTGGGTCCGTTGCCGTTGCCGCCCGGTTGATACCAGCCGAGTGAATCGGAGTAACAGGCGAAAAAGTCCAGCCCGGGATCGCCGGCCAGGTCGGTGAAATCGCCGCCGATGCACACGTCGCTGCCAAAGGCGGTGATTGCGCGAATCGGCGTGGCGCCATTCAGCAAGGGACAACTGTTCGGCCCCAGGGCACCGAGGTCACCGAAGGAATGCCATTGGCCGCCCTGAATGCGCCACAGCACATGACATTCCAGATCGCCGCTGGCGTTGATGTATTTGATTGGCGTGGTGTTGATCGCCGCCACGCGGTCCTCAAGGCGGCCGCTGAATTGCACCACATTGAGTGAACTGCCGCCAATGAAAGACGTGTTGTATTGAAAAACCGGCTGGGCCGTTGCCGCCCACAGCCAGACCCAAAGCGCCGCTGCACTGAAAATTCGCATGATGAACATCCCCGTCCATTGATCTTGTCGTTGCATGCGCAATTGAACAGAAAATCATGCCACCCATGGATGGAAATTCTGAATGGGGTGTGTGGGGATGCACGCCTCAGTCCAGCGATTGGCAGTACACATTGGGGCCAATGCGCTGCAATGGATGCTCGCCACTCAAGCCCAAAAACGGGAAGGCGTATTCCAGGGTGGCGTGGGTGCAGTCGTGCAGACGCAAGCGCAACTCGCCGACGGCCTGAATGGTCTCCGACGGACTGAGATCAAACACCCCACCGGTGCTGCGCCAAACCGTCAAATCCGGTTCGTCATTGGCGTACCAGCCTCCCTGTGCCGTGAACCAGCGGTGATTGACCGAGCCAAATGACGCGGTGTTTTCCTCGGGCTGCAATGCGTAGGTGAACCAGGCCACGAAAGCCTGCCGCTGCTGGCCCATGATGTCCAGCAACAGGCCCTGGCCCGGCGTGTCCGGGTTGTACCAGGCGCCGGACAGACCGGCCAGATTGCGCGCCGGTGCCTCAAGCGATGCGCCGCCGTCGACGCACAATTGATCCGGGGTGGCGCGCTGGATGGGCAGCACACCGGCCACCGTGCTGCCATCGAAGCGGTAGCGCAACTGGCCGTGCGTGCAGTCGTCGAACTGCAGGTGCATTTCGCCCACCGCCTGCAATTCGGTGGCCTGCGCGTTGTCAAATTGACCGCCGCGACTGACATACAAAGTCAGCTGCGCCTGATCGTCGGCATACGCGCCCTGCGCGGTGAACCAGCGGTGCTGTTGACTGGCAAACAATTCACCGGCGTCGCCTGGCTGCAAATCAAAAGTGAACCACGCGGCAAACATCTGTTGTCCATCCGGCATGACGTCCAGCATCAGCCCCTGTCCATTGGTGTCCGGATTGAACCACGCCCCGGTGAGTCCTGCATTGATCTGAAAGCGCGTCTGAGAATCCAGCGGATCAGAAAAAAACCCGTCCACCGATTGCAACAGTTCCTCACCGTCGCTGCGCCCATCGCCGTCGCTGTCGGGATCTTCAGAATCGCTGCCGATGAACGATTCGTGCCCGTCCACCAGACCATCGCCGTCGCTGTCCACCGGCTGCAGCGCGTAGCCCAGACAGTGATTGCCCGGCAGCGCCTCGCTGTAACCAGAATACGCCTCGGCGGTCAACTGAGCGTCCAGCGCAACGGCCCAGTCAACGTCGTTTCGCAGCACGTGCAGGCATTCGCTGTGCGCGGGCTGAACACAGGACGCGTCGCCCGCCGCGCACGGCGGATGAATGTACCCGGCCACGCCATCGACTCGAAACCCGGCGTCCTGCAAGTCCGGCAGCACGTCATCGGTGGCCAGCAAGGCGTCGTCGCGCTGCGCGTGACTCAAACGCAACAACCGGGTCAGACTCTTGCCAGGGGCCTGCGGATCGTTGTGGGTTGAGTAAATGTAAAACGCCGCGTGCGGATGCACGGCGCTGTCGGGCACGGTGTAGTCGGGCAACAGCAAGCCCAGATCCAAGGTTGAATATACATCATTGGCACCACCCGAATCGCCGTTCAGACGCGCTGAAATCAATTGCGGAATCGCGCTGTGCAGGGTGTCGCCGCTGCTCTCATTGCGCAGCACAAACACCGGAACCGCGCGGTTGTTCAACTGCCGGCCTGCGGCCTGTCCGAGCACCGCCTGCACCGCGGCCAGGGGATTGATCAAACCGTACCCCCATTCCATGCTGTGCTGCGCGTGCGGCGACTGCGCGGTGTGACGCAACAGCAGGCGCACCTGTTCAGCGGGCATTTGCGGATAAATTGAACGCAGCATGCCGATCAGCCCGCTGACCTGTGGCGCCGCAAAGGAATTGCCGGAACAGCGGTCGTAATGTTGGTTTTGACCGGTGGGCATACCACAGGAACCCAGTATGTCCACGGTGTGGGTCACCGCGGTGAGCAGATTCTGCGCCGGTGCCACCAGTTCCTGATGCGCCGAGGCGCGCGATCCGCACACATTTTGTGTGGGGTCGGGCGCATCGCATTCATTCCAGAAATTCAAATTGCGGTCCACACCGCCGACCTGTATGACGCGCGGGTGACTGCCGGGAAAGGTGTCATGCACCAGCGGCCAGTCGGGGAAACGGTTCTGCGACACCGACACCAGCGCAATGTCCCGCGCAGCCATCAGACCATCAAATGTCTCACACATCTCTGGCCGTGTGGCGCAACTGATGTCGGTGCCACTGACCGAACCGTAACTCATGTTGATGACTTGCGCGCCGTTGGCCACCACGTGGGCAAATTCAGATTCTGAAAAGGCAATGCGATCGAGCAGCACTGCGCAATCGGGACACACGCCCGTCAAGCCTTCGGTGTTGTTGGGGCGCGCGCTGAGCACGCCCAACACCCAGCTGGCGTGATCGTAGTACAAGCCATTCGGTGCCGGCGCGGCGGGAAGAATGTTGGACAAATGCGGCACAAACGCGCCGTCCAAGTCCGGGTGCTGCAGATTGATCGCATCGTCCATCACGCCGATGATTCCATGTCCCCGCGCCCACTGCCAGGCCGCCGGGAAATCCACCGACAGGTCGTTGCCGCGCACCTGCAGATGGTATTGGTGCTGCGGCATGACGTCGTTGGCAAAAATCAGCGGATCGTTGGGCACCGCAGAGGAGCGGATCGCGGCGGGCAACACCGGTTGCCACACCGCCTGCAACTGTTCAGCCGTTGCCCGGGCAAACGGCACGCCGACCAACAGTAAACTCCACACCACACATCGCAGCAGCACAAATCTCATGTCGCATTCACCCATTCAAATCAAAAGGCACATTCTACAGGACGACCTTGCAAGCGCGCGAACACGATAACGCCAAAATTTTGCACGAATACGACCACAGCCGCAGCGCTCGGCCGCATGGACGCTTGAAGATTCTCAGCGATTCGGGTGTATCAATGCCCGCGGTGTTGGCATGCGATGCCACAGTTCATGGTGCGCTCACAAGGTTCATTCCTGGGCCGGCGGATTGACAGGAAAAAACTCAATGTCAATGCGCGGTCGCGGTTTGTCCAAGACTATTTTACTTGCCATGAAGTGCTGCAACCCGCCGCTTGATTGCAGAAATTCTGCCACTTCAGGACTTGAATATTCCAGTGCCTGATGCTTTTCAATCAACCCTGCCTCATCCACCAGATACACCACTTTCACCCAATGCTGCAAATCCCACCGGGGTCGATATTTATTCACCAATGCATCAATGTAGTCTGTGGCTTCCAAAGGCAACACATCAAAACGAATGACCACCTGCTCAGTCACGGCCTGGCCCTTTTTACGCGCCGGCAAAAAACGCAATTGATCAACAATTTGTGCCCAGGCTTCAGGAAAGCGGATGCGCATGTCTTTGGCCATGGGATTGTCCGCTTGTAAATTGAGGATTTCGCCCGATTCACTGACCCGGATGCGCAATCTCAAAGAACGCACTTTTTTGGAAAATTCTGCATTCAATGCCAATGAATTCACCCCGCCGTAAAACACCGGCCCGTGATTGGCACCGGTGGGCAGAGTCAAAAATTGCCGAAACAAGCCCGGTGTGCCTGCGTATTGATGCCTGGCCCAATCGATGATGCGAAATTCATTCTCACGCTGCAACGGACCGGATTCTGGATCGTGCCAACTGAAACTTTCACGCTGCAACTCAAAGGGCTTTTCCGGCAAGGCCAGAAATTTCTCTCCGTCATTTTTCTTTTGCAAACGCGATTTGATTCGCATGGTATCGGCCAGAACAACCGTGTAATGCGCGTCGTAGTCCGGCAACCTGTCGATGATCAAATCGGCCAAAGGCTTGGGCGGAGGCCGTGTGGCGCGTCGCTTGTTCAATTTGAATTCAATGGTTTGCGTGGCCAGCATGGCAACCGGTTTGCCATCCACTTCGCGGGGCTTGAATTTGAATTTTTTAATGGCCTTGAGGGCGGCTTTCTGAAATCCCGCATATCCGGCCCAGTCTTTGACCCTGGGGTTCTCCACTTCGCCTTCGGCGTTGATGATGAACACAATTCTCACCCAGCCTTCAAGTCTTTTCCACACGGCGTGATAGGGATAGACCGGCATCTCTCGATGCAATAATTGTAATTCGAATGTGATGTTGAGCGGTTCTTCTGCAAGCGCTGTCATAGACAATGACAGCACAATGAACAGTAAAAATTTCATGTCAATGGTGTGATGTGGTTCCTCATGGCTTCATTGTAATCAACCCAGAACAACCATTCAACACAGACGCGCTGTAGCCACGGTGTCTCAGCCAATCTGCCACCCTGGCCGCCAGACTGATTGAACTCAATATAACCTGCGCGGCAAGTGGCGCAACAGCGCGCTCAGCGAAACCAGTTTGAAATTCTGATGTTCGGCCGGGTGGCTGTTGACGTCGTCCTGCACCACCAGCACACCGTCTGGAAATTGCGCGCTGGACAGTCGCTGGCTGATTTCGATGCCGTCGGTGCCGCTGACCGCGTCGATGCCATCGGTCGCGGCCACTTCGATCACCGCGGCGATGGCGCCGCTGGTGGTGTTGACCAGGGTGAACCGGTCGTTGCCCTGTGAGGACAGCATCAGGTAACGCGCGCCGCCGTGGTGCAACAGCGCCAGCCCTTCAATGTCGGCCACCACGGCCCCGGAATGCAAGCCGATCAAGCGTTTCTTCAGGTGCGGCTGAAAATAGTTGAATTGCCACACCGCGTGTTCTTCCTCACCGATGAACACATCGCCGTTGGTGTCATCGATGACACAGCCCTCGGCCTGGGTGTCAATCGGCAACACGCGCTCAGAGACCACGCGGTTGGAGGCGGCGTCGTAGCGAAACAGCTCGGCGTTGCCGCCCTTGCCGGTGGCGAGGAACAACAGGAGTTCACCGCGCACGTGCCCCATGCAGAAACCGTACACCTCACTCAACGATGTTGCGGCGATTGGCAGCGACTTCAATTCACTGACCTGCCCGCTTTCAGATTCAATGATGAACAGGTCGATGCCGTTGTGGCTGCGGTTACTGGCGGCAGCCAGATCCACGCGGCGCCCAGCCAGTTGCACGCCCTGGCGCAAGTCCACGTTGTTGACCCGGCCGACCGGCAGAAATTGACGCACGCGCCCGTCCAGAGCGTACACATACAGGCCGCTTTGTTTTTGCGTGCCAAGAATCACACTGTCCTCGCCGCGCGTCGGGTGCACCCACACGGCCGCGTCATCGGCGGCGTCGCCGTCGCCTTCAACCGCCTCGGTTTCCACGCTCGGGTGCAAGGTCAGGCGCTGAAAATCGGTTTTCTGACACCCGGCCACAAGGCCCAACAAAATCACAACCATCACGGCTCTAAGATGCATGTTTTGCTCCGCTGATCAAATGACAACACAGGCTAATTCATCCCTGTGACAAACGCGTGAAGTGATCACGGCATTGTCACAATGATTGTATAGGATGGGCGCTTTCAAACACAGCCAAGCGATCCATGTACAAGCAAACAACCTCTGCAATCTGCCTGCTGCTGACTCTGGGTGCGACCCAGGCCGCTGATCTGAGCGGGCGCGTCACCGACGCCGCGCGCGCGGTGTTTTTCACCGGCGCCCGGGTCACGGTGGTGGACACCGGTGCCAGCGAAATCACCGACGCCACCGGCCGTTTCCATTTCAGCGACCTGGCGCCGGGTGAATACACCCTGAAAGTGGAATACCTCGGCAGCGAGGCGGTGACCCGCACGGTGCGACTGAGTGAAACCGGCGACCCCATTGAACTGGTCATCGGCGCCGAAGTCGAACGCATGGACAACATCCTGGTGGTCGGCCAGGCGGCCGGTCAGGCCGCGGCACTGAATCAGCAGAAGAACGCCGAACACCTGGTCAATGTGCTGTCCGCCGACGCGGTCGGTCAGCTGCCGGACCAGAACGTCACCGAAGCCCTGCAGCGCGTGCCGGGCATTTCCATCACCCGCGACCAGGGCGAGGGCCGCTTCATCGCGGTGCGCGGCATGGACCCGAATTTCAACGCCCTGTCGATCAACGGCGTGTCGCTGCCATCGGCCGAAGCCAACGCCCGGCAAGTGGCGCTGGATGTGATCCCGTCCGACCTGATTGAAGAAATCACGGTCAGCAAGACCGCGCGCGCCGACCGCGACGGCGATGCCTTCGGCGGCAGCATCGATGTGAAATCGCTGAGCGCCTTTGATCGCGGTGGACGCAGCCTGAATGTCCGTGTGGAAGGCAGCCACAACGACCTGATGGGCGAAACCAGCCCGAAAATTTCAGGCACCTTCACCGAGCTGTTTTCCGTCGCCGACGGCGTCGACAACCTCGGCGTGGCGGCCTCGGTCAGCTGGTTTAAACGCGACTTCGGCTCCGACAATCTGGAAACCGACGGCGGCTGGGAAACCTTTGAAACACCCGATGGTGAGGTGTTGCTGCCGCTGGAATCCGAGCAGCGCGACTACGACATCACGCGTGAACGCCTGGGCCTGGCCCTGAACATTGATTATCAACCCAGCGCACAGACCAATCTGTATCTGCGCACCCTGTTCAGTGATTTTGAAGACGATGAAATCCGTTTGCGCAATGAACTGAAATGGGAAGACGGCGATGCCGTTGCGATCAACGGCGAGCGCGTGGAATTCGAGGGCATTGAAATTCAGAAAGAACTCAAGGCGCGCATCGAAACACAGAAAATTTCGTCTTTCGTGTTGGGTGGCGAGCATTGGACCGGTCCATGGGAAATTGAATACGCCTTGGGTTATTCCAAAGCCGAAGAAGAGGAACCGGACCGCATCGACGCGGTGTTTGAAGAAGACTTCAACGCCGCACTGAGTGTGACGCATGGTCGCATCCCGCGGTTTTTCCCGTCTCCAGAGGCCCTGCAAGCCGGCAACTACGAATTCGATGAAGTCGAGTACACCAACAACCGCACCGAAGACACGGAAAAATCTCTGTCACTGGATTTCAAGCGTGAACTGACGCTCGGCGACGACCCGAATGCCTACATCAAGTTCGGCGTGAAATTCCGCAATCGCGACAAGTTCAATGACCAGAACATCACCATTTATGATGATTTTGGTGGCGATTTCCTGCTCTCCGACTTTGCCGGTCCGGCGGTGGACCACTTCTCGCAGCCGTTCGGCCCGGTGGTCGACGCGCGGCGCCTGCGCGAATTTTTCTTTAGCAACATCAACAACTTCGGTTTTGACGCCGAAGATTCACTGATTGAATCGCTGGGCGCCGATTACAGCGTGTCCGAAGACGTCAGCGCCGCCTATGTGATGGGGCGTTATCACTTCGGCCGCAGCCAACTGATCGGCGGCCTGCGCCTGGAACAGACCGATTTCTCCGCGCGCGGCGTGCGCGTCACCATCGATGAAAGCCTCAACGACGGCGAGGCGGTGTTCAGTGACCTGGTGGTCAAACGCGACTACGATAACCTCTTGCCCTCCTTGAATTTCATCCATGAGATCAACGACCGCACGCGTCTGCGTGCCGCCGTTTCGCGTTCACTGGTGCGGCCGAATTTCGGCGATTCGGCGCCGCTGGAATTGTTTGAGTTTGAAGAGGACGATGGCGAAATTGAACGCAAGGCCGAAGTCGGCAACCCCTTCCTGGAGGCCATGACCGCCAACAATTTTGACTTGAGCATTGAATACTACCCGGGCGACATCGGCGTGTTCTCGGCCGGCCTGTTCTACAAGGACATCCGCGATTTCATCGTGCGTGCCGACGTCGCAGGTCAAGGCGAATTCATCGACTTTGAAGAAGTCATCCAGCCGATCAACGGCGAAGACGCGCGTTTGTGGGGCGTCGAGTTGAACTGGGTGCAGCGCATGCATTTCCTGCCCGAACCGTTCGACGGCCTGTTGCTTTCGGCCAACTACACGCACACCGATTCATCCGCTGAACTGGATTTCCGCGCGCAGGACATCACCTTGCCCAGGCAATCGGACAACGTCGCCAACCTGGCCATCGGCTATGAAAAATCCGGCTGGTCGGTGCGCGCCGCGTGGACCTATCGCGACCGCTACTTTGAGGAAATCAGTGAACTGGATGACCCGTCCCTGGATCTGTACGTCGATGATCATTTGCAATTCGACGTGTCGGCCAAATACCAGATCAACGACCGCTACCAGATTTACCTGGAGGGCATCAACCTCAACGACGAACCGCTGTACGCCTATTATGGCCAGCGTGAGCGCCTGGCCGTCTACGAGAAATACGGCCGCACGGCGCAGATCGGCTTGCGCGTATTCATCGATTGAACCCAGCGATCGCTCCGCAATGCACACGGGCGTCCGGCCGCATCAATCCATGCGGCCGGCCCCATGCTCAATTACAGATCACACAGCAAACCCGCCGGCCGGGTGAGTCTTTGCATGGTGCGAGAACCGCTGCCGTAGTCCGGCGCGGTTGAATTGAATCCCAGGATCAGTGACTCGCAGCCGGGCTGCACGGTGATTGTCACATCGCCCCAGGGCTGCAGATTGACCACGCCCGGATCAAATCCATCGCCAAAACCGGCGCCGCCCACGGGATAGCGCATATTGGCATGGATGCTGGCCCCGTCGATGTTCACCGCATCGCCGCTGATGATCCACATCCAGTCGCCGTCGGGGGTGTAGGTGAAGACAATCACAATCGCTTCATTGTCGTCAATCACGTGTAAAAACACGCCTTCGCCGACGCGCGCCGGATTGTAGTAGGCGCCGGAACGGCCGGACGCCGGGTCGATTTGCCCCTGCTGACAATTGAGCAGTCTGGACAAACGCGTATACGGCAGCAACAAGGGCTGCAATCCGATTTCAGCGCCGGCGCCCTGCGGCTGAAACACCAGACGGCCCGGCGCATTGGCGCCGGCTTCACAGTCCGGAAAGATCAGCGATAGGCCGCCGGCATATTCGTTGCGAATCGCCGCCGCGTCGTAGGCCTCGCCAAACACCCCGCCGCGGGTCAGTTGCATTTGTTCGATCACCACCGAATTGCCGTTGACCAGCCCGGCGCCGGTCAGCCACAGGGCGCCGCTGCCGTCGGCCTGATGGGCAAACAGCGCCACCAGCGCACGGCCATCGGGCAGAATCTCCAGCACCACGCCCTCGCCCGGGCGCGCGGGGTCATAAAAGAAACCGCTCTGCGCGGCGGTCAAATCGGCGCCGCCCTGCTGTTCCCAGGCACCGATGTCGCAGGCAAACACCCCGTCCCCATCGGCGTCCTGTGGACGCCCCAAGCCGCGCGAATCGCGGAACCCGCAGGGCAGCGAGCCGTCGCTGCGCCGCGTGGCCAGGCCGCCCTCTATGGCCGGCGAATCGACCTGCAAGGCCACCACACCCTGCGCATCCGGTGCCAACGTGCGCGGATCGGTGTCTGCCCGATCGGTGCTTTGGTCCAGATGACAACTGGATTCCGATGACAGGTTATACCCCAGCGACTCAAACACCCCAACGCCGAAATCGTTGCACACCGCCTTGTCGGCTTTTTGTGGAGCGTTGTTGCCGCCGTCCGCGCCGTTGAGGTCAAACAGATTGGCAAACAGCTTCACCAGATCGGTGGAGTCAATCACGCGGGCGCGACCGGTGAAGGTGTTGCCCTCCAGCAACACCGTACCCTCTGGGTTTTCAATCGCGGTGTTCATGCAGCTGCCAGTAAACACGCTGTTGCTGATGCGCGCCGTTTCATCCAAAAACTGACCGTCAAGTCCCAGCAACTTGCCGCTGCTGTTGATGTTGACATCGCAACCGAAGATCAAGGCGCTGTTCTGGCTGAAGTTGCAGTCACGAATTTCCACCGCGCCCTGATCGTTGACACTGACACCACCGCCCAGCTGGCTGGCCATGTTGCCAGCGATTTGACACGCTCCGAGGCTCAGTTGACCCATGTCGCGCACCGCAATGGCACCGCCGTTGCCACTGGCTGAATTGCCATCCAGTTTGACGTCTAAAAGACCCAGCAATCCGTTGCCTTTGATCAGAAAGGCGCCGCCATCGCCGATGGCGTCGAAATCGGTGACCTGGACAGCGTACATGGAGAGCAGGCCGTCACCGGCGATTTCAGCGAAGCGGAAACGCTGCGCCGAGCTGGCAAATAAAAACCGCGCCGGTGGCCCAAAACCACCCAGAATGACGACCTGCCCGGTGATCACCGGCAAGGCGTTTGCACCGCCCTGCTCGAACGGTTGTGTGAACACGAACGCGCTCTCCCCGCTGTCAGACGGATCAATAAAAATCAGCAAGGGCTGATCGGGTTGACTGTTGGCCTGTTGAATGGCGTTGATCAAAGCCTGCTCGTCACCGAGCATGACACTGACGGTATTCTCGAGTTGCGCCCGCAACTCGCCGGCAAACAGCACAGCCAACACGCAGAGGCCGCCCAGATACACAGTGCGCATGAATTTCTCCCTGGATTGCTTGCCCTTACATGCGCAATTTCAGTCCATTTCGTGCCATTCACCACCGCCGTGCAGCAAACCTTCGATTCACAAATCGCAGCTCACGCCGATGGGCTGGGTCAGGCGTTGATAGCTCAGGCTTTGATCGGCGTAGTCCGGCCGCTGCGATTGCAGCGTCACGGCGATCCGATCGCAGCCCGGTTCGCTGGTCACCTGCACGCTGCCCCACGGCTGCAGGTCCACCGCATCGGCATCGAAGGTGGCACCAAAACCGGCGCCACCGGCCGGGTACAGCAACTCGGCACTGAGGGTGGCGCCGTCGATGCTGACCGCGTCGCTGAGCAGCCACAGGTGCCGACCATCCGGCGTGAAGGTGTACATGATCAGCACCGCGTGGTCTTCGCCCAGCACCTGAATGAACAGGCCTTCTCCGGCACGGTCCGGGTCAAAATAGGCACCCGAACGGCCCGCCGCGCTGGCCACCGGCTGTTGCGCGCAGGTCAGCAATCGGCTCAGGCGGCTGTACGGCAGCAACAGGTTCTCCAGCGCCGGCTCGGCCGCATCGGTGGCCTGAAACAGCAGCCGACCGGGCGCACTGGCGGGACTCTCACAGTCGGGGAACACCAGCGACAGGCGTCCCACCACCCGCTGGCTGATCGCCGCGGCGTCAAAATCCGGCCCCCAGGCACCGCCCTCGGTCAGATACACTTCGTCAATGACCACCGAGTTGCCGACCACCGGGCCAACCCCGGTCAGCCACAAAGCGCCCCCGCCGTCGGGGTGGTGGGTGAACATCGACACGTTGCCGCGCCCGCCGGGCAGCATCTCCAGCAGAATCCCTTCACCGACCCGCCCGGTGTCATAGAACAGACCGCTTTGCGCCGCGCTCAAGTCGTCCCCGCCCTGCTGCTCCCAGGCACCGATGTCGCATTCAAACACCCCATCGCCGTTGCCGTCCTGCGGCCGCCCCAGCCCGCGCGCATCGCGGTGCGGGCACGGCAATGTGCCATCCGCCTGAATCTCCGCGGCCCCGGCGTCGATCGCCGGCGATTCGGGTGACAGCGCCACCACACCGGCTTCGTCGCGCGGCAG
>JBNLBT010000066.1:0-19245 GCA_050303435.1 Marinicellaceae bacterium
CGTATATCAGGGGCAGGCGGGTACGGTGTCGGGCAACGAAACCAAAACTGGGGTCGAGGCAGGTGCGCAGGAACACAACGAGGCGGGCCGGGTCGACGCTCCGCCTCCTGAAACCACCGCCGCAACGGCCGTTGAACTGCAACCCCAGCAAGGGGAGATGCCTTTCGCCATCGTGATGGGGGAGGCGCTGACCGAACTTCCCAAGGATCTCTACATCCCCCCCAGGGCGCTGGAAGTCATTCTCGAGGCCTTCGAGGGGCCGCTGGATTTGCTGTTGTACTTGATCCGTCGGCAAAACCTCGACATTCTGAATATACCGATTCATCAGATCACCGAACAGTACGTGGAATACATCGAACTGATGCATCAGCTGAACATTGAGCTGGCGGCCGAGTATCTGGTGATGGCGGCGATGCTGGCAGAAATCAAATCGCGCATGCTGTTGCCGACGCCGCAGCAGGAAGACGACCCGGAAGCCGATCCGCGCGCCGAATTGATTCGCCGTTTGCAGGAATACGAGCGCTTCAAACAGGCGGCCGAAGACATCGACGGGCTCACGCGACTCGGACGGGACGTGTTTGCCACCGCGGTGTATGTGGACAAAAGCGCTTTCAAAGCGGACGAGGCGCCGGTGGATTTGCGCGCCTTGCTGCTGGCGTTCCGGCAGGTGATGCTGCGCGCCGATTTGCGCGTTTCGCATTCGGTGGCGCGTGAACCGCTGAGTGTGCGGGATCGCATGGGCGCCATTCTCGAACGCATCCGCGGCGACCAGGCGGTGGCTTTTTCCAGTTTGTTCACCCGCGAAGAAGGCCGCTCCGGCGCGGTGGTGAGTCTGCTCGCGGTGCTTGAGCTGATCAAGGGCCGGGCGCTGGAACTGGTGCAAAACGCGCCGTTTGCCGAAATCTATCTGAAGGCCGCCGCGTGAGCGCCGGGTGGCTTGAAATGTTCCGGTGTGGCGCCGGCCTTGGGCTATAATAGCGGCCATGGACAACACGCAACTGAAACGCATCATCGAAACCGCTTTGCTCGTCAGTGATGAACCGCTGAACAACAAGCAATTGCTGGGATTGTTTGTCGGTGAGGAACTGGGCATTCAGGACATCAACAAAGCGCTCACGGCGCTGCAGGAGGATTGCCGCGACAAGGGCATCGAACTGAAACAGCTCAAGTCCGGTTTTCGCTTTCAATCGCGCAGCGAAATGGAACCCTGGCTGGCGCGGCTGTGGCAGCAAAAACCGAAAAAATTCTCGCGCGCTTTGCTGGAGACACTGGCCTTGATCGCGTACCGGCAGCCGATCACCCGCGGAGAAATTGAAGACGTGCGTGGCGTGGCCGTGTCCAGCCAGATCATCCACACACTGATGGACCGCGAATGGATCCGCGTCCTCGGTCACCGCGACGTGCCGGGCAAACCGGCGATGTTTGGCACCACCGCCACGTTCCTGGACGATTTCAACCTGACTTCATTGGAAGCACTGCCGACGCTGGCGGAAATCAAGGACATTGAATCGCTGGAAGTGGACCTCGAATTTCCCGATCCGCTGCGCAACGCCGTGGCGCGCGCCGACACACCCGTCGGCAGCGAAGAGAGCGACGCATGAGCGCGCCCAATGCCGGTGCCACAGAACGCGTGCAAAAAGTGCTGGCGCGCAGCAACCTGGGTTCCCGCCGGCAGATCGAAAAAGCCATTGAACTGGGCCAGATCAGCGTCAACCGAAAAGTCGCGCAATTGGGCCAACAGGTGGGCGAAGGCGACAAAATCGAATGGAAAAATCGCCGCTGGCGCATTGAAGCGCGTGCCATCTATCCGCGCGTGTTGATGTACAACAAGCAAATAGGCGAAGTGTGCACACGCCGCGATGAAGGCGGGCGCCGCACGGTGTTTGAAGCGCTGCCACGCCTGAAAGGCGAGCGCTGGATCAACATCGGTCGACTGGACATCAACACCACCGGTCTGATTTTGTTCACCACCGACGGCGCGCTGGCCAATCACATGATGCACCCGTCATCCAACATCGACCGCGAATACGCCTGCCGCGTGTTTGGCGAGGTCACCGAACAGATGCTGGAACAACTCAAGGCCGGGGTCATGCTGGAAGACGGTGTGGCACAATTCAGCGACATCCAGCCGGCCGGCGGCGAACACGCCAACCAATGGTTTCATGTGGTGTTGCTGGAAGGGCGCAACCGTGAGGTGCGTCGTCTGTGGGAATCCCAGGGCGTCAAAGTCAATCGCCTCAAACGGGTGCGCTATGGGCCGGTGTTTCTGCCCAAAAATCTGCGCCTGGGCATGCACCGGGAACTGCAGGCCAAAGAACTGACAATTTTGTTTGAAGACATCCAGTTTACGCCGTCCGAGACCCTGTTAAGCGCCGTATCTGTTAAATAATCATTAAATCACCCCGTTGCGTCAAAAAAGTGTGCAAATTTTTCGCGCGCCTTTTATTTTTACAGTAGAATCGAACTGTGCAAAATTGCACAGTTGGTAGGTTCTTGTTTATAAAGGTAATTTTTAACAAGAGCCATGATAGGGGGTATGCGACATCTCAATTGTTCAACGACCCCACACACAATAAAAATAAAGAAGGCACATATTATGAAAAAATTAACTTTACTCTTCATTTTGATCGCATTTTCCGCAATGAGTTTTGCTACTGAGTCCGACGGTTCCGGTGGCAAGGCCTACATGGGATGTTTTAAAACTGAGTCGGATGGTTCAGGTGGTAAAACTGAATCCGATGGATCGGGCAATAAAACCGAGTCGGATGGTTCCGGTGGCAAAACCGAATCCGATGGATCCGGCAATAAATCCTGCAACATGGGCTTTTTTGACCGCTTGCTGGAAAGCTTGAAATTCTGATCCATACCGGATCATTTAAACCCGCGGGCCGGCCGATTGCCGGCCCGCACTCATTTCAGGATTTAACAAATGTTCACCAAAACGCAGTGGCGTGAAATCGGCCGATCCCTTAATATCGTAAACACAATAAAAACACGCACACACACACAACAATGAAACACAATACTCAACAAGACAAAGCGGAAGCGCTTCAGGGGTATGTTTCCAGATTTGCCACGGTGGCGGCCAAAATCACCCTCAGGTTCGGGTTTCTTTGGCGGGAGTTCATGGAATTCTACAAACGCAACCTGGTGCTGGAAGCGAAGAAGCAAAATCCAGAATACTCGACGGTGGAAATATCCGGTCGCACCGGCATCGATCGGCGCCTGATCGCGCAGTACCTGAAAGAAGATGAAGTGGTGATCAAACCCTCCAAAGTGAATTTGACCCTGAAAATGCTGAAAATGGTGTGCCAGCGCACCGGCACGCAAAAAATCCGCAAATTCGGCCCGTTTCAAACCTTCGAAAGCGTCTGCAATCAGACCGCCTATGGCACCCTGACGCCCAACGCCATCGCCAAAGAGCTGATGCGCCAGGGCAACATCAAGGATTGCGGCGAACACTATGAACTGGCCGATTGGAAATTCAAGCTGGACGAAAAAGACGACGATGAAAATCTGCGCGTGCTGTCGGTTGAATTGGATCGACTGACCGACACCTTGCTGGAAAACGTGCGCATTCAGGACGCAGACAACAGGAAATTTCAGCGCAACATATTTTCCACCCAGATCCCTCCGGATCGTTTTGCAGAGGTGAACACGCAAATTCGCGACATCATGCGCCAAGCGCATCAAGACATCGACGATGTGTTGAGCCAGCACGAAGACAAAGTGCCGCTCAACACCTACCCGGCCTATGGGGCCAGCATGTTTGTTTTTGGACCGCCGCACAACCGGCCGGTGACACAGGATTCATCCAGACCGAAAGGCGAAGGCGCCTGAGGATGCAACCATCACGACCCATCGGTTCATGCACATTTGATGGGAAGCGAGCGCGCCGGGCTGATCACCGGCGCGCGTGTGCATGAACACACGCTCGGGCGCAGCCGGAACGGGCCCACTCCCAACCCGGCTGCCCCAGCTTTGCTGATTCACGCCTCTGCACAGGGGATGTGAAAACGTCACAAATAACAAAAAATCAAACCCCTTGTTGACAGGATTTGAATTCTTCGCTGCAGGCATAAATTGCGGCCATGGCTGAAGATCCAAGCAACGTCTGCACACCTGTAAAACATCAAACCAATAAACCGCATTGCAATGTCGCTGAACTGGCGAATTATTTGCAGATGTTTGTAGAAAACACAGGAATAGATTTCAAAGCGATGGTTTACAAAAACACCTGACAATAAAGCTCAAAGGCAGAATTCAAGTTGACATCGAACAGCAGAAAATTCGACGTTGGTTAAATAAGAATTGATGTCTGGTCACGATCGAGCACTCTCGATTGACATGGAAGAAAATCAACACTGGGACAGTGGAAATAAGTTATCTGAAAAAGCCTCTCAATCACTCAAGAATGAGCCGCTCAAAAGCTCTAAAGAATGTGGATATATGGTTTTTTCAATTTGGCATCATAGAAAAGAATGAGATTGATAATTACAATGACGCCAATGCATTGGTTCGATTAAAAAAGACAGAGCCTGGATCAGACCAAGTTTTAGAAAGTGATCAATTCATGAAAGGCGTGGAGAAATTTTGATTTAATCAAAAGCGGTTTCTTTGATCATGCACCCACACCCCTACACAGAAATGGCCTATAGGAGAACAAAATGCGACAATTTATCATTCTTTTAGTTAGCATGACGTTGGTTTCCTGCTATAAACCCATACTCTTGCAAAACCAGATAGCAACCCAGAAAAACATACCAGTTTGCTTACTTTTGGGGAAACAACAACCAAACAACCACTATATTTGGAGTTATGATGCATTTTATCCAAATGATAAAACAGACATTTCTTTTTACTTCAACTTATCCGACTTTCTGCCAATCTCAGATTCTTGTCAATATCCGTACGCTGTACTTCAGGCAATTGATGTTGCAGACCATTACTTTTCAACCAGCGGTCCCAAAGGAGAGTCTGTTACTGAATTCAGGATAACCGCTGAGGTGTCTTTTAATACCAAAGAATCTCATCAAACGAATAAAGAATTGACTTTGAACGCAAGAACAAAGGAATACAACTGGGCATTTCAAAAAACCATTATTAATATGGAAGAACAAGCATTTTCTCAAGGCATGAATAAATTATATGAAGAAATAGTGAAACACATGGCCGTACTCTGAGTTAAAGGCCTGACCTGATCTGGTGTCACATCAGTCTAACAATAAATAAGTGATGCGTGCTGCCGATGCATTGGAATTAAAGATATATTACTTTGCCGTATTCAAACATGTTGGTTTTGGATATCATGGCACTTAAAACACCACCCACTACCATACGCAGATTGATGGCAGTATTCATATGAAAATTATTACTCAGATTATTCTTGTCTTTCTCTGTTCATGTACATTTAAGCCAATCAACGTGTCAAATCCAGACAACACTGAAGAGGCCACAAGAAATTGTTATGTATTGTCCGAATCTTTGATGAACCGACAAGAAATTATCCAAGAATATAAGGAGTACAAAAAAGGCAACGAAGTAAAAACCAGGGTCATGTTCATTTACAATATTGATGAATACTTGTCCTTAGTTCCGCAAAGCAATCGCAACTCACCCAAATGCTATATAGAAGGTCTAAAAACAGATTACCATTTCTACAGTGATACAGGTTCTGTTGCTGATGGGGTGACCTTGTCGGCAACGATCAAACTAGTAGATCACCTGAGTAACGAAAAAACCATTGAATTTAATAAGAGTCATCGCAGTGAATTTTACAGCGGTTTCTTTGCCACACAAAAAAGAAGAGGCAAAGAGGTCAACAAAGTTCTCATCCATTTGTTCAATGAGTTAGACGTTGCAGTCTCGCACAATCTGCAAAAATCTGAACTGTACGAACAATGAGTATGCGTTGGAGCAGCATCTCACGGAAGTCATCACGCCGCACGTCATCAAAGAAACATTCCACTACTGTCTTAATTTGTGTCACCTTGGTTTCCTGCTCTAAACCAAGATTGTTACAAAATCAGACCCCTATTAATAATGTTCATTTGATCTGTATACTTCTGGCAGAACGTCAACCTGATTATCATTACATTTGGAGCTACCATAGCTTCACCCCAGAAGAAAAATCAGACATCATGTATTATTTTAATATTTCTGATTATTTACCAATATCTGAAATTTGTAGCAATTCTCACGTTACAATTAATGAGATTGATGTTGCTGACAGATATCTCTCTACAAGTGGTCCTAAAGGCGAGGCAGTATCAGAATTCAACATCAAAGCAAATATCTCTTTCCACTTTGGACACGGCAAAATAGAAAATAAAGTGATCACTGTTTCTTCCAGAACTCCGGAATATAACTGGGTGCGTCAAAAAACCATACGAGCATTGAGTTCAAATGCTTTTTCTAGGGGTATGAATAGATTGTATGAGGAAATTGTGAAACACACGGCCGTATTATGAGACAAAGATCTGCTCTGTATTGAATACAGTCGAATAATACAAAGCGATTTAGAGGAGTCAAAAAACAACGTCTGCAATTGTTGTGCGTTCGGGTTTGAACGCGGAGTAATTATGAAAAAAGTTGTCTTATTCATCTTTATATTTGTAACCGCGTGTGCCAAATACCCGGTTTATGTGAACCCAAAATTTGAACAAGTACTGCAACATCCTGATTGCTATATTCTGGAGCATTCAATCCCGGTTGAACAGCCCATCATTTACAGATATCAGGAATATAAAAAGGGCAACAGGGCCGGGGCCGATCATATGTTTACCTATTCCATCGACAACTATATTCATTTAAATGAAACCAATATCGAAGGCAAACCCACATGCACCATAAGCAAGATCAATACGAACTATTTATTTTACAGTGACACCGGTGCCATAGCTGACGGGATATCTCTAGAAATGACGGTGCTTATCCAGGTCGGGGATGAGGCATTGAAAAAAATAGATTTTAAAGACGCTCATCGCAGTGAATTTTACAGTGGTTTTGTGGCAACCAAAAACAGAAGAGCACAAGAAATCAATTCCGTTTTGATTCATATATTTCAAAATTTTAATCGGGCGATCGGTGCTCAACTTAAAAATCTTGGTTATTGACAGACATCTGCATTGAATTAGGTCCTGCTTTTAACCCGTAATGTGCTACTATTTTTTGACTTGATACCCATGCATCTGGATGCGGAGAAACCCCATGCACTCTTCTGTTCGACTGAAATCTATTTTATTGCACTGCGCGCTGTGTTTTGCAGGCCTCACAGCGATGCAGACTGTGCTGGCGGAAACCGTGTTGCCTCTGGCGCCTGTTTTGGATCCACTGGCGGTCGGTGCCACCGGCGACAAAAGGCAACTGGGCGCGGCGCTGGCGAGCAATGGCGACTGGGTCGCGGCGGCGATGCCGACCCGCGGCGAAGTGCTGATGTATCGATGGCAGGGCAGTGACTGGGCCTTGCACTCGGCGTTAAATGTTGGCACCCCGGATTACACCAACCAGGCATTGATCACGGCACTGGCTTTGGATGGCGACTGGCTGGCGGTGGGCATGGGCAACCGCTACGACGATTCAAACCGCATCGGTGAGGTGGCGGTGTACCGGTGGCAGGCCACCGAATGGGTCTTCAGTGCACGGCTGCAGCCGGCCGGTTTGCAACACCTGGATGCCTTTGGTCATGCGGTGGGTCTGGCCCAGGATCGACTGGTCGTGGGCGCGCCCGGCGACGACGACGCGGCGGTGGACGGCGGTGCGGTGTATGTCTACAGCTGGGACGGGCTGGCCTGGCAGTTTGTGCACAAGACCGCCGGCAGCGACACCGGCGCGGGCGATGCCTTTGGCAGCGCGCTGGCCATGCAGGGCGTGGATCTGGTGGTTGGATCGCCTTTGCACAACGACAACGCGGCGCAGACCGGCACCGCGCATGTGCTGGCATTCGATGGCGCGGTGTATCAGCCGGTGCAGAAACTGCCGGCCCCGGCGTCTGCGGCGCAGAGCCGCTACGGCGACAGCGTGGCCATTGCAGGCGATCTGATTGCGGTCGGTGCCAGCGATGGTTACAACGATCTGAACGTGCAGACCGGCAGTGTGCATGACTGGCAGCGCAACGCCGGCACCTGGAGCTACCAGGGCAAGGTGTTCGCTGGTGTGGATGGCGCACAGTTTGGCGCCGCGGTGGACATCCGCGGACAGCAACTGCTGGTGGCGATGCCGGACTCGGGCGCTGCCAGCAGCGGTGCCTTTGTGTATCAGCGCAACGCCGGCGCCTGGCAGTTTGACAGCTGGCTGCAGCAGCCGGGGCCCTTTGCCGTGAGTCAGGCCCACGACACGCTGTTGCTGGGCACGCCGCTTGAAAACGATGAATTCAATGATCAGGGGCGCGTGCACGTGTTTTCCGGTGCACCGAACAACTGGCAGTTGCTGCAATCACTGGACGGCCGCGAGCCGGTGGATTTTGATGGCTTTGGCAGCGCGCTTTCGCTGTTCAATGACCGCATGTTGGTTGGCGTGCAAAACGACGCCAACAACGGCATACACAGCGGCTCGGCCCGCCTGTGGCAACGCAGCGGCGATGACTGGCAACCCGTGCTCACGTGGTTCCCGGCCGACGGCGGTGCGGAGGATGCTTTTGGCGCTGAGGTGCTGTTGCTGGACGGGGTGGCGCTGGTGGCAGCGCCGCTTCACAACAACGCCGGCGGCGCGGTGTATGAATATGAATTCAATGGCGTGAACTGGGTGGCCGGCGACAAACTGGTGCCGCTGGACAACGCCGCGAACGACCGCTATGGCCAGGCTTTGACGGGCGATGCCGACTGGTTGATGGTGGCTTCTGCCGCCAGCGATGCCAACGATTTTTCCGCGGTGTATGTGTACAACCGCGTGGGCGGCAACTGGGTGGCGCACCAGACCTTGCTCAGCGGTGCTTTGAACGATGGCTTCGGTGAACACGTGCAATATCATCAGAACCTGCTCTACGTGGGCGTACCCGGTGCTGGCGATCACGGGCAGGTGTGGGTGTATGCGCTGAACGCGGGCAACTGGACGCTTGAGGACACGGTGTCGGCCGCTGCCGACTGGCAGGGCACCAGTTTTGGTGGATCTTTTGCTGTGGATGGCGATGCGCTGGTGGCCACCAGCAACCGGACTGTATTCATCGGTGCCGGATATTACAGCCACAGCGTCTACATGCACCTGTTCACCCGCTCGGCCGGGCTGTGGTCTCAGCAGAACAGTCTGATTCAAGGGTACAGCACAAACAACTCAGGCCATGCTTCGGCGGTCACACTGTCCGGCGATCGTGCGATGCTGGTCACTGGACTGAACGTCGATGTGGGATTGACCGTCGGCGATGTGTTCTTCTTTCGTCTGGATGGCCCGTCCCTTCAGCGCCTGGTGGCTTTTGACGGCGGCTTGACCCAAACCATATTCACCGGTCCGATGCGCGTGGCCGCGGCGATGGATGGGGATCGCGCCTACGCCGGTCACGCCTGGCAATCGCGCAGCGGCCTCTGGTCCGGTGGCATCGAGGTGTATGACACCGATCCACCGGACGTGATTTTTGTCAACGGATTGGACTGAATTGATAAAGGTTTCAATCGGGCCAGACCGGCTCGATGCGCACTTCGGACTTGACAGAATTGGCAATGAAACAGTAGCTGTGCGCGCGGTGATGCAATTCATCCACCACATCTTGAGCCACCGGCTCAGCGAATTGCACCCGCGGTTTGAGCACCACTTCGGTCATGGCCATCTGGCCGAGCGCGTTCTTGGCCAGCACGCCATAGGCGGCGTCGGTGTAATCGTCCACACGCAATTTTTTCTTGGCAGCAAAGGCCAGGAAAAACAGCATGTGGCAACTGGACAGTGAGGCAACAAATGCTTCTTCCGGATCGATGTTGGCTTCGTCGGACAGCGGCGGCGGTACGACATGGGGCGACGGCGAGGCCGGCACCACCAGGCCGCCGTCAAACGCCCATTCGTGGGCACGGGAGTATTTGTCGTCGATGAAGTCCTGGCCGTTGCGCTGCCAGTGAACGGTGGCGTGGTAAGTTGACATGCGTTCCCCTGATTAAATGTGAAGACACATTATCGCAAAGCCGCGGGGAATAAAAAAGGGCCGGTTTCGTCCCCGGCCCTCACGTTTTTCTTCAATTGTTGTTTGTCACGCTGGCGTTTGGCTTTGTTGGGTTTTTCATGCACGCCGCCTTTCCCCAGCAAGCGGTTTTGCGCAACCGGATTGCGCGTCGACTTTTTCTTCATGTCTGGCTCCGTTGCCTGTTGAACCCTGGGTGGCAAGAAGCGCCGCCCCGGTCGCTGCATGATAGTGGCGAGGGGCCGGTGTTTCAAGTGCCGGGTGTTTGTCCTGAGATTTAACCGCGTGTGGCAAACATCAGAAATCCGCCAAAAGCGGCGTTGTCCGGGGCCACGGCCGGGTCGCAATGCGTCTTCATTTCCAGGATCGCCTCGCGATAGCGACGGTAAAAGTCCCAGCTGGGTCTGGGGCGGTACGCCAGTCCCTGCAATTCAAAATGCGCGATGGCATTCTTGCAGTTGGTTGGTTTGACCAGCACTTCATCCTGCGGGTGCACGTACAGGGGAATGATCGTCAGCACCGGCCATTTGGCCACTTTGTGGTCCAACAGCAGCGACACCATGCGCTCAAAGCCGGCCGCCTGATCGCCGTGCAGCAGATCGGCAAGCGCGCCACTCAGGCGTTCCGTTGCGCCGGCATCGAGGGATTGGGCCGCGTCCCTGAAGCGGGGTTTTTCGAACATGGACACCATGCTGGAGCGGCTCACCGCACGCACCATGTCCTGCACCACGGCCTGCGGTGAGTGGAAGGCGTCCGCTGCAAACGCCTGTTGCGCGAACTCCACCGATTGCTGCATTTTGTGCTTGCGCCCCATGGCCTGCATCTCCGGGTGATTGAAGCCGCCGGGATAGGTGTTGAGAAAATCGGCTTCGGCGCGTTTGAGTGTGTCCAGATTCATGCGATCACCTGTGCAAATGATTGACGCCATTATACCCGTGCAGCCGTATTTGCAGTGCCTCGAGGGGCGTCTTTTTTTCCTGAATCGCATTCACAGCCTGTGTTGGGCAATGAAAAAACGCCGGGCGTGGCGCTGGGCCACATCTCCCGCGAATGTGTAACCATTGTTTACTTTTGAAACGCCCAAAACGCTTGATTCTGTCGCTGAGTTCACAATAATAAGAGACATAAATGATACAAATAACACGGTGAATTAAACGCCGGGACAAAACACAGAACCACAGTACAGAAGACCAGATCCCAAGGAGCTTTCAATGAAAACAGAATTGATGACCACCCACACCCAGCACAGCGTTGACGCCATTCTGGAAGGCATTTCTTCAATCAAGCGCGATTTTGCCGAATTGCCGAACATCCACCGGCACGCGGATGAAATCCTGTTCCCGGAAGAGTGCGCTGATTTCGTCGCCGACAAACTGCAGTTATTTGTCACCTTGTTCAATTACGTCAAAAGCACCTATGAAATTGATTTCAGGCGGGTGTGGAATCAACACTACAACGAGGACCGCTCACAGGACCTGCTGGCGGTCAGCAATCAGCTGGTGGTGGCCTTGAAGTCTCTGTACGATTGGGAAGTGTCGATCAATTCAGTGATCCCGGATGAATCGTGGTGCGTGGTGTTCAGACGGCTGAGGAATTCCTCGCTGGAACTGGTGCAGACCACGGAAAGTTTCTTTCTGCAGATTCGCGACATGATCAACAATTCCAATGGACGGCGACCACAGGAAGTGGACATTCAATTCACCATGCCGAAGCAATTGCTGGGCATCGAAGAGAGCATCCGCCAAGCCAATCAGCACTACATTCACAACATGCAGACGTTGCAATGGACCGGGCTATTTGAATCCCTGGAAGGCTGCAGCTGAGGCCACTGCAGGTGAAAAAACTGCGGTCATTTCCTGCCCTGGACCGGACCCATGGCCCGGTCTGGACATCTCAACTCACGACGCGCTGCATTGATCGCGCACGCAGGCGAGGTACGCCTGATAGCAGGTCGCTTGTGGCACGCCCTGCTGCAAGCATTCTGCATAGGCTTGATAACAAACGGTTCTGTCACAAGCTCTGGCCTGCGCTGCGGTGGCGGTGATCAGGCCCAACAGGCCCGCTAACATCAATTTTTTCATGAATCTCTCCGGTGTGTGTGCAGCGGTTCATGCCCCTTTAACACAAACTCGCCGGGATCAACCATAGCACACCGGCTGTTAAGATTTGGTTGCCTGGGCAGAGTTAACTATGCGCCCTTTGTCGCTGCATTGCCAACCGATTCGCCGGTTTCGGCAAAGCGTTTGAAATCCTGCATATACTGACAGGACTGCTTGCTGAAGACCGATTTCGGCATGAACCAGGACATCACTTTCATCAACCCAGAGAAACGGAATTCGCACTCTGAGCGCCACACGGTGTGCCCGTTCCCGTCTTCGTCGAAGCGGTTGTTGACCCGGTTCCACACGCCCTTGGTTTCGTAGGTGGCGTCAAAATGATGCGGCTTGTCGTTGCGCACAATGGTTTCGGTCATCACCAGGCGGCGCTTGCCCATTTGATAGGTCAGTCGCATTTGCGCGCCCACGGCTTCGCTGTCCTCGCTGAGCGGTTCGAAAGAAACCAGGCCGCGCTGCCAGTGCGGCATGTTCTCAGGGTTGTGCATCAATTCAACAAAGCGCGACAGCGGCACCTCAACGGTGAGGGTGTTTTGGTATTTCAATGGATTCTCCTGAGCAGTCAAGGTGGAATGATTTCATTTTCACCGCACGCGCCACCCGCCGTCAAGTCGCCGCCCGCACCCGTGCGCTCAATCGCGCTTGAGCGCTGCACAGCGGTGACGTAGAATGGGCCCTTTGAGATCTATTGGAGTCAATATTGTCCACCGTTACATGGACGCGTCGAATCGTCCGAGCTTTGCTGTTGCTGTTGATCTTGCTGGCCCTGACGGTGTATCTGGTGGTGCGCCCGGCGTGGTTCTCCGGCGGCGCCAATGCAAACGCCACACCGCGGGTTAATCCCGAGTCACTGGCCGCGGATGTGCACAGCCTGGTGCAGACGCACTACCCGCGCAGCGTGGATCACATGGACCATCTGAACGCGGTGGCCGACTGGCTGACGCATCGGTTCACGGCCTTGTCCGGAGGCCGTGTTGACACCCAGCGCTTTGATGTGGCGGATGAAACGCACCGCAATGTGCTGGTGGAGTTTGGTCCGGTCGATGGGCCATTGACCGTGGTGGCCGCGCACTACGACAGCGCCGGCGCCACGCCGGGTGCCGACGACAACGCCAGCGGCGTGGCCGGTTTGCTGGCGCTGGGGCAACTGCTGGCCGAGCGGCCGCCAACGCGCCGCATTCTGCTGGCCGCGGTGAGCCTGGAAGAACCGCCGCATTTTGCCAGCGCGCGCATGGGCAGTGCCCACCTGGCGCAGCGCCTGCAGGATGACGGCAGCGAAGTGGCTGCCATGATCGCCCTGGAAATGATTGGCTTCTTTGATGATCAGCCCGATGATCAGGAATACCCGGCGCCGGGGATGAGTCTGATCTATCCTGATCAGGGCAATTACATTCTGGTGGTGGATCATTTGTTCTCCAACCTGGGCCCGTCGATCAAACGCGGCATGCAGGCGCACACCGAGTTGCCGGTGTACTCAATCAACGCGCCGAGCTGGGTGCCTGGCGTGGATTTCTCCGATCACAGGAATTTCTGGGCTGTGGGCTTGCCGGCGGTGATGATCACCGACACGGCGTTTTACCGCAACCCCCACTACCATGAACTGAGCGACACGCCAGACACCTTGGACTATCGGCGCATGGCGCAGGTCATTGAAAGTTTATACGGTTACTTGAGCAGTGATGACTCATGATGCTTTGCAGGAGAACAGCATGAATCGATGGGTGGTTTTATTGCGTGCGGTGAACGTCGGTGGCACCGGCAAATTGCCGATGGCTGAATTGCGCGCCATGTGCACTGAATTGGGTTTCATCGACGTGCAAACCTACATCGCCAGTGGCAATGTGGTGTTGCGTTCAGAAGCCGGCGCCGATGAAGTCATTGAGCGACTGGAAGCGCGATTGCAGGTCTATGCCGGCAAACCGGTCGGTGTGTTGTTGCGCAGCGCAGAGGAAATGCAACAGGTGCTGGATGAGAATCCCTACGCCGATGCGGCGCCGAATCAGCTGCTGGTGTATTTCTTTGCCGATCCGCCGGGTGATGACATCATTGCAGAGGCGCGGCACCGAAAGGACGAGCAACTGACATTGATTGAGCGGACCTTGTACGTGCATTACCCCAACGGCATGGGCGCATCGAAGATGACCGTGCCGGCGTGCAAGGTGGCCACCGGCCGCAACCTCAATACGGTGGCCAAACTGGTGCAGATGGCCACCGACTGAATTCTTTAAAAGACGTTTAACCCGCAGCGGCGGTTTTCTGGCGACGGCGGTTGCGTTTGTTGCGACGCGGCGCCTGCCCGTTGCGCGAGCGATTGTGTGCCTGAGCGTTGGGTTTTTGACCCGTGGGTTTGCGGTTTTTTCGGCGCCCGTTGTTGTTGGATTTTTTCGGCGCGTTCTGCACCGCCGTTTTTGATGCCGGCAATTCATGCACCGGTTCGTGACCATCGACGTATTCCCGCGGCAACACCCGTCCGATCAGGCGTTCGATGGCCAGCAACTGCTTGTGTTCATCGGCGCTGACCAGCGACATCGCTTCGCCGTCGCGACCGGCGCGGCCGGTGCGGCCGATGCGGTGCACGTAGTCTTCGGCCACATTGGGCAGATCAAAATTCACCACCTGCGGCAACTCATGGATGTCGATGCCGCGCGCGGCGATGTCAGTGGCCACCAGCACCTGAATTTTGCCTTTCTTGAAATCCGCCAGTGCGCGGGTGCGCGCCGACTGGCTTTTATTGCCGTGAATCGCGGCGGCCGGCAGTTCGCGTTTGGCCAACTGCTGAGTCAGGCGGTTGGCGCCGTGTTTGGTGCGCGTGAACACCAGCACCTGCGGCCACTGGTGGGTGTGCAATAAATCGGCCAGCACGTTGGATTTGTTTTTCTTGTCCACCGGGTGGATCCACTGGCGCACCGATTTGACCGTGCTGTTCGGCGGCGTCACGGAAATTTCCTCCGGCCGATTTAAAAGGCCGCGCGCCAGCTGACGAATTTCGTCGGAAAAGGTGGCGGAAAACATCAATGTTTGCCTTTGCGTTGGCAACAGCTTGATGATGCGACGAATGTCGTGAATGAAGCCCATGTCCAGCATGCGATCGGCTTCATCCAGCACCAGGGTTTCCAGTGCACTGAAGTCCACTGCCCGTTGTTGATGCAAATCCAGCAGACGACCCGGTGTGGCCACCAGCACGTCCACACCGCGCTGCAGCTTTTTGATTTGCGGCTGGATGCCCACGCCGCCAAACACCACCGCTGAACGCAGGGCCAGATTGGCGCCGTAATTGACCACGCTGTCGGTGACCTGTGCGGCCAGCTCGCGCGTGGGCGTTAAAATCAGTGCGCGCGGTTTTTTCGCGCCGGCCGCCTGGCCCAGGTGCAGCCGGTGCAGCAGCGGCAAAGTGAAGCCGGCGGTTTTGCCGGTGCCGGTCTGCGCCGCAGCCATCACATCAAGGCCTTTGAGTATGGCCGGAATGGCGGCCGCCTGAATCGGCGTGGGGCTGTCGTAGCCCTGTTGTTGCACGGCGTCCACCAGGGCGCCGTTGAGACCGAGTTCTGAAAACAGAACGGTTTGCTTGTTGTTCATTGTTTGTTGTCCTGATCAGGCGTGCGTAGAGGGCCCCTCGTGCTGTGCCGGTTTCCAATCTGCCGTGTGAATCCATGCCCAATGGGGCTGCGTAAGAAATTCAGAAGAGAGATGAAGCGTTGAAGCGCGATCCCGGGGACTCGTTGATGCGTTGAGGCCTGGTCGTCTGTGTTAATAGACTGCGTATTATGCGGGTAAATGCGCAGAATGCAAGCAATCCTTTTGCGCCGGCATGAAAATCAACAATGTTCAGAGTATAACGGGTCACGCAACAGCCGGTTCAAGACATCGCCGTTAGGCAACACAGCGCAGCCGATCCGGGCCCGCACAATATGCAGGCGTTGGTCAATGGCTGTGCTACCATAGGCCAATGGCCGGATCTTTGTTCGCGTCTGCGAACGGCACAACAGCCTGTTTAATTGTGTTTGTGTCAATCCGGTCCAGAACCCGATCAACCCAAGGAGAAAGTCATGATGCGTGTGAGCCTGTTTATCCACCTGTGTGTTGCTGCGTTGTATGGTTTTGAAACGTGCAATGAAGCCAGAGGGCGTGTCCCAATTGCGTCAGATAATCACACGGGGTGCGGGTCATGAACCGCTGGATTTTTCGTGCAATGCTGTTGGGACTGGTGGTTGTGAGCCAGATCGGCTGTCGGGGTGGTGCCGGTGGCACCCGCGAGGCGGGGGATCGATCGGTGCGGTTGACCGCAGCGCATGATCAATTGAAGCTTGTCTTCGATACACCCATGCAACCACTGCCAGCCACGGCTTTACCCGTGCGCATCCAGCCGACGGTCGACTGCGACTGGGTGTGGCTGGATCGCTACAGCCTGGTGTGCCGGACGCAGGCGGATTGGACCAATGATGAGCCGGAACACCCGTTTCAATCGGCCACGACCTATCGGGTGGACATCGGCGCCGGCCTGTTCGATCAAGGCAATCGCGCCTGGCCTGAATCTTCTCACGCCGTGGTCTATGAACCCATCGAGGTGTGGAATTTTCATCCATTGACCTGGCCGACATACAAGCGACCGGTGCTGGCGCTGAAGTTTCACCAGACCGTGTTGACAGATAGTCTCGCAGGACGCCTGTGGTTGCGCAGCGGCGATCATCGCGTGGCTTTACAACTGAGCGAGGATACTGCGCACCGCAAACACCTCTACTGGCGGAACGACATCGAAACATTAATTGTTGAGCCCCAAGGCGACTTGCATGAGGGCTTAACCTACCATTTAGACATTGATCCCGGCTTGCGAGCCAAGGATGGACCGGTGGAGTCTGAGCGTTTGACTCATGAGACGGCTGTGCAAGCGCTGCCCTGGACAGTGAACAGGGTGTTTTGCGAGGAGCGTGAAGAAGGCGAATGGGACGATGCGATCTGGCAAAAGCAGCACAGTCAGGATGCGTGCTTCGACGGCGATCTGTTGTACATTGAACTGAGTGCCCGGTTGGCTCCAGATGGGGTGCAGAGGTGTGATACTGCGCTGCAAGGCGTGCCAGTGGAACACCAATACTTAGACAATCACATGCTGATCGTGCCCATCCAGGGTGCCGCGGCATTTTCAAGTGCCTGTCTGTTGCGTTTGACGGACATTTACGGCCGTCAACTAGAGCTCGGCACGCTCGAACTGGACATTCAGCCGATGCTCAGGCCCCGCGTTGTGTTGTCGCAGTCCAACCGGCTGATCGTGGCCGATGCCATCTCCACGGTGATTCAGGGCCGGGCCGTCAACGTGTCTCAAGTGCAGATCAAATACGCCAGCCTCAACGGCGTCTCAACGCAGGACAATGCCTGGCAAGACGTTCAAATTGGCGGAGAATTGAATGAAGTGGTTGATTTCACCATCGATGCACCGAAGTTGGATGTCCCTTTATTGAATGTGACCGGTGAGTTGCGCATGCACGGGCAATTCAGATGGCCTTTCAAGGTGCAAACGCTGCCCTACCAGCTGGCCATCAAAGATCAGTTGGGAGGTCTGGCGGTGCAGCTCAGCGACCGGGTCAGCGCGCAGCCCATAGAAGGCGAGCGGCTGCGTTTTGATTTTCGGGGTGAATCGCACCGGGCGCGAACGGATGCGCGTGGCATCGCCGGCATCACAGGGCCCGAGGAATACATTGATCTGGAGGGCGATGAGTATTTGACTGTGCGCTTTGACAGGGCCGGGCCGGGCGATGGGCTGTTGCACGACGCACAGTATGCGCTGCACATCGATGGACCGCAAGGCCCGGCGCTACTGACCGACCTGTCGGGATTTGATGTGGATCAGTTCATCGATGAGCCGTCCGAAGACTGGTATTTTGAATTGATGGACGAAGGCGATTACCTGGCCGTCGGTCTCACAGACAAGCCCCTGTACCGGCCCGGTGAACGGGTGCGCTTTCAACTGTATGTACGGCGCAAAAAGGACCGTGAGTTTGTGTTACCTGAGCATGTTGGGCCTTTGAAGCTGTTCGTCAATGCAGACATGGAAACTTCCGGCCAATTTGATGTTTGGTGTTATGACGCCGATTGCGACAGCTTTTACCAGGTCGACATCGAATCGCTGGACGCCATGGGCGGGTATTCGGGGCAATTTACCTTGCCGGAATCTGCCGGCACGGGGTTTTACAGTCTGGTGTTGTTTCCAGCCGATGCGGAGGACTCGACCACGGACATCAGTGCCCAGATCACTTTCAGGGTGTCGGATTTCAAGACCAGCCCGTATCGGGTGAGTCTGTCCACCGATGTCAGCGAAGTGCGCGGTGATGAGGTTGTGCCCTTGCGCGCGCAGGCGGCGTATTATTCCGGCGGTCCAGTGGCGCTGGGCGAAGGGGAAGTGGCCGGTGATTTGCGGCCCCTGGACCTTGCTGAAGTGTTTCCAGCGTATCGGGATTACACCTTTCGTCAAGGCGAAGCGTATTACCACAGTGAAGAGGCTTTTATGCTGAATCAGTCGTACGACGCGGCGGGGCAATTGCAGGTGGATTACGTGGCGCCGGAGAGTGACATCCGTTTTGGCGAACTGTTGCTAAACGCGGGTTTGCGCACGCGCAATGTCGACTGGGTGTATTCCGAGCCGGTGCGACTGCGCTATCGGCAGCAGGATTATTTTCTTGGGGTGTCCCTGGATCAATGGCTGTATCAACAAAACGAGCGCATTGAAGTGTCTCATGTGCTGGTGGATCACCTCGGGGAACGTCACGGCATCGACGGGTTGATTGCAGAAATCCGACCGGCATCTTCACCACATGAAAAACAACCCGAGCCGTACACACAGGTTCCATGCGAACCGGTGAATGCAGCCACCTGCCGTTTGTCGCCGCTGCCGGCCGGGCGCTATCAGATGCGCGCAACGGCGAGCTTTGCCGGTGGCCAGTCGGATTGGGTAGAAACCCTCATCCGCGTCAGTGACTCAGATTGGAGCAACACAGAGTCGACGCAACAACGGCTGGTGACGGTGAGCTCCGATCAGGAAAC
>JBNLBT010000067.1:0-18929 GCA_050303435.1 Marinicellaceae bacterium
GAACTGGTTGAATTGCCGGCCGGTCCGCTGTCGGTGGCCTTCGGTTACGAATACCGCAAAAAAGACGGCTTTTTCCAGCCGGACGCGATCGTGGTGGCCGGTGAAAGCAATGGCGTACCCGCCAGCCCGACCTCTGGTGGCTTCAGCGTCGACGAATACTACGCGGAATTCCTGATTCCGATCCTGGCCGACCGCCCCGGCGCCGAATTGCTGGACGTGTCGCTGGCTTTCCGCAGCTCCGATTACAGCACCTCCGGTTCGGACACCACCGGCAAGATCGGCTTCAAGTACATGCCCAACGACGAATGGCTGTTCCGCGGCACCTTCGCCGAAGGCCTGCGCGCGCCGTCCATCGGTGAGCTGTTCGGCACCCAGGCGCGTTTTGATGCCGCCATCAACGACCCGTGCAACTCCGTCGACACCAACGACGACGGCGTGCCGGACACCACGCCCAACCTGCCCGGTTGCGCCGGTGTACCGGATGGCTATCAGCAAACCAACCCGCAAATTTCCACGCTGACAGGCGGCAACCCGGCGCTGGTGCCGGAAGAGGCCGACACCCTGACCTTCGGTCTGGTGTATTCACCGGCCTGGGCCGAGGATCTGTCCTGGTCGCGGCGCCTGGATTTCGAAGTCACCTGGTACGACATTGAACTGGAAGGCGCGATTCAGGCGGTGGATGCGCAGTTGATTCTCAACACCTGCGCGACCACGCCCAGCGACGTGCTGTGTGACGCCTTCACCCGCGACGGCTTCGGCAACATTGAAAACTTCAGCAACACCTTGACCAACATCGGTGGCATCGAAACCAGCGGCGTGGATTTCAATGTGCACTGGACTTCTCCGGACTTTGACTGGGGTGTGCTGGAAGCCAGCTGGAACAATTCTTTCGTCGATGAGTACACCGAGATCAACCCGGCCAACAACGCCGCCGGCTTTGTCGCGCGTGACCTGGACGGCATTGAAGTCAACGATTCGGGCATCCCCGACTGGACCTCCAACCTGTACGTCAGCTGGAGCTCCAACGACTGGAAAGTCACCTGGGGTCTGCGCCACATCAACAGCCTGACTGAAGTGTGTTCGGATTTCCTGGACGGCAGCGCCAATGGCCTGGCTGAACTGGGCCTGTGTTCGGACCCGGACAACCGCCTGAATGAGCTGGGTTCGACCACCTATCACGACGTGCAGGTGCTGTTCCCGACCTGGCAAAACATCCAGTTTGAACTGGGGGTCAACAACCTGTTCGACAAAGAGCCGCCGACCTGTTACAGCTGCTCCCTGAACGGCTACGATCCGTCAACTTACGACCCGGAAGGCATGTTCGCCTACCTCAGGGCCAGCATCCAGTTCTGATTCTCATCAGTCCATGTAAAAAGAAAACGGTCGCCTTGCGGCCGTTTTTTTTTTGTTCCCAAAGGGCGCACCGTTGCGTACAATGAACGATTTTTCCAAGGGCCCGTTCATGCTGTTGATGCTCGACAATTACGATTCCTTTACCTACAACCTGGTACAGTATTTCGGTGAACTGGGTGAAGCGGTTGAAGTGCGTCGCAACGACGAGATCACAGTGGACCAGGCATTGGAACTCAAGCCCGACCGTGTGGTCATTTCACCGGGGCCGTGCAACCCCGATCTGGCCGGCATTTCCATGGACCTGATCCGCGCCTGCGCCGGCCGCATTCCCTTGTTGGGCGTGTGCCTGGGACATCAGTCCATCGGTCAGGTGTTTGGCGGTCATGTGATCAAGGCCAGCGCCATCATGCACGGCAAGGTATCAGACATCCATCACACAGGAATGGACGTGTTTCATGGCCTGGAAACACCGTTTTCCGCCACCCGCTATCATTCGCTGGTGGTTGATTCAAAACGCCTGCCTGAATGCCTTGAGCTGACGGCCTGGACCGAGAACGCAGACGGCACACTGGACGAAATCATGGGATTTCGTCACCGCGATTTCGCCATCAGTGGCGTGCAATTTCACCCCGAGAGCATTCTCACCGAACATGGTCATCAGATGCTCAAGAATTTTCTGGACGGCGCGTGAGCAGTCCGATTCAACAGGCCCTTGAACTCTTGGGTGAGCGCCGCGATCTGCCCGAGGGGCTGATGCAACGGGTGATGCACCAGATCATGGACGGCGAGGCCGGTGACGCGCAGATCGGCGGCCTGCTGATGGCGCTGAAAGTGTCCGGCGAACAGGTTGCGCACATCCGCGAAGCCGCCACCGTGATGCGCCAACGCGCCACCCAGGTTCAGGTCAGCCAGGAACACCTGATTGACACCTGCGGCACCGGCGGCGACGGCCTGTCGCTGTTCAACGTGTCCACGGCGGCGGCGTTCATCGCTGCGGCCGGCGGTGCACGGGTGGCCAAACACGGCAACCGTTCGGTGTCTTCATCGACCGGCTCCGCCGACGTGCTGGAACAGGCCGGTGTGCCATTGCAACTGGAACCGCAGCAGGTGGCCGACTGCATCGACGCCTGCGGCATCGGCTTTCTGTTTGCACCGGCACATCACGGCGCCACACGGCACGCGGTGGCGGCGCGCAAACAACTGGGCGTGCGCACCCTGTTCAATCTGCTGGGCCCTTTAACCAATCCGGCCGGCACGCGGCGCCAGATCATGGGCGTGTACAGCCGCCGGTGGCTGCCGATGGTGGCCGAAGTGTTGCAGCAATTGGGCTCAGAGCATGTGATGGTGGTGCATTCGCACGACGGCATGGATGAAATTTCCCTGGCCGCGCCAACCGATGTGGCCGAACTGCGCGACGGGCAGATTCGAGAGTACACGGTGCGTCCTGAAGATTTCGGTGTGCGCAGCCAGTCGGTCGAATCCCTGGTGGTGAACAACGCCGCCGAATCCCTGCAACTGATTGAACAGGCCCTGCGCGGCGCCGCCGGTCCGGCCGCCGATCTGTTGGCCCTCAACGCCGGTGCCGCCCTGTACGTGGCCGGCATCGACCCCAACCTGACCAGTGGCGTGCAGCACGCGCAGCAACTGCTTGCAAGCGGCGCCGGCTGGGACGCATTGCAACAACTCAAGGCACACATCCATGCCCACCATTCTTGAACGCATCGTTGCCCGCAAACACGCCGAAGTGGCCGCTGAAAAAGCCCGCAACGACGATCAGACACTGCACCACGCGATTCAATCCGCAGAGCCGCCACGCGGTTTTTATCGCGCCCTGAAACGCCGCGTGGACGCCGCGCAACCGGCGGTGATAGCAGAAATCAAAAAAGCCTCGCCCAGCAAAGGCGTGATCTGTGAAAACCTGGACCCGGTGCGCTGCGCGCAATCCTACCTCGCCGGCGGTGCGGCGTGTTTGTCGGTGCTCACCGACCGCGATTTTTTCCAGGGGCACGATGAGTATCTGCAGGCGGCCCGCGCCGCGGTCACCCTGCCGGTGCTGCGCAAGGATTTCATCGTCGACGTGTGGCAAATCGCCCAGTCACGCGCACTGGGCGCCGACTGCGTGCTGCTGATCGCTGCGGTGCTGGACGACGAGACACTGCGCCGTTGTTACGATGCCGCCTGTGCGCTGGGCATGGACGCGCTGATTGAGGTGCACAATGCGCACGAATTGCAGCGCGCACTGCGCCTGGATGCGCCGATGATCGGCATCAACAACCGCAACCTCAACACCTTTGTGACAACACTCGAGACCACGCGCGAACTGGCGGCGCAAGTGCCCGCGGATCGACTGGTGATCAGTGAAAGCGGCATCCACAGCCGCGCACACATCCATCAACTGGCGGAATGGGGCATTCACGCCTACCTGATCGGTGAAGCGTTCATGCGTCACGACGACCCGGGGCAAAAACTCTTCAGCCTGGTGCATTGCTGAATGGCGCCTGCGGCGCAATGCAAAGAGCCCTTCGGATTATTTGATCACTGCGGCCCTTTGCCGGTGATGTGCTGACGCCCCTGCTCAGCATTTTTCATGCCGGTTTGATGCATCATGTTGTTTTTGATGCGATCAGTGGCACGTTCGTTGGCTTCAATTTCCGCCACAGTTTCACATTTCAGCACCATGCGGTTGGTGCCAAGGCGGCGTTCCCGCACGCATTTAATTTGTTCCAGCTCGTTGTCTTCGGCCGCCTGTTTGGCATCCAGAGACACGCGCAAGTCTGTGCTGCGCTTGACGTTGTGCGAGGAGTGGCTTTGACAGCCTGTGAGGGCCAGTGCCGGAATCAGCGCAAGTAAATAGTAGGATTTCTTCATGTTTCACCTGATGTACGATATTAGACGTACCTATGAATATATCATATACCTTATTATTCGTACATAATATATGTCGGCCCACATGAAAATATTTTTCCTCTAAGCCCAAGGCTCATCAGATCACCGACAGGCAACTGCCAGAGGCCGGCAATTCCGGCCTTTAATTGGCCCGTGGATGCCTGGCCTGCTGGTCTTCATCCATGTGGTGTCAAGCCGACGCCGCCGATCCGCCAAATGCCTGCGCGCTTGGCGCCAAAGCGAACGCAAACAGGCGCCCGATTGTCTGGTCGAAAGCGCCTCTTTCTTTATTCGGACTGATCTGCGCCGGTCGAGTTGCCAGCACGTGCTGACAGCGCGTACAACGTCGGCTTATTCGCCTTTGTCTTCGTTGTCTTTGCGGAAGCAGCTGCGCGGTGGCAGATTGCTGCCGATGCCGTGTTTTTTAACACATCGCATTTCTCTGTCTTCCTGCTTGATGGCTTCAGCGTGATGGTTGTGGCGCGCCCCGTTGGAAGCACAGCCGATGGTCAGGAGGGTGAATAATAGAAGGCTTGAGATGGTCAGTGATTTCATTCAAATACTCTTATTACGATTAATGACGTAGTAAGAGTATACACACAACGATTGATTTCGTAAACAGGCGTTTTCAAATCAATTCAAATGCTGCAAAACATTTCTGAATGATACGACCGCGCGGCGCATGTGCACACCGCACACGCGCTGCGCAAACAGAAAGCGTTCAGTCTTCGGCGACCGCCTGCGGCGTTGCAGAATCTCCAAACACCAGGGCATGCAACTCTTCGCCATCCACCGGACCGATGCGCATCGCGTGTTTGTGGCCTTGTCGATCGTACACCACGGTGGTGGGCAATCCCCGACCGCCTTCTTTGGCAAATTCCGGCGGGTCATACACGTCCAGGGTCAGAATCGGGTAGTTGATGTTGAAATCATCGGTGAAGGCTTTGAGTTTGCCCACTTCGGCGTCTTCATAGGCGATGCCGAGAATCTGCACGTCCTCGTGGGCATTCTGAAACTCGATGAATTCAGGGATTTCCTTGCGGCAGGGGGCGCACCAGGTGGCCCAATAATTCACCACCACAAATTTGCCGCGATAATCCGACAGATTCACGTTGCGCCCATCCAGATCAGGCAGGGTGAATTCCACGGGGCCCTCCGCAACCTGACGCTCTGCACCGGTGTCATCAGCGGCGGCGCCGGCCGTTTGTTCGATGGGGGCGTCGTTGGAGTCCACTTCGCTGCACGCACTCACGCTGATCAGCAGGCCCAGCAGGCCGATTTGTACACTTGTTTTCATGATTTCACTTCACTCAATATCTGTTCAATGCTTTGTTCATTCAGTTCTTTCATGGCGGAGTCGATGCGCTGCAACAACGGCGCAAATTCACGGTACTCATCTCCGCCTTCCATGGGCAGGGCAAACTGGCCTGCGCGGTACAGGCGCCTGAAAGTGAGACTTCTCAGGTCCTGCAACAATAGATACTCGCCTTCGCGATTTCTTTCAACAATGTTTTTTGCTTCCAGCCATTCCAACAGGTCGTCCAATTCATCGTCCGGCACCGAAGGCATGGCCGATTGCAGATCGGCGTGCGACACGGTGCGCGCGTGTTTGCGCTGCTGACGCAACAGGCGCAGCACGTTCAACACCACCAGCAGACGCATCACCGGATCGTAGCCCTGCACTTTGGCGCGCCAGCGCGATGAATCCAGGGCCGCGGCCAGGACCGCGCCCAGCAACACGATGTTCCAGGATACGTAGAGCCAGATCAGAAACAACGGGATGGTCGCCAGGGCACCATAGACCTGCTGATACCCCGGGAAGGTGCTGACGTACCAGACAAAGATGCGCTTGCTGATTTCAAACAGGGTGGCCGCCACCAATGCCCCCAACAACGCACTTTTCCAGCGCACCCGGCTGTTCGGCACCAGCAGATAAATGATGAAAAAACCCAGCGCCGAAGTGATCACCGGCAGGCCTTTCAACAACGCGGTGCGCACGTCCTGCAGGGCCGAATATTGCAACACAAAGGAGGTCAGGGCGAAGCCGCCGCCAACCAGCAGGGGGCCGAGCGTCAGCACCGCCCAATAGATGGTGATTTTCTTTAACAGGGGCTTGGGTGATTGCGAGCCGAAAATCTTGTTGAGCGCCTTTTCCATGGTGTGGATCATCAGTATGGAGGTCACAAACACAATCAATGACATGCTCACCGTCAAACCGCGTGCACGGGCCACGAAATCGGTGATGTGGGTCTGCAACACCTCACCGGTGGCTGGCACAAAATTCTGAAAAATGAAATCCTGCAGCGTCTGAAAGATGTCGTCAAACAAGGGCATGGCGGAGAACACCGTCACCAGCACCGACATGAACGGCACCAGGGACAACAGCGAGGTGTAGGTCAGTGAACTGGCGGCCAGGGAAATTTCCTGGTCGACAAATCGCCTGGACACATCGCGCACAAAGCGCAGGACACCCGTGCCGCCGGCCTGCAGGCGCTCGCGCCAATGCGCCATGGACTGTTGTGGAGAATTCATGCGGCCATTGTCGGTATTTTATCCGGCGCTGTCAATTCAGCGCAGGCGCACAGGCCATTTGAGAAAAAAATGTTACACATTGATGACACCCTGCGCTTTACAGTTTTGCATGCAGGGGCACCCCCTGCACCGTCAGGGCATCGTTTGATTTCAAGGGTACCTCCCATGGTCAACAATACATGAGAAGGATTTGCACGGCCTGACCCGCCGTTGCCTGTGAAATGGATTTAAGGTTCACCGCACGTGTGCGCAAAGTCAACCCGCCTACAGAACCCCCGCGTCCGGATCGACGCGGGTTTTTTTTCTCCGCCCCACCGCCCATCAAGAGGCGCCGGCCAGTGCAAGTTTGCTAAGCTGCTCTGCGATCGCCCAATGCAGATGTTCGGTCAGCAAAGCATCGGCCGCCGGCAAGCGGTCTTGCAGCGCCGTCAATACGGCCTCACTGCCGGGGCAGTTGCCCAGCGCCACAGCGATGTTGCGCAACCAGCGGGTGTGGCCGATGCGGCGAATTGGCGAACCGGCGGTGCGGCGCAAAAATTCATCTTCATCCCAGGCAAACAAATCCAGCAAGGCCGGTTCATCCAGGTCATTGCGGGGTTGAAAATCCACCTCCCCGGACGGCTGCGAGAACTTGTTCCAGGGACACACCATCTGACAATCGTCGCAACCGTAGATGCGATTGCCCATGGGGCGCCGCAGGGCTTCGGGTATCGGCCCGTGCAATTCAATCGTTAAATAGGAAATGCACTTGCGCGCATCGACCTGAAACGGCGCCACAATGGCGTCGGTCGGACACGCTTGCAGACAGCGGGTGCAACTGCCGCAATGGAACGTCGCCGGCGGATCCGGCGGCAACTCCAGGTCGGTGTAAATCTCACCCAGAAAAAACCAGCTGCCGGCGCGCTTGTTGATCAGATTGCTGTGTTTGCCGATCCAGCCCAGCCCGGCTTTCTCCGCCAGGGCTTTTTCCAGCACCGGCGCTGAATCCACAAACACGCGGTGACCAAACGCGCCCACCGCCGCCTGAATGCGGTCGCACAACGCCTGCAGCCGCTGGCGCAATACTTTATGGTAATCGCGCCCCAGGGCGTAGCGCGACACCGCCCCGGTTTCAGGTTGATCGAGCACATCGGCGTAATCTTTGAGGCCATCGATGCGGTAGTCCATGCGCACCGAGATCACCCGCGCGGTGCCCGGCACCAACAGTTCTGGCCGGTGCCGCTTTTCGCCGTGCCGCTGCATGTAATCCATCTCGCCATGAAAGCCACGCGCCAGCCACTGCGCCAGGTGCGCGCCGTGGTCGGTCAGATCGATGTCACTGATGCCCACCTGCTGAAAACCCAGATCGCGCCCCCAGGCCTTGATTTTTTTGGCCAAATCGTTGTTATCAAGCGCGGGCTTCATTGGTAAAATGCAGGCATGTCGGAAAACCTCTATTGTAGCAAACAATGCCGCGAGATTGACGCGCGGGCCGCGGCGCACCTGGGCATTGATTCATACCAGCTGATGCAACGCGCCGGGGCCGCCGTGCACGCGCAACTGGGTGAGTATAAACGCCTGTTGGTGGTCACCGGGGCCGGCAACAACGCCGGCGACGGTTTTGTCATCGCGCGTCAGGCAATCAATGCCGGTGCGCAGGTGCACCTGCGCAATCTGGTCGCGATCGACGCCCTGCCAGCCGATGCACAACGGGCCGCGCACGCGTTTTTGCAGGCCGGCGGGCGCTGCCGCAGTGACTGGCCGGACGGGCCGGTGGACGTCGTCGTCGACGCGATTTTTGGCACCGGCATCAACCGCCCGGTGGGGGGTGTTTTTGCCGAGGCAATCGAGTGGATCAATGCGCAAACGGCGCCGGTGTGTGCGGTGGACATCCCCAGCGGACTGAACGCCGACACCGGGGCCATCATGGGCCACGCCGTGTGCGCTGATATGACCGTTTCGGTGATTTGCCTGAAACCCGGCCTGTACACCAACGACGGCCGCGATTGCAGCGGTGCGGTGCAGCTGGCCACCCTGGATCTGCCGGAGGACGTGTTTCATGGCATCCCCGCCGCGGCCCGCCTGATCGATCAGCGGCATCTGGCGGCGCTGCGCCAGGCGCGACGACACAATTCACACAAAGGCCGCTTCGGGCACGTGCTGATTGCCGGTGGCGAGGCCGGCATGGTCGGTGCCGTGCTGCTGGCGGGTTCCGCCTGTTTGCGCAGCGGCGCCGGCAGCGTCACCGTGTTGAGCCGGGCGGAGCATGCGGGCTTGATCACCCTGCATGAACCGGCCTTGATGAGCGCGGCCTTTGTCGCAAAGCCATTGCAGACGCTGCGCAAGCCGGTGGATGTGGTGGCCGTGGGCATGGGCCTGGGTCTGGCCGACTGGGGCGAACAGATGATTCAGGCGGTGCGGGCACTGGCGCGGCCGACGGTGTTCGACGCCGACGCATTGAACTGGCTCAGTCACAACCCACAACCGCTCGGACCCGAGTGCGTGATCACCCCGCACCCGGCCGAAGCCGCGCGCCTGCTCGACTGGCCGGTGAGTGAGGTGATGGATGACCGACTGGCGGCCACGCAGGCCCTGTGCGATCGCTTCGCATGCGTGACTGTGCTGAAAGGCTCCGGCAGCGTGATCGGTGCCGGCGATCAATTCAGTGTGTGCGCGCTGGGTTCAGCCAATCTGGCCACCGCCGGCGCCGGCGATGTGTTGTCCGGCATGATCGCCGGGCTGATGGCACAGGGCCACAGCGCGTATGCGGCCGCCTGTCTGGGCGTCGCCTGGCACGCCTGGGTCGGGCAAAGCAGTCCGCGCGGTCGCTGCCTGGTCGCCAGTGACCTGCCCGATGAACTGCACCGCGTGTTGCAAGACACATGAATCAATACATCGCCATCGATGCGCTCGAACAGCTGGACCGCGCCAGCGCCGAACTGGCCCAGCGCCTGCGCAGCGGCGATGTGCTGTATCTGATCGGCGATCTGGGCAGCGGCAAAACCACCTTTGCGCAACACCTGCTGCGACACCTGGGTGTCGTCGGTCGGGTGAAAAGCCCCACCTACACGCTTTACGAGCTGCACCAGAGCGACCTGGGGCCGTGTTATCACATGGATCTGTACCGTCTGATGGACCCGGAAGAACTGCATTACCTCGGCATCGACGAGGTGTTCAACGGCCGCCATTTGGTGCTGATCGAGTGGCCGGAAAAAGGCGCCGGTGTGTTGCCGCCACCCACCCACCGACTGACCTTCGAATTTGACGGCAAAACCCGAAGCTTGCATATCGCATGAGATATACACTCTAAATTCATGATATCTATCATAAATTGCTTGAAAATCGTTGGCGATTTATTTAGACTTTGCACATCATGATGGCAAAACGCGCATTTTTTCTGTTGGCCCTGGCCCTGAGTGGCGTCGCCCCCGCGGCGGACGTCAAGGGCGTGCGCGTGTGGACCGGCCCGGACCACACCCGCGCGGTGTTCGACATCAGCGCCGAAATGGACTACCAGTTGTTTGAACTGGACAACCCGCCGCGGGTGGTGATCGACATCAAAAACGCGCGCTTGAAAAAAAGCCTGAAAATCGACAAAAACAAGGACATCAAAGGCCTGCGCTACTCACTCAACCCCAACCAGCAACTGCGCATTGTGCTGGATTTGAATGAAAAACTGAAACCCAAGAGTTTTCTGCTCAAACCCACCGGCGATTATGGGCATCGACTGGTGGTGGACTTGAATCATCAACAACAGACGGTGCGTCGGGTGGTCAACGACGTGCAGAAAAAAGACCGCGACGTGATCATTGCGGTGGACGCCGGTCACGGCGGTGAAGACCCCGGCGCGCTGGGCAGCAACGGCGCGCATGAAAAAAACATCACCTTGTCCATCGCGCAACATCTGGCACGCGAAATCGACAAACAACCGGGCATGAAATCGCTGGTGATCCGCAGCGGCGACTATTTCATTCCCCTGCGTCAGCGCTTCAAAAAGGCCCGCGACAATCAGGCCGATTTATTCATTTCCATCCACGCCGACGCGTTCACCGACTCGCGCGTGCACGGCGCCAGCGTTTACACCCTGTCGCAAAAAGGCGCCAGCTCCGAGGCCGCCGCCTGGCTGGCGCAATCGGAAAATGAATCCGATCTGATCGGCGGAGTTAAGATCGAAGACAAAAACGACATGCTCTCGCAGGTGATCTTTGATTTGTCGCAAAACGCGGCGATGGAAGAATCGCACAAAGCCGCCAAATCCGTACACGGGGCCTTGAAAAATGTCACCAAACTGCACGGCACCGGACTGGGTAAAGCCAGTTTCGTGGTGCTCAAATCGCCCGACGTGCCGTCGATTCTGATTGAATCGGGCTACATCAGCAACCCCGACGATGAACGCAAACTGCAGGACGCGGCGTTCAAAAGCCGGCTGGTGTCCAGCATCGTTGAAGGCATCAAAGAGTACTTCTTCCAGAGCCCGCCGCCCAACACCTGGATCGCGGCCAACGCCAAAGGCCTCAAACACGTGGTGCAGAAGGGCGAAACCCTGAGCAGCATCGCGCTGAAAAACAACACCAGCGTCAATAGCATCCGCGCCATCAACAACAAGCAGAACAACCACATCATGGTGGGCGAAGTGCTGCTGATTCCCACCCGCAGCTGAGTCCTGCACGGCCCGCGGTCTTTATTCCGCCGCGCGCCACATTCCGCTATAATGCCAGATCAATTCACCCGGAGATCAACGCCATGCGGCGAGCATTGCTGACACACATCATTTGCCTGGGCAGCGCCCTGGGCGCCACCGCGCCGGTTGCCGCCGGCGATGATTTCACCGCAGACTTTCTGCAACGGGTTGAACAGGCCCGCGAGGCGGCCCTGCAAGATCAAACCGCCTGGCATCTGGTGGAATCCCTGACCACCGAAGTCGGGCCGCGCAAGGCCGGTTCCCCGGGCGACGCCAAAGCCGTGGCCTGGGGCGAACGTCAGTTCAAGGCACTGGCATTTGACCGGGTCTATCTCGAGCCGGTGGAACTGACGCCGTGGCAGCGTGAACACGAAAGCGGAGAAATCCTGGCGCCCTACCCGCAACCGCTGGTGCTGACCGCGCTGGGCGGATCGCCGGCGACCCCCAAACGCGGCCTCACTGGCGAACTGGTGCACGTGCCCAGCTATGAAGCCTTGTTGGAGACACCGGCCGAGCAACTGCGCGACAAAATCGTTTTCATCTCCCAACGCATGGACCGGGAAAAAGACGGCTCCGGCTACGGCCGCGCCAACAAAGCCCGATACCTGGGGCCGGAAGTCGCCGCACAGAAGGGCGCGCGCGGCTACCTGATGCGTTCACTGGGCACCGAAGACGACCGCACCGCCCACACCGGCGGCATGAAGGTCAGCGAAGAGGTCGACCCGATCCCGGCCGCCGCACTGGCCAACCCGGACGCCGACCAGATTGAACGCATGCTGGCCCGCGGCGCCACCGTTCAGGTGCGTTTGCGCATCGAAGCGCAATGGCGCAAGACATACACCTCACACAACGTCATCGGTGAAATCACCGGACGTGAACGGCCAGAGGAAGTGGTGCTGATCGGCTGCCATCTGGATTCCTGGGATCTGGGCACCGGCGCCATTGACGACGCCTCTGGCTGCGGCATCACCATGGCCGCTGCCAAGCTGGTGCGCGATCACATCGGTCAGCCGGCCCGCACCATCCGCGTGGTCCTGTGGGCCAACGAGGAACACGGCCTGTCCGGCGCCAAAGCCTACCACGAAGCGCACAAAGACGCCTTGGACAAACACATCATCGGCGCGGAATCCGATTTCGGCGCCGGCCCGGTGTACGCACTGGCCAGCCGGGTCAAAGCCGAGGCGGTGCCGGTGATGCAGCAAATCGCTGCATTGATGCAACCACTGGGCATTGAATATAAAGACAACACCGGCTATTCAGGCGCCGACATATCGCCCCTGCGCACCGCCGGCATGGCCACCGCTGGGCTGTACCAGGACGGCACCGTGTATTTCGACTACCACCACACCGTCAATGACACGCTGGACAAGATTGTGCCCGAGGAACTGGCGCAAAACGTCGCCGCCTGGGTGGTGTTCACCGCCATGGCGGCCGAGCACAGCGGTGATTTTGGATGGGGTCTCAAGGACTGAAGCAACCGCACGCAACGCCGCAATAAAAAAAGGCCGACAACACGTCGGCCTTTTTCATACGCACAATGCTTCGATCACGGTTGCAATTGGGTCCACAAATGCGTGTAGGCCAGCGCCAGGCGTCGCGCCAGCTGCTGATTGGTGCTGGAGCCGCCGTGACCGCCTTCCATGTTTTCATAGTACCAGAACGGGTATCCCATTGAAGCCATCTTGGCCGCCATCTTGCGCGCGTGTCCGGGGTGCACCCGATCATCGCGCGTCGAGGTGTAAAAGAACACTTTGGGGTAGTCCTGACCGGCCTTGAGGTTTTGATACGGGCTGTAGGTTTGCATGTATTCCCACATCGACGCGTCTTCCGGATTGCCGTATTCCGCCACCCAACTGGCACCGGCCAGCAGTTTGTGATAGCGCTGCATGTCCAGCAAGGGCACCCCGCAAATCACCGCGCCGTACAGTTCCGGCCGTCTGAGCATGGTCGCACCGACCAGCAGCCCGCCGTTGGAACGGCCTTCGATGCCGATGCGTTTGCCGGTGGTGACCTTGCGCTGGATCAGGTCTTCGGCCACCGCCTCAAAGTCTTCAAAGGCTTTGTGGCGATTTTTCAACAGCGCCGCCTGATGCCATTCGGGCCCGAATTCACCGCCGCCGCGGATGTTGGCCGAAACAAACACCCCGCCGCGATCCAGCCAGAGTTTGCCATAGGCACCGGAGAGCTGTTCATAGGAACCGGAATACGACGGTTTCAGGGAATTGCGGAAGCCGCCATAGGAGAAAATGTGCACCGGGTTGTTGCCATCAAATTTCACCTCTTTGCCGCGCACCAGAAAGTACGGCACCTGCGTGCCATCTTTGGAGGTTGCAGTGAATTGTTCAACCACGTATTTTGACGCATCAAAACTGTCGTCCTGTTTGCGCAACACTTTGGGCTGCAAATCGTCGGCGTCCACGTAATACAGCGTCGGCGGCTGGATAAAGGATTCAAATTGAACATAGAAATCCGATGATCCACCGTCCACACTCACCACATTCACAGTGCCATTGTCAGGAAAGCGGATGTGCTCAAGAACCCACTCGCCATTCTTATTCAATGTGTAACGGCACAGGCGTCCGCGCACATTGTCAAGCAAATTGACCAGAATGCCTTTGTCGGTGGCCACCAGTGACTCGACGCTCACGCGCGCTTCGGATTTGATCAGCCGATGCACCGTGCCCTTCTCACCGGCCCACACCGCCGGGGCGGCCACCAGCACTTCGCCGCGGCTGTAGTCTTGCCCCTGGAATGTCCAGTCGTCTTTCAGTGACACGATCAGCATGCCTTGATAGGCGCCATTGATCACCGCCGTTTCCGGCAGTTGCAGCGGTTTCAGTGCGCCGTCGGTGTACCAGTTGTAGGCCTGCGTCCAGAAGGTTTTGCCGTAGCCCACCAGGTCGATGTCACCGCCGGCGCTGCGCGCTCTGAACCCGTACACCGAAATGGCTTTTGGATCCACGCTCAGCAAGGTTTCCGCGTCTGCAAGATCGGTGCCACGGCGCCACAGTTTGAGGGTGCGCGGGTAGCCCGATTCGGTCAGGCTGCCGGGACCGAAATCGGTGGCCACGAACAGGTGGTCTTCGTCCACCCAGGACACGTTCATTTTCGAATTGGGCAAGGCAAAGCCGTCATCGACAAAACGCTTTTTGTGCGCGTCGAATTCTCGCAGGACGATTGAATCGCCGCCACCGGGCGACAGACGCACCAGGCATTTGCGATGTTTCGGCGGCAGACAGCTCATGCCCTTGAACACCCACAGGCCCTCGTGGTCGGCGTTGTATTGATCCATGTCGAGCACCGTTTCCCATTTGGGTTCGGGTTTGGACAAGCCTTTCGCCGCCACCCGTCGGTACACCCCGCGCGGGTGTTCGGCATCGCGCCAGAAATCATACACCCACTTGCCCTTGCGATCGACCGAAGGCAGGCGCGAGTCGTTGTCCAATGTGGCGATCGCCTCGGCGTACAGGCTTTTGAACAAATCCGTTTCGGCGTAGACATCGGCGGTGCGCTTGTTTTGTGTCTTGACCCAATCCAGGGCCTTCTCTCCATCGACTTCTTCGAGCCACTGAAACTCATCGGCGCTGGCCGAACACGCGGCCATCAACAGCCAGGTCACCATCGTTTTTCGCATCATGATTCACCGTAAGAAAATTAACCGCCCTATCTTAGCACCGGCCTTCGACATTGAACATGGACGAATGGCACATCTTTGCTGGGTTCGCAAATAAAAAGCCACGCAATCATCTGTTGTCATGCGCGCACAAATCAACTATTCTTGCAGGCCATGTCGCGGGGTAAAAATTTTTCAAAACGGGAAAAACTGGCGCAGGCCACTGAGCTGTTCATGCAACGCGGCTACAGCGCCACGTCGATGCAGGACATTCGAGAGCACCTGGGCCTCAACCCCGGCAGCATCTACGCCACTTTCGGCAACAAAAAACAACTGTTTATTCAGGCCCTGAATTACTATCACACTGAAAACCTGCGGGTGCTGGAAAAGCTGGACGCATTGATTTCACCGCGTCAGGCGGTGCTGAAATATTTTTCCTATTCCATCAACGACGCGATTCACAACCGCGGCCAGTCGGGCTGTTTTTTTGTCAATTCATCGATCGAAATGGCGCCCCACGACGAGGAAATTCGGCGCGTGGTTGAGCGCGGCATTCAAACCATCCGGGATTTTTATCAGCGCAAAATCCAGCGCGGCCAGATCATCGGTGAAATCAACCCGACCACCGACGCCGCCGAGGCGGCTGAAAGCCTGGTGGTGCTGCAATCGGGGCTGCGCATCATCGCCAACCTGAGCTTCAGCAACCACCAGATGCAGTGGCTGCGCAACCAGGCCGAACGCATCGTGTCCTGAAGCGTCACCGCGCCGTGCAAAAAATCTGAAATCGAATATTTTTGTGAACTGATTCAATATTTTACCGTCGTTTTCTTGACCCAACAACGGCGCCGGTTAGCATCGATTGTGAAAGAGAGTGCTTCACCCCGAAACGAAGCATGCCAATAAACACAACGAGAATTCCCATGAAAAATCTGCTGAAATTATTGCGTCGCTCCACGCCGGCGTGTTTGGGTCTGTTGTGCGCCTTCAGCACACAGCCTGCGTTTGCCACATTGCCTCGCCTGCAGGCGGTCGATTACGACATTGTTTATGTGCGCCAGCCGCGCTTTGGCGATCTGCAAAACAGCCGCTGGCCGGAGGTGTTTCATCCGGCCCAGATTGACCCCGGCGCCGACCTGATGCTGCTGCACCCCGATGGCAGCGAGGAAGTGCTGATCGACTGCACCGATTGCGCGGTCACCGATCCGGTGATGTCATTTGACGGCCAATGGGTTTATTACAGCTATTTTTACAACATGCAACCGGCGTTTCTCGTCGGCGGCTCCGGTTTGCCGCTGCTGGGCGCCGACGTGTATCGCCTGCATTTGCCCAGCCGCGCCATCGAACAGTTGACCTTCGGCGAATTCACCCCCAACACCGGCGTCGGCCAATGGGATGAGAGCAATCCGGTGAATCCAGGCAATGGATTCGACCGACTCGGTTATGGCATTCTCAACCTCGGACCCATGCCCCTGCCCGGCGACCGATTGGCGTTCACCAGCAACCGCAATGGATTCACCCCGCCCAAAACCTTCACCGATCCCACCCTGCAACTCTTTGTCATGGACATCGACGGCGAGAACATTGAAGCCATTGCACCCATGAGCATCGGCAGCGCCTTGCACCCGACGGTGCTGCGCGACGGGCGATTGATGTTTTCCTCGTATGAATCCCAGGGCATGCGCGACCGCCGGGCCTGGGGCATCTGGACCATTCAACCGGACGGACGCCATTGGGAACCGCTGATCAGTTCAACCCGCGGCACCATCGCGTTTCACTTCATGACCCAGCTGAGCAACGGCGACGTGATCGCCGACGCCTACTACAACCTCAACAACAACGGCTTCGGCGCGCTGTACGGGCTGCCGACCACGGTGCCCGAGGGCACGCCGAGATTTCACAGCGCTTTTCCGGCGGACAACCCGCCGATTGCCCTGACCAGTTGTTCCGGCTGTGGGCCGACGTCCTTCAAACTGCCGTTCACGCCGTGGGGGTTTTATCCACTCACACCGATGACCCACCACGACGACCACGCCGCGCCTGAAGGTGCCGACGGGCAACGGGTGGGTAAATTCACGCACCCCTCCGGCGCGCCCGGCAATGATCTGCTGGTGGCCTGGACAGCGGGACCGGCCAATGATCTGATGCGCCCCCTCAATACGCCGTATTACGACAGCGGCCTGTATCTGATTCCAGACGGCGTGACGGTGTGGCAGCCGGCCGATCTGATTTTGCTGAAAAATGACCCGGCCTACAACGAAGCCTGGCCGCGCGCGGTGGTGCCTTACTCAGCGGTGCACGGCGTCAGTCAACCTGACGATTTGAGCTGGCTGCCGAACGACGGCTCTGTGCACGACAGCCTGCCAGCAGGCACCGCCTACGGACTGGTGGGCACCAGCAGTTTCTACAAGCGCGAATCGTTTCCCGGCAAAGGCGACGCCCATTTTGACGGCCTCGACACCTTCAACACCAGTGAAAACGGCACCTCAGACAACTGGTCTTCGCAGGGCGCCGACGCCGGTCTGTACAGCGACAGCGAAATCTGGGCGGTGCGCGTACTGGCCATGGAACCGGACAGCGACATCGACGCACAGGCGTTCGACTCACACGCGCGTGAACGGCTGCGCATTCTCGGGGAAATCCCCTTGCGTAAATTCAACGACTCAGGAGAACCTGTGCTCGATCCTGAAGGCAATCCGGACACCAGTTTTCTGGCGCGGCTGCCGGCCGACACGCCCTTCACTTTTCAGACCATAGACCGGTTCGGCGCGGTGCTGAACATGGCCCAGACCTGGCATCAGGTGCGACCGGGCGAGGTGCGCACCGATTGTGGCGGTTGCCATGCGCACAGCCAGCAGCCTTTGGATTTTGCCCAGACCGCGGCCGGACAGGCAGGCTTTGTGCCCACCGATCTGGCCGGCGCCACCCCGCTGATCACGCTGGCCGAACTGCCCGGCGACGACCCGGGTCTGATCGAGCACACGACGCCGCTGGTGGATGTGGAATTTTATCGCGACGTGCGACCGATCCTGCAACAGCGGTGCGTGAGTTGCCACAACGGCGCTCAGCTGGCCGGCAACCTCAACCTCAATGACCTGACCATGCACGGGGGCCTGCCGGGCGACTACAAGCGCCTGGCCGATGATCAGGCCGCCGATTGGGGCCACCCGCCGGTGATCAGCAACGGGGTGTGGCGTCAGCAGAATGCCAGCCGCTACGTGCGGCGCTTTCAGGCCCGCCGCAGCCTGCTGACCTGGTACGTGTACGGTCAGCGCATGGACGGCTGGGACAATGCCGACCACCCAACCGAATCCGTGCCCGGCGATGCCGGCACCTTGCCCGCAGGCGCGCACCCGAACCAGGCCGACCTGGATTTTGTGCCCTCGAGTGCACACCCGCAGGGCGGCATTGCGGGGCTCAGCGGCGATGAAAAACTGACCATTGCGCGCTGGATCGATCTGGGCTGTCCGATCGAGAACGCGGCAGACGGTGGCTGGTTCATCGATGAGTTGCGGCCAACACTCACGGTGTCCATGCCCAGACCCAATCTGAACAGCGGCGGCGTGGACCGTATTCGCGTCGGTCTGGCCGATGCCAACACCGGACTGGACATGGGCCGCTTTTCCCTGCAGGCCAGTTTCACCGTGCACGGCCTGCCGCCGGGCAGTGAACTGAGTTCGCTGGCCACGCAAGTGGCGCACGGTGTGTATGAAATTGTCTTGCAGCAGCCGCTGGCCCTGGATCTACAGAATCTGTACGTGTACGCCCAGGTGGCCGATCTGCAGGGCAACATCCAGCGCGTGGACCGGCGCTTTCACACCCCGCAAAGCGATCTGATCTTTGCCCATGGATTTGAATGATGTCGCCGCACCGCGAGCGCTGTACTCA
>JBNLBT010000068.1:0-18437 GCA_050303435.1 Marinicellaceae bacterium
TGGGTCCCAGAACATGGCGACACCGGCATCGGTCACGCCGCGTTTGAGCATTTCCGCCAGCGCAAAGGCATCCGCTCCGGACACGCGCACCACGCCAATGCCGCCGGCCCCGGGGGCGGTGGCAATGGCGGCAATGGTGTCTTTGGTGGTTTTGTTCTCAGCCATGGCCTGGCCGACGCTGCGTCCGGATCAGGCCGGTTTTTCCTGATTTTCAATGCGTTTGGTGATCACCCACTGTTGCGCCAGTGACAACACCGAGTTGACCGCCCAGTACAGCACCAGGCCTGACTGGAAGAAGGCAAACAACACGGAAAAGGCGATCGGCAAAAACTTCATGATTTTTTGCTGCATCGGATCCATGCCCGGGTGCGGTGTCAGCATCTGGGTCATGTACATGGCCGCGGCATTGATTGCCGGCAAAATGTAGTAGGGGTCTGGACTGCTCAAATCCTGCAACCACAGGATGAAGGGCGCCTGGCGCAATTCAACGCTTTCCAGCAACACCCAGTACAGGGCAATGAACACCGGAATCTGCACCAGCAAAGGCAAACAGCCGCCCAGGGGGTTGACCTTCTCTTTTTGATACAGCTTCATCATTTCTTCATTGAATTTCTGCCGATCGTCCTTGTAGCGTTCTTTCAGTGTGGTCAGTCGCGGTTGCAGTTTGCGCATGCGCGCCATGGAGCGGTATTGCGATTCCGACAATTTGAAAAACAGCGCTTTGATCAACACCGTCAACAAGACAATGGCCCAGCCCCAGTTGCCCACCAGGGCGTGGATTTTTTCCAGCAGCCAGAACAATGGCTTGGCGATCACAGTGAACATGCCGTAATCCACGGTCAACTCCAGACCTTTGGCCACTTGCGGCAGGTCATCCTGCAGTTTGGGGCCAATGTATAGCGTGGAGGTAAAGGTTCTTTCTGTGTGCGCTGGGAGGCTCTTTGCAGGCGCCGTATAGCGCACCATGTACGGGGTGGTTTTTTCCGCCTTGTACAGGGTTTCAATGCGCACATTGTCCTTGCCGGGAATGGCCGCGGTCATGAAATAGTGCTGCACCATGGCGATCCAGCCGGATTGCGCGCCGGCAAAACTGCCGCCGCCGGATCCACGGATGTCTTCAAAATCAACGCGCTCGTAACCTTCGTTGGCGTCATAGAAGCCGGCGCCTTTGAACGACATGCGGCCGGAGTCGTTGAATGAGCCCTGCGATGAGGCCCACGGGTTGCTGCGTTCAATCTGATGGTATTCGGCCACCGTCCAGGGTTGATCGGTGTTGTTTTGCAAACGCTGCTGCACTTCAATGGTGTAGCCGTCGGCACTTAAGGTATAGCTTTTAACCAGGGTGCCGTGTGGCTGTTGGCTGGTGAACACGATTTGTGCGCGGCCTTCTGTGATGCGTCCCGGGTTTTCGCTGAGGTCGAACAACAGGTTGTGGGCAAAGTTGTGCGGTTGTCCCGCCAGACCGTTTTTGGCGAAATACGGTTGCGTGTGGTATTGCAACAGTTTGATGTTCTCTGTCGCGCCCTTTTCAACCGGGTATTTTTTTAATTCGGCGTAGACCAGGGTGCCGCCGGTGCGAGAAAATTCCAAAATCAAGTCATTGGTTTCCACGCGCTCGGTGTCTCCAATCCACGCGTCTTTTTGCAACGCGGGTGCCTTCGACGTGTTGCTGGGCTCCAAAGGCTCTATGCTTGGCACATCACCGTCGCTGATTGGTGTCGTTGGGCTGGGCACATCTTCAGGCACGTTCACGCCCGAATTCAGCGCCGCGGTGTCTCCGATTGAAACCGTTTCACCTTGCGCTTGACTCTGCGGTTGTGCGTAATCCTTCTGCCATTCGACGTACAGCAAAAAACCCAGAAAAAACAATGAAATCAGCAGAAAGTTTTTTGAATTGTTCATGACTTGACGTGTTGTTTCCGTGCGGTTGCGCGTAACCACAACCGGTTCAGAGATTCAATCAGACCACCGTTGTTGTGCCTGCTTGCGTTTTTTTTTGCGATCACTACAAAATCCGCCCCGGGCAAAGCGTGGCGCCTGAAAGTTTCCCGGATCAAGCGTTTGATCCGGTTGCGCTCCACCGCGCGTTTATTGACTTTTTTGGACACCACCACGCCGAGTCGGGCGTGTTCCGCGGCGCAGGAATAATGCATCAGGACGAGAAACAAATCGTCCTGTATTTTTGTGTTTTTTTTAAAAACCCGGTCGTAGTTTGGTTTATTCAACAACCGGGTGTGTTTGGGAAAATGCTGATCAACCCGGATCAAGGAGTCAACCGCTTGCGCCCTTTGGCTCGACGTGCGTTGATCACCGCGCGCCCGCCTTTGGTTTTCATGCGCGCTCTGAAGCCGTGTGTCCGCGCTCTTTTCAATGTGCTCGGCTGGAATGTTCTTTTCATGATATATACCCGTCAGTCTTTGGCTGGATTGCACTTCATGCGCAATCGGAAAAAGGGGCTGGATAATACTGTTTTTTCGCACTGTTTTCAATACTTTTTTACCGCAACCAGCCATCGCCACACCGCGTGTCGGCAGAAGAATCTTCAAAGTCCCTCGATTTTTAAAGATTTATTGCTATACTTACTGCGCCTTGATTGTCTCCTGCACCGGTTAAATGTTGATGACAGCAGAGAAGCCAACGTGATCTCTGCCGCTGACGGCATGATTCGTTTCAGTTCTGACACCGAAGGCTTGGGTTCAGGCATCGGCGGGCCCCCGGATGTCAGTCGATTTTTGCGCTGACGACCCGGATCCTGCGCCGCGTGTCTGTGGGTTGTGAACGTATAACCGGAAGATCTGATCAACGCATGTGGGATCGTTGTCTAAACCGCCTGGAAGCTGAAATATCCGCCGAGGAAATTGCCCTGTGGATCAAGCCACTGGTGAGTCGTGTGCAGGGCGAGAATCTGATGTTGCTGGCGGCCAACGACATCGTGATTGACAAAATCAACGCGCGCTATCTGCAGCACATCCGCGCCGCGGTGCATGAAGTGTTTGGCTCGCATGTGACTGTTCAGCTGAAACTGGCACACGCCGGTGAGTCGGCATCGCCACAGAACCAGACAAAAACACCCCGCCAGCCCGCGGCCCTGATGACCTCCAACATCGACAAGCGATTCACCTTTGACAATTTCATTGAAGGTCGCTCAAATTCCATTGCCAAGGCCTCGGCTTTGCAGGTCGCACAAAAAGTGGTGACGCAATTCAACCCCTTGCTTTTGTACGGCAGCACGGGGCTGGGAAAAACCCATTTGTTGCACGCCATTGGCAATAAAATCATCGAAGGCGACCCGCAGGCGGTGGTCTGCTATCTGCACTCGGAGCAGTTCGTCAACAACATGATCAACGCGCTCAGGCAAAACAAAATCGATGAATTCAAACAGAAATACCGCTCCGTCAGCGCCCTGATGATCGACGACATTCAGTTTTTCGCCGGCAAAGAGCGTTCTCAAGAGGAATTTTTTCACACGTTCAATGCGCTGCTGGAAGGGCAGCAACGGGTGATCATCACCTGCGACCGCTTTCCCAAGGAAGTGGACGGTTTGCAGACGCGTCTGAAATCTCGCCTGGGCTGGGGTTTAAGCGTTGCCATAGATCCCCCTGAATACGAAACACGTGTGGCCATTCTGCAGGAAAAAGCCGAGCGCCTGGGGTTTGCCATTCAAGACAAAGTGGCCTACTTTCTGGCCAAACAAATCAAGTCCAATGTGCGCGAGCTGGAGGGCGCGTTGAACACCTTGTGGGCCAACGCCAATTTCACCGGCAGCAAGATTGATCTGGAATTCACCAAAAACACCCTCAAGGAATTGTTCAATGTGCACCATCGGCACATCGGCGTGGAACAGATTCAGAAAATCGTTTCCACCTACTACAACATCCGTCTGTCCGATCTGACCGGTAAATCGCGCAAACGCTCCATCGTGCGGCCGCGGCAACTGGCGATGTTTCTGACCAAGGAGCTGACCGACAAGAGTTACCCGGAAATCGGCGAGTTGTTCGGCGGCAGAGACCACACCACGGTGCTGCACGCGTTTCGCAAAATTGAATCGGAAATGCTGGCCAACCCGGACTTGAAAGAGGACAAACAGAAGATTGTGAATAAACTGACTGAATAATTCTGTATGGCTTGTGGATAAAATGTGGATAAAATATAATGATTTTTTTATCAACAGTTTTTCCACAGATTGTTGAGCGCAGAATTCTCCAAAAAAATATTTTAAATCAATAACTTAAAAGATTTAAACAGCTGTTGTTCAAGACAATAAAAACTAATATTTTATATATATAAATAAAGATGTTATTCACCATTCAGAGAGAAACCTTGCTGACCCCGTTGACGCAGATTTGCGGTGTGGTTGAGCGCAAGCAGACATTGCCTGTTTTGGCCAATGTGTTGATTCAGGCAACCGACAATCGATTGGCCTTAACCACCAGTGATCTGGAAGTTGAGATGCGCTCTTTTTGTCCGGCCGATGTTTCTCAAGCAGGTGAAATCACAGTGCCTGCGGTTAAATTGTTGGACATCTGCAAGGCTTTGCCCGACGGCGCGATGTTGTCGGTGGCTTTGCTGGACGGCAAATGCGTGATCGAAACAGGCAAAAGTAAATTCAGCCTGAGCACCTTGCCTGCCACTGAATTCCCGCTGATTGAAGACATCGAAGAATACCAGCATGTGTCGGTGAAAGCCGCGGATCTGAAACGACTGTTGGCGCAAACTGTGTTTTGTATGGCGGTGCAGGATGTGCGGTATTTTCTTAACGCCCTGCTGTTCGATATTCTGGAAGATAAATTCCGTTGTGTATCGGCTGATGGTCATCGCCTGGCTTTGGCTGAATGCGAACACGACAACCCGGATCAGATAAAAAAACAAATTCTGGTGCCGCGCAAAGGTGTGTTGGCATTGCAGAAAATGATCGCCGATCCCGAATCCATGATCACCATCAACATCGGTCGCAATCACGTCAACGTGGTGATTGATGAAGTCAGCATGACCTCCAAACTGGTGGACGGACGTTTTCCTGACTATGAATCGGTGATCCCGTTGAACATGGAAAATGCATTCATCGCCGACAAGCAATCACTCAAACGTGCTTTGCAACGGGTGGCCATCCTGTCCAATGAACAATACCGGGGCGTCAAACTCAGCATTTCTCCAGACACGCTGACCATTGTTGGACACAACCCTGAGCAGGAGCAGGCTGAGGAAGTGTTGTCCATTGAGACACGCATCGAAGACATCAACACAGCGTTCAACGTCAACTACCTGTTGGACGCGACGCAGGCCATTGATGGGGATCAAATCCAGTTCAGCTTCAAAGAAGCGCTGAGCAGTTGTCTGATCAAACACCCGGATAAACTCAATTGCCGTCTGGTGGTGATGCCGCTGCGACTCTAGTCAATCTGCCACAGCAATCGGCTGGGCATGTTTCTGCACACCCTACAACTGCATCAATTCAGGCGGTTTACTGATTGGACTTTACACACCACCCGCAGGCACAACGTGTTGTGCGGAGACAACGGTGTGGGAAAAACCACCGTTCTTGAAGCGGTGCATTTTCTTTCCACGGGCAAAAGTTTTCGCAACACGCCGATCAAAGGATTGATCAAAAACGGTTGCGATGCATTGACACTGTACGCGGAAATAGAAGACCGCAGCAGCGCGGTGCAATTTAAACTGGGCACACAACGCAGTCGCCAGGGCGAAAAGCTGATCAAGCTCAACGGTGAGTCTGTACCACAACAGGCACAGATTGCCCGCCGATTCCCAGTCATCGCCATTGATCCAGACGCCTACCTTTTTGTTGATAAGCCACCGGCCGCACGACGCGCGTTCATGGATTGGTTGTTGTTTCACGTGAAACACGATTATCTGAAACTCTGGAAAAACACCCATCAGGCCAATAAACAGCTCAATCATCTGTATCGCCATCAACGTGACACACCGGCATTGAGGCAATGGGAACAGACGTATCTGCAATTTGCTGAACCTTTGCATCGGCTGCGGGAAGAAACGTTCAACTGGCTCAGAGAAGAGGTGATCTCTGAAGCCACGCGATTTTTACCCGGGCTGGCGATAGATTGCGTGTATTATCCGGGGTGGGGTCATGAAAAAACGCTGTCAGAATCGTTGCAGAATAACCGAAGCCGTCACATGAAATATGGGCACCTGTTGACCGGGGTGCACAAAATGGATGTGCGCCTGCTGGTGGAAAAACAACCGGCCAGTCATGTATTGTCCCGCGGGCAGAAAAAAACCCTCTCCATGTTGTTTCATTTGGCGCACCTCAAGTTGATTCAGTCACACACTCAGATCAACCCGATGGTGTGCGTGGATGATCTGGATGCTGAGTTGGATGAAGGCAAAGTGCGGATGTTGGCTGAACGACTTAATAACGAGGCGTCGCAAGTGTTTATCAGTACTTTGCAACCCAAACTGGTGCAGGCGCATTTTAATGACGTGGAGGTGTTTCACGTGAAACATGTTTGAAGAATCGACTTCGACTCGATTCAATACGCAAAATTCTTTTGCCGGGTTGCTTATCCTGCGGGCCTTGTAAAAAAGCAGGCTTTGCGGGCATTCAAATAGAGCGCCACAGTTTCTAAAATAGAGCGGAGAACCAGGGTGTTTTTTGCTATAATAAACCGTTTGTGAATTGACTGAGTTACAATGACCGAAAAATACGATTCTTCCAATATTAAGGTGCTTAAAGGTCTGGATGCTGTGCGCAAAAGACCGGGCATGTATATTGGCGACACGGACGATGGATCCGGTCTTCACCACATGGTGTTTGAAGTGGTGGATAATTCCATTGATGAAGCCCTTGCCGGGCATTGCGATCAGATTGATGTGGTCATTCATACCGATGGCTCGGTCAGTGTGCGCGACAACGGCCGCGGCATCCCCACCGATTTTCACGCCGAAGAAGGCCGCAGTGCTGCCGAAGTGATCATGACGGTTTTGCACGCCGGCGGTAAGTTCGACGACAATTCCTATAAGGTGTCCGGTGGTTTGCACGGCGTCGGCGTGTCTGTGGTGAATGCGCTGTCAGAATCCCTGCAACTGGAAATTCATCGCGGTGGTGATGTACACACGCAAACATACAAGCACGGCGAACCTCAGGGTGAATTGAAAGTGATCGGGCAGACCGATCGCACCGGCACTGAAATCCGCTTCAAACCTTCACGTGAAACATTTTCCGATGTGGAGTTTCATTTCGATGTGCTGGCCAAACGTCTGCGTGAATTGTCGTTTCTGAATTCGGGGGTGCGCATTTGTCTGAAAGACGAGCGCAACAACGATGAGAAAACATTTGAATACGAAGGCGGCATTGCTTCATTCGTGCATCACTTGTCAGAACAAAAGACCCCTTTGCATGAAAGCGTGATTCATTTCGAAAAAGCACACGAAGACGGCACCTCGGTGGAAGTGGCCATGCAATGGACCGATTCGTATCGGGAAAGTGTGTTTTGTTTTACCAACAACATCCCGCAAAAAGACGGCGGTACACACCTGGCTGGTTTTCGCGGGGCTTTGACGCGCACCATCAATAACTACATTACCGCCAACACCAAAGCCAAGGAAGCGGTGCAGGGCGACGATTGTCGTGAAGGTCTGGTGGCGGTGATTTCAGTGAAATCTCCGGACCCCAAATTCTCCTCGCAGACCAAAGACAAACTGGTGTCTTCGGAAATAAAAGGCATCGTGGAAAGCGGTGTGGGTGAGAAGCTCAGCGAATTCATGCTGGAACATCCGACCGAGGCCAAAGTCATCATTGAAAAGGCGCAGGACGCTTCGCGGGCCAGGGAAGCGGCGCGCAAAGCCCGCGAGATGACGCGCAGAAAAGATGCACTGGACATCGCCGGTTTGCCTGGCAAACTGGCCGATTGCCAGGAGAAAGACCCCAGCCTGTCGGAAATATTCCTGGTGGAGGGTGATTCCGCGGGCGGTTCTGCAAAGCAGGGGCGCAACAGAAAAAATCAGGCCATTTTGCCATTGAAGGGCAAAATATTGAACGTAGAAAAAGCCCGCTTTGACAAAATGCTGGGCTCCGCCGAAGTGGGCACCCTAATCACCGCATTGGGGTGTGGCATTGGACAGGAAGATTTTGATCCGGATAAATTGCGCTACCACAAAGTGATCATCATGACCGATGCCGACGTCGACGGTTCTCACATTCGCACCTTGCTGTTGACATTCTTTTATCGGCAAATGCCAGAACTGATTGAGCGGGGCCACATTTACATCGGTCAACCGCCTCTGTACAAAGTCAAAAAGGGCAAACAGGAACATTATCTGAAAGACGACGATGAAATGCATGAGTATCTGCTGAACCGTGGCCTGGACGATGTCAGCATGGTGTATCAGTCGGATGCCCCGCCATTGCACGGCGACGGTTTGTATCGACTGATCAAACAGATCATTGAAGTGCAGAACATCATGGATCGCCTGTCATTGATTCACGACACGCAGGTGATTCGTGCGTTGATGCGATTGCCGCAGCTGGATGCCAATCAAAGCGACAAAAAAGAGTGGATGGGGCTGGCATCCAAACATCTCAATGAGGGCACCCGGCTGGGGGTTTCGTGGCGCGTTGAGCCGGGCGAGGACGGCGGTGTGGATTTTGTCAAGGACGGCAATGGCTTGCTGGAAAAAACGCACCTTTCGCACGCCTTTTTTGCCTCCGGTGAATACCGGCAGATGCAGGAACTGCGCCAGCAAACCGCCGATTTGTTTACCCCGGACACGCACATAGTTAAAGGTGAAAACAAGTTTAAAATCAATAACTTAGAAGACATGTTGGAAACCATTTTAAGTGCCGCAAAAAAAGGACTGACCATCAGCCGATTCAAGGGTCTCGGGGAAATGAATCCACAACAATTGTGGGAAACCACCATGGATCCGGAAACCCGGCGTCTGTTGCAGGTGCGACTTGAAGACGCAATCAAAGCGGACAGCATCTTTTCCACTCTGATGGGTGATCTGGTGGAACCGCGCCGTGAATTCATTGAAAAAAATGCGCTGACAGCGACCAATCTGGACATTTGATATGCAACAAGAAGTCAACAACCGAATCGAAGAGATGCTGAACGGGCACGCGGTGTTTTTGTTTATGAAAGGATCGCCGCAAACCCCGATGTGCGGATTTTCTTCCAACACCGTCAAAATCATACGCCAGCTGATCGGCGAAGATTTTGGCTGGTTCAATGTGCTGGAAGATGAAGGCATCAGACAAGGCATCAAAGAATACGGGCAATGGCCCACAATTCCACAACTGTATGTCAACAAGGAACTGATCGGTGGCAACGACATTGTCACAGAAATGTTCAACACCGGTGAATTGCATGAAATGCTGGGATTACAGCAGCCAGACCGCACACCGCCGGTGATACACATTTCCGAAAAGGCCCTGGCACACATCCGCGAAGGTTTGCAAGACGTCGGTGATCATGTGTTGTATTTAAACATTGATGATGAATTCAATACCCGCTTCAGTCTGGAACAGCCCAAGGGGTACGAAATCGTCAGTGAAGTGGATGGCCTGACCATTCACATGGACATTGGCACCGCGGAACGGGCCAACAACATTGAAATTGACTGGGTCGATGAACTGCAGGGCTCTGGATTGACCATTAAAAACCCCAACGAACCACCTGAAGTCAAACAGCTTTCAGTCGAGGGGCTGAAAAAATGGTTGAACACTGCGCAGGACCCGCAGCCACTGATATTTGATGTGCGATCGGCGCAGCAATTTGAGCACAACGGAATGCAACAGGCGGAACGCTTGACGCGTGATCAAATTCAACGCATCGAAAAAATGGACCGGCAAACGCCGCTGGTGTTTGTTTGTGAAGTGGGCAAAAGTTCCCAGGGTGCAGCCGAATACTTCAGGAAAAAAGGCTTTGTGAATGTGCACAACCTCACAGGTGGCATGCAGGCCTGGTTGTCTGATTCGTGATGCGCTCGCCCCGCGCGGGCTTGCTGATGCTGTGTGCCGTTGCGGCGGTGATCGCCGGTCTGTGGCAGATGCGATCTGCCGGTCAGGCGCCCTCGGCTCTGGCCTCCACAGAGTCCCTGTTTCAACAGCGCATCAGCGGCGAAATGGTGCAAATCAATGCACAGGTTGAGCGTCTCCTGGCCGATGACAATGAAGGCTCACGTCACCAGAAATTCATCGCCAGAGAGCCCAGCGGCCTCACACTGTTGATCAGCCACAACATCGATCTGGCGCCGCGGGTGCCGGTGCAAGTCGGTGATCAAATCATCGTGCGTGGTCAATATGAATGGAACGAGAGGGGCGGTGTGATCCACTGGACCCATCACGACCCCCAGGGACGGCGCGAGGGCGGCTGGATCAAACACCGGGAAAAAATCCACCAATAGTGGAAAAAACCCTTGCCAGTGCTGTAAAATTATCCTATCATTTGCCGCCTTGCCTGCTCAGGTACAGCCAAGATGTGGGTCGTTAGCTCAGCTGGTAGAGCAGTGGACTTTTAATCCATTGGTCATAGGTTCAAATCCTATACGACCCACCAATTACACAAACCGTTTCAATTCGATTCACCCGCCTTGGCAAACTCAAAAGTTTAACGCGTGTCCAGATGCTCGTTTAAATGCGGTGTGTATGCATGGCATAGGGAGAGTGTTTTAAATTGTGCGCTTTGCTCCGGGCAGAAAGCGTCACACAACAGCAGACAAGCGGGCGACACGTCCCTGTGTCGCAGTCAAATTACTGGCGTTTGCCTTCCACATCGAGGATGAGGTGGAATTCTGTGCTGGCTTCACCCAGGTTGTAATCGATGCCAAAATCTTTGAATTTCAAAGTGACTTTGCCGGTGAATCCACGGCGGTAACCACCCCATGGGTCATTACCGGCGCCGGTTTCAGTGACTTCGATGACAATCGGTCGGGTCACGCCGTGCAAGGTCAAATCGCCTTTCACCAAGGCTGTGTCATCGCCGGTTTTTTCATAGCCGGTGCTTTTGAACGTGGCTTCCGGGTATTTCTCCACATCCAAAAAGTCATCGCTGCGCAAATGCTTGTCGCGGTCGGCGTGGTTGCTGTTGACGCTGGTGGTGTCGACGCGCACATTGACGCGGTTGTTGGCGGGATTGGCCTCGTCGTAAGTGAAGCTGCCTTCAAAACGGTCAAAGCGTCCCCACAGCCAACTGTAGCCAAGGTGTTTGACTTTGAATTGAACGAATGCGTGCGCACCCTTGGTGTCAATCACGTACTCGTCGGCCAAAAGCAGCGTCGGGGCACCGATAAACAAGGCAATAAAGGCGTATTTTCTTAACATGGTTTGGTCTCCGTAAAGATGAAAAAATCAGGCCGACTTGATGATCCGCATCAAGCTGCGGTCGCGGTCGATGAAATGGTGTTTGAGTGCCGCCAAGGCGTGCAGGGCGGCCAGCGCGATCAACGCCCAGGCGCCATATAAATGCGCTTGACCGATCAAGTCCTGTTGCTCGTTGATATCGGCAAACAGCGCCGGCACTTCAAAGAGTCCAAAAAAGGCGATGCCTTCACCCTTGGCGGTGGAAATCAGATATCCCAACAAACAAACCGTGGGAATCAGCGCATAAAAAATGAGGTGCATGCTGCGCGCGAGGCGTCGTTCCCAGCGCCTCTGGGTGCTCAGCGGGGCAACGTGATTGCTAAAAATGCGTCGCAGCAAGCGCCACAACCACAAGACTAACAACAACAGGCCAAAACTTTTATGCCAGAACGGCAATGAATGATACCAGGGGTTGTAATAATCCAGAGAGCGCATGTACAAACCAACCGCAAACAGGCCGATGATCATCAGCGCCATCAACCAGTGCAACAGGCGACGGTCCAGTGCATAGGCCGCTCGGGCGGACTGGCTCATGCGGCGGACTCGACTTTGCTCAGCAAGGCGTTCAACAAACGCAACAAGACATCCGCGGTTTTGTCATCGACCACGTCCCCGGTTTCATTGAGCACCTGGCCGACGCGCGCAATCAGGACTTCGGGCACCTGCACAATGTCCGGATCAAGATAGAGCAATATCTGGCGCAAATGCATCTGACTGCGCGCTGTGGCCAGCGCGCCCGGGGTGGCGCCGAGAATGGCCAATGGCTTGCGTTTAAACGCCGGACCCTTGATGCGCGAGAGCCAATCGATGGTGTTTTTCAAAACACCGGTGACTGAATAATTGTATTCCGGTGAAGCCAACAGGATCGCATCGGCGTCTTTAAGCCGCTGGTGCACCTGCATCACGGCCTCGGGAAAGCCCTGGGCTTCGACATCGGCGTTGTACAGTGGCACCGAAGCAATATCAATGATTTCGATGGAAACCTGTTCAGGCGCGTGGCGCGACAGCCAGCGCAACAACGCGGTGTTGTGTGATCCTTTGCGCAAGGAACCGGACAGGGCGGCAATGTGAATGCGTTTTATACTCATGTGTTGTTATGCAGGGCGGCGGTGTGCCTGATTTCGCTGTTAACCAATGGATCAAGACCTGTGTGTGTTGCAATGCATTGCAAATTATAACGCGATTTAAAAGGCCATGCGCAAGGCCACAACCATTGGCAGGTGAAATCGCGCGCACGGCTGGTGTACAATTGAGCGAATTTTTATCTGAGCTGAACAAACATGAGCAAACACATCATCACCTTTGGCCTGCTGAGTCTGCTGAGCGTCTCACCGCTGTGGGCAAAATCGCAAACCAAACCCAACCTCGCCGAAGCCCAGGCTTTCATGGAAGAGGTGGAGAAAATCTTTTTACAGGAAGGCGAATACGCCGCCCGCATGGCCTGGGTGCAAGCCAATTTCATCACCCACGACACGATCTGGCTGAACGCCAAAAACTATGAAAAAATGGGCGCGCTGGCGGTGAAATATGCCAACGCAGCGAAACGCTTTGACGGGCTTGAAATGCCCGCCGATCTGCGCCGTCGTTTCAACAGCCTGAAGCTGGCACAAACCCTGGCGGCACCGAACAACGCTGAAAAGAATGCGCGTCTGGCACAAATCATGTCGGAACTGCAAGCGATGTATGGCTCGGGCAAATACTGCCAGGGCGAGGACTGCCAAACCCTCAACGACCTGGAAAAAACCATCAATGAATCGCGCGACAACGACGCCTTGCTGGAAGCCTGGCAAGGCTGGCGCACGGTTTCGGTGCCGATGCGTGAAAAATACCGGGAAATGGTGAACCTGGCCAATCAGGGCGCCGCGGAACTCGGTTTCAAGGACACCGGTGCCATGTGGCGCAGCAAATACGACATGCCGGCGGATGACTTCACCCGCGAGGTGGATCGGCTGTGGACCCAGGTCAAGCCCTTGTACGACGCCCTGCAATGCCACGTGCACGCCAAACTCAGCGAACACTACGGCGCCGGGGTGATGGGCGACGACGGCATGATACCGGCGCACCTGCTGGGCAACATGTGGGCGCAATCCTGGTCCAACATTTACGATTTGGTGAAACCGGCTGAAACCGGCCCCTCGCTGGATGTGACTGAGCTGCTGCGCGAGAAAAACTACGACGCGGAAAAAATGGTGAAAACCGCCGAGGGCTTTTTCACCTCGCTGGGCTTTGAACCGCTGCCGGAAACATTCTGGCAACGCTCCTTGTTCACCAAGCCGCGCGATCGCGACGTGGTGTGCCATGCCAGTGCCTGGGATCTGGACAACGTGGACGATTTGCGCATCAAAATGTGCATCAAGGTGGACAATGAAGATTTCGTCACCATTCATCACGAACTGGGACACAATTTCTATCAACGCGCTTACAACCAGAAAAGCATACTGTACCGTGACGGCGCGCACGACGGCTTTCACGAAGCCATCGGCGACACCGTGGCCTTGTCGATCACACCCGAATACCTCAAGCAGATCGGCCTGATCGACGCGGTGCCGGAAAGCAACGACGATCTGGGCATGCTGTTGCGCATGGCGCTGGACCGCGTGGCTTTTCTGCCGTTTGGCCTGATGATCGACCAGTGGCGCTGGAAAGTGTTCAACGGCGAAATCACGCCAGAAGAGTACAACGCCGGCTGGTGGGCTCTGCGCAATAAATATCAGGGCGTCAAAGCGCCGCTGCAGCGCGATGAAAACGACTTTGACCCGGGCGCCAAATACCACATCCCCGGCAACACCCCGTACACGCGCTACTTCCTGGCGCATATTTTGCAATTCCAGTTCCATCGCGAGTTGTGCAAAGCGGCGGGCTTTGAGGGTCAGCTGCACCGCTGTTCAATTTACAACAACAAGGCCGCCGGAGAAAAACTCAAGGGCATGCTGGAAATGGGTTCATCGCAACCCTGGCAGGACGCCTTGGAAGTTGTGGCCAATTCCAGAGAAATGGACGCCAGCGCGATCATTGACTACTTCGCGCCTTTGAAAACCTGGCTGGATGAACAAAACCAAAACCGCCAATGTGGCTGGTGAACCAAGCGCATTCAGGCGGCGTGAAAACACGCCGCCTGACAGTGTAAACATGTCATTACACCCGTAAAGACCAACAAACATGGACGCCACAAAACCCGCCACAAGCTACCACGCAGACGTGATACAAACGCTGCGCACGGCGCATCAGAACCAAACACAACTGAACCTCATGGCCGATCAGAAAGCCAACATTCTGATCGGCGCACTGGTTGTGGTGTTTTCGGTGGTGCTCAGCCGCGTCGGCGCGGTGCTGGATTTGCACGACCGTCTGAACTTGCCGGTGCTGGCTTTTGTGTTGCTGCAGCTGGTGCCGTTGGTGCTGGCCACCCTGGTGTTGATTCCGCGCAATGTGCGGCTAAAGAAACGCCGCAATCAAAGCATGGCCGAAGTCTCCAACCCGTTGTTTTTTGGTCACTACAGCGTGTTTGCCCAGGACGAATACATCGAACACATGATGCAGCGGCTTGAAGACAACGCCGCAGCGCGGATTTTACTGCTCACCGATTTGTATCAGATGGGTCAGATACTGAAACGCAAATACCGACTGTTGCGCCGCGCCTATGTGGCGGCCGCAATCGGGGTGGTGGTGCCGGTGCTGTTGCTGGTCGCGGTGTTGTGGGGCTGATGCATGGAACCCATGCAGCCTCGCCGGAGTCCATCAGTCATGAACACTTGGATGCGACACACATTGGCCCTGCTTGCACTGCTGCTCGGCGGCCTTTGCCAGGCGGCCAACCCGCTGGTTGAAGCGGCCAAAGAACGCCTCAAACACTGGGTCATCTACGACGGCGCTTACACGCGAATCGATTACCCCAACGGCGATGTGCACCCCAACAAGGGCGTGTGCACGGACGTGGTGATTCGCTCCTATCGCAACGGCTTGAACATCGATTTGCAACGCCGGGTGCACGAAGACATGCAACAGGCCTTTGACGCCTATCCTGCCCTGTGGGGTCTGAGCCGGCCGGATCGCAACATCGATCACCGCCGGGTGCCCAACCTGGAAACTTTTTTCCGCCGCCACGGGGAGGTCCTGCCGATCTCGCAAATGGCCGCCGATTATCGGCCCGGCGACATCGTCAGCTGGCGACTGAACGGCTCCGGCCTGCCGCACATCGGTGTGGTCAGCGACGCAACGAATGCAACGGGAGAACCGATGATTATCCACAACATCGGCCTGGGCCCACGGCAGGAAACCTTTTTATTCAAACACCGCATAGAAGGGCATTTCCGCTACCCCAAAGAAAGCCAAGAAACATCAACACGGGCCAACACACAGGACGGTGCGGACGCGCTACAATAAGGCGCATGAACAGCAACCGACACCGCCTGCATCGTTTCAGACCATGGAAAGTCACGGTGCTGTGGCTGCTGTGTGTGTTGTCCTTGCCGGCGCACGCACGCATCGACATCAAGCTGCACGGCGGTGCGCAGGCGCCGCTGGCGTTTGTCCTGCTGCCGCTGGACTACATTGGCGTACAAGCCAGCCTGTCGGTGGTGGTCGAACAGGCCCTGGTGCAAGCCATTTCAGAAGCCGGCCTGTTTCACATGCCGCTGGGCTATCACCGGCACACGCAACAGCGCGGGGTGGATTTCTGGCGCGCACAGGGCGCGCGGTTTGTCTTGCAAGGACTGATTCTGGAACAGCGCAACGGCACCATTGATCTGACCATCGAAATCATTGACGTGATGCAACCGGAGACACAAAACAGCCGTAAAGTCGGTTTTCTCAATCGGCTCAATCTGCGCCAGGGGCTGTATCAGACCGCCAAAGAACTGCATTTGGCGATGTTTTATCAATCGGTGATGCCAATCGAACAGATGCCCAGCGATGCACAGGTGAACCTGTATCACCACAACCTGGCTGTGCATCTGAAACAGCGCTGGTCTGGATTCAGCGACCCCGAGGCCCATTGCGATGTGGGCATTGAGCAATGGCCAGGCGGGCGCGTGGGTCAGGTAAAATGGGGCAACGGCTGTTTTGACAGCGAAACCGAAGCGCAGCGATTGCAACAATGGATTGAGGCGATAGACCCCTTGCCATACCGACATTTTGAACACGTATTTGATCGCCAGCTGCACATCCAGTTGCTTGGTGTGAAAGAAAAAAACGCGCAAATCAACTGAACAAAAGTCGACAACTGCGGTAAGCTAGAGGCTTTTAACCAACGAGGAAAACCCATGAGTGTAGCTCGCATCACCGAAATCACCGCGTCGTCCAAAACCAGCTTTGAAAAAGCCCTGCAAAACGGCGTGGAACGGGCCAACCAGACCCTGAAAAATGTTCGTGGCGCCTGGGTGGAAAGCCAGAAAGTCACCATCAAAGACGGCAAAATCGACGAATACCGCGTGTTTCTGAAAGTCACCTTTGTGCTGGAAGACTGACACAACCCCACGTCACATACGGCATCGCCACTCGCGGCGGTGCCGTTCAATTGAAATCAAAACAGCAAGGCCACCGATAAAATCAACAGTGATCAACACAGGTCTCAAGGACTAAAAAAAAGGCGGAAGGGATGCAATGGTGCCGGCACGATGAGTCGCGAAATAAAATATGTTTTTGATTTAAAGAGACTAAACAAAGTTGAATGATCAAAGTACCTAGAGATGTACCAAGTTTAGGCGGCAAATACAGTATATCCTATAAATCTCTTATTATTGTGTCCATTAACACGAGCTTCAAAATTTGGATTTGAGCATTGTTAGGAAAATATCAGAGGCTTCTTGTTCTACTGTTGAACAATTTTTCCATTTGCATTTTCTCCAATGACTCCGAATTTATCGAATAGTGGATCACTGAACTTTGTAGCAGACAAGATGTTAGATTGTTTTAAAACAACTGGATTTGATTCAATTACTGTTGTAATTTCATTGGTCCTAACAATTGTATAAGACTCATTCTCTAAATAATCATTTAAGATTTCATCTTCATTGTCAACCTCGAAAAAATAATTAGATGTTTGAACAACACTCATTTTTTTGTTGTCTCTGTAACCACTCCAAACGGGTAACAATGAAATTTCTTGATTAAGTCCCTGAGATTCGTTTGGCTCTGCACACTGGACAACTAATCCAACATACACTTTTTTATCTTGCATATGGACCATCAAGATATCGCCATACACCATGCTTTCTAAAAATAGTTTATCTAACGGAGAGTCTTCAAAGAGCTTAATTAATAGGTAAGGCTTCCAATCTTTTTCATTTTGTTTATTCCTAAAAAACTCTTTAATAGCAGTTATCCTGCTGTCTCTTTTTTTTTGATCTTCTTCAATTTTTGGGTTTGTAATTGTATTGCTGTTTTCCAAATAATCGTTTGGGTCAGAGTCAGGTTCGTTTAGTTTGGCTTTGATTTCATTGAAGTATTTTTCAAAGTCGCTGCTAATGGCTTTAACTTCATATAAATTCGATAAGTTGGACAATTTATAGACAATAAAGTTATCCATACTTGCTTCAGTGGTAGCTTTATTACCCTCTGGTTTCTCAATCGACATTGAGTAAAAAGTTTTCTTATCAAGATAGTTTTGGATGTACGCACCTATTATGGACAAACAAATGCAAATGAATGAAATGCTTGCTAATTTAATTTGTTCAATTTTTTGAAAACCAGCTTCTATATAAAATGGGAACAAAACCTCATTGAACTTTACTGCATGTAAGTAACTGAGTCCAAAATATAGAATTACTAGAAAAGGAATGGAAATTATGTAAGGTGAACCAGCCCTAAATTTATTTTTATCAAAATAAACTAGTACTACAAATACGAAAAGACTACAAATAAGAGCGCTAATAAATGATATTCCATTTTCTATGTAGAATATTAGAACTCGGTAGAATAAAGCTGAAACAAGAAAATAAAAAAGGCCAATGGTTGCGCATTTGGTATACAACATTTGGCCTTCAAATCGGTGTAACCGATAATAGTTTCTTTTACTTAAGTTTAAGAAAGTAAAACCAGAGCACAGTATTAAAATTATAATTACTACACTCATAGCAACTATTGATGATTAAGCAGATTTTTT
>JBNLBT010000069.1:0-17402 GCA_050303435.1 Marinicellaceae bacterium
AATGTCCAAACGACCAGGGGAACGACGCGACGGCGGGTGAGGTGCCATTGGCCGGGTCGTGCTCAAGCCCCATGTTGTGTCCAAATTCATGCGCAAACGACAAATTGCCGACCGCGCAATTGCGGTGCGTGACCTGATACGCGGAACCGGCAAAGCCAACGCCCGGGTTGCGCATCACGTAGCCGCGCCCGCAGGCATCGAAATCGTTGACCAGCATGGACACCATGTCGGCGCCGGCGTTGTCGCGCAGTTGCGCCACCGTGGCGTTGTTGCGCAGCCACGACAAATCGCTGGCGCTGTTGCCGGTTTCGGTGTAATCAACCAGACCGTTGTACACCAGGTTGACGTGGGCATCGACCAGACTGTTCTGCAAGGAGGTGTTCATCGCATCCACAGCCGCCTGCGACACCGCCTGTATTGCGCTTTCGCCGCCGGCACCGTCCTGGGCTTCCTGGGTGTACACCACCATCACGTCGATTTCCACGGTGCCGCCACGCACGTCGGCCGGCGCCGGCCCAGCGGACGAAAAGAATGCGGCCTCGGCGTTGGCCTGCGCGGACGCGTCTTCAGCGCCACCGCATTCGGCAAACGCCTCATCCACCAGTTCAACCACGCGCACGCGGTCATCACCCAATGGCTGGATTTCGATGGTCGCAGCGCCGCTGAACACGTAGCCTGCCACCGCATCATCGGCCAGCACCAGGCCGACGCGGCTGTCAGGCAGATTGACCAATTGACCGGACACACTGATCAGACCGCTGGCGTGGCGAATTTCTGAATCCAGCTGCAATCGGTGCACTTGACCATCTGGCATCAGCAAGCTTGGCGCCGGGTCGTTGATCAGCGCTTCACGCTGAATCCGCGCGCTGTATCCCTGCCACTCGGTCGCCGAAAGCACCGAATTCGACAGGCGCGTCACTTCGCCCATCAGATCTTCGGCCGAGACCGAAGACACCCCAAAAAACAGCCCCGTCAGGGCCAGACCCAACGTCTTGCAGCAATACCCGCGCATGATTCATTTCCCCGATGTTTCGTTGATGCCCTTACTTTACACCGTTTTACACGACCGCGCTTTGTTCTCAGACTGAAATGAATCTGAGCGGCGGCGAGTGGACCACAATGCGGGTGTACGCACAGGCTGAGCGACATTGTACTGCACGGGTTGCGGCGCGATTGCCGCAAATTGTCACGCCGACGGCGGCGTCGGTTTACATGTGTGCAATCAGCCAGGCGCGCGCCGCCGCCCACAGGCGGTTCACGGTGCGCAGCGACACGTCCAGCGCCAAGGCGGTGTCTTGCGCGGTGAGTCCGGCAAAGAAGCGCAGCTTCACCACCGCGGCCATGTCGTGATCGCGGCTTTCCAAATCAATCAATGCCGCGTCCAGCGACAGCACATCGCTGGACCAGGCCAGCGCCGCGTCGTCACCGGCGGCCTGTTCCACCGAGGCGGTGTGCGGGTATTGGCGGCCTTTTTTCTGCGCGTTGCGGGCGCGCGCCGAGTCAATCAGAATGCGGCGCATGGATTCGGCCGCTGCGGTGAAAAAATGCCCGCGCGACTGCCAACCCAGATCCGGCGCCTGCACCAGTCGCAAATAGGCCTCGTGCACCAGCGCGGTGGGTGTGAGCGTGTGGTCGACCCGTTCGGAGCGCATTTTGTGGCGCGCAATGGCCTTCAATTCCGCATACACCAGAGACATCAGGCGTTTGTTTTTCTCAAGGTCCGACAAATCGTCCTGCTGCAACAGGCGGGTGATTTCGCTGGCGGATTGAGGGGCTTTGTTCATGCGCCCATTGTACCCTGAAACACCTGAACACAGCACAACGACGCGCGAACTAAGTGCGCGCTGTGCATCGCGCCGCTGTGGCCGCATCCAGCGCTTGAGCCAGACGGCGTTTCATGGCATGGTATGAACTGTATGAGTACACACGAATCTCACTGGCAGGCGTTGTGGCAGGCGTTTGCCCAACTGACCGAAGCACCGCCTGAAGCGCGCGCAGAATTGCTGCACTCGCTGTGCGGTCAGGACGCGTCCATGCGCGAGGAATTGCACCGCCTGCTGCAGGCACATGAGTCGCAATCCAGCCTGCTGGATGCGCAGTGCGACTGGCAGCAACAACTGCACCGCTCGTTCCAGGCACCGGAGCACATCGGTGAATATCGCATCCGCCGTCCGCTGGGCAGCGGCGGCCTCGGCGAAGTGTATCTGGCGGAGAAGCAACAGCACGGCGTGGAGCACACCGTGGCCATCAAATTTGCCACCGCGGGCCGCTATTCACCGCACGTGCTGAACAGTTTCATGAATGAACTGAACATCCTGCTGAACCTCAACCATCCGAACATCGAGCGCCTGTTTGAAGGCGGCGTGACCGACGACGGCGTGCCCTACCTGGTGGTGGAATACATCAGAGGGCATCACCTGGATGCGCACTGCGACGCTGAACGCCTCAACCTGCGGGCACGGCTGCGACTGTTTCACCGCATCTGCCTGGCCGTTGATGCCATGCACCGGGCGCTGATCATCCACCGCGACATCAAGCCGGGCAACATCATGGTGAATGAGCAGGGCCAGCCCAAGTTGCTGGATTTCGGTCTGGCCAAGCTGACCGACTCGGAGTCCGAGTCGGTTGGGGGCACAAAAACACTGTCCGGCGACATGATGACGCTGGCCTATGCCAGCCCGGAACAGATCACCGGCGCCGGCATGACCACCGCCACAGACATTTATTCACTGGGTCTGGTGTTGCACGTGTTGCTCACCGGCCAGTTGCCTTATCATTTCGACCACCACAACCTGGCCGAAGCCAGCCGCACCATCACCGAACACGTCCCGCGCATGGCCAGCCGGCAAATCCTTGCCGATTCAGTGATTGCGCAGACTGAACCGCAGCTCGAACGCCTGCTGCGCGGCGACCTCAATTGCATCGTCGCTCAGGCGCTGGAAAAGGCCCCCGAACGCCGCTACGCCTCGGCCCGTGCGCTGGCCGATGACATCGAACGGCACCTGACCCACCAGCCGGTCAAGGCGCGACCCGACGCGTGGCTGTATGTGTGGCGCAAGTTCATGCGCCGCCACTGGATGTCCGTCGGCGTCGGTGCGGTGGCGGTGCTCAGCCTGATCAGCCTGTCGGTGGTGTTGTCGGTGCGCAGCCACCAGCTGCAACAGTCGTTGAGCACCTTGCGCCAGCAACAACTGAAAGTCCTGCGCGTGACCGATTTTCTGAAGAATATTTTTTCCCTCGCCGACCCGCTCAACGGCGACGTCGACCTGGTCAAGGTCACCGATCTGCTGGACCATTCCAGCAAACAACTGGCCAACCGCTTCAATCAGGACCCCGGCACCAAAGCCACCCTGTACCTCACCCTGGGGCAGGTCTATCTCAACCTCAGCAAGCTGCCGGAAGCCGAAGCGCTGTTGCTGCAGGCTTTGCCGTTGCAACGCGAGGAGAATGACGCTGCGGGGGTGGCTGAAACCACCCTGCAACTGGCGCGCGTGCGTCAATTGCAGGCCCGTTACGACGACGCCGAAAAGCTGCTGGACGAGATCCCTGCAAGCGGACCCACTGCACTGCAGCACGCCGTGCAATTCCAGCGCGGCTCACTGCAACTGGATCGGGGCGATTACCCGGCCGCAGCAAAGACACTGGGTCAATTGCTGCAAACCGCGCAGAGCGCCGGCGGCAGCGACGCCGCCATGCTGGCCTCGGCGCACCGGCATTACGGCAACGTGCTGTGGCGGCTGGGCGATCTGGACGCCGCGCGCAGCCATTACCGTTCGGCCCACCGGATCGACCGCGAAGTGCACGGCGAAACACACCACCTGACCTTACAAAGCCTGTCCGCGCTGGGACTGGCGGCCTACGCCCAGGGTGACTACGCCACCGCATTGCAGCATTTCCAGACCGTGGTGGATGCGCGCATTGCCAGCCTCGGTGTGGATCACCTGATGACCGCGGAGGCGCTTAACCGGCTTGGCAGCATTCATTATGACATGGGCCATCATGCACAGGCCGATGCGGTGCTGAGCCGTGCACGCGGCATCTACGAACGACTCAACCTGGAGCGCAGCAACGGCCATTCATCGGTGCTGATCAACCTTGGACTGGTGCGCAAGGAGCAGCGCCAGCACGCGCAGGCCGAAGCCTTGTTCAAACGCGCCCTGTCCATCGATCGCGAAGTTTTGGGCCCCGAGCACCCGAATCTGGCCACCACACTCAACAACCTGGGCTTGATTGCCGCCGACCAGGATCGCTTCAGCGAAGCCTTGACGTTGTTCCGCGAGGCGCACGATCTGCTGCACCGGCACGTGGGCCTGAACAACGCACGCATCGCCTTCCCGATGAACAACATGGGGCGCATGCACCTGCAACTGGGGCAATTGGATGAAGCACAGCGCTGGATCGATGCCGCCCTCACACTGCGCAGAGAAAAGCTCGGGGTGAACAATTTGCAATACGCCGAGTCGCTGTCCGCACGCGCCGAGATTGATCTGGCCAAGGCCGCGTGGTCAAGCGCGGCGCAGCGCTTGTCTGAAGCGCTCAGCATCCGCCAGCAACAATTGCCGGCCGACGACTGGCATCTGGCCGAGACCCGCCTGCTGTTGCATCTGGCCGAACAGCCCCACGCCCAACACACCGATGCGGCGTTGCGCTGCTGGCTGGACTTGCTGGCGCATCACCTGGGACAAGACCACCACCGCGTGCGCGGCCTGATTGAACGCCTGCCGGCGTTGCAGGCGTTGACATGCAACCACACCGAAGTGCCTGCGTCCTGAGGCGACCTTGGCCACGTCTCGGCCCAATCCAGCACACAACGGCGAGGCCGCTGCCTTTGCCCTGACGCCTGTGATCTGAACACCGCATTTTTTTGCATCCGATGTGTGTTTTGCCGCTGTGCGCACGTTGACTGCATGACACCGAACGGATCGGTGCATTGAATCAACAGCAAAGAGGTATACACATGAAAAAACTGGCATTGCTCGGTTTGCTGGGCGCCATCGGCCCAGCCTTTGGCGGCACGTTCTGCGTCGACAACGGCACATCGCTGCAAAGCGTGCTGGCCCTGGTCGGCAACAACAACGAAGACGATCAGGTGCGCATCAAAGAAGGTTCGTACATCGTGCCGGTGATCGGCGGCTTCGTGCTCAACATCACCGACGGCATGGACGTGAGCATCAGCGGCGGCTGGTCGAAATTCTTCAACAATCCCTGTGGCCAGCAACTGGCGCTGGCCGGCTGGGCCACAGAGATTGACGGCAACTCGCAAAGACGCGGCCTGTTTGTCGACCTCGGCGGCAACAGCGATTTGAGCATATCCAACCTGTCTTTCTGGAACGGTTTTGCCATCAGCGGGGGCGCCCTGCAGATCAACACCAACGCCACCCATACAAGCCGTGTGACGCTGGAAAACAACGTCTTTATCTTCAACCAGGCCAACCAGGGCAGCGCGGTGGACACCATCGGTGTACATCACCTGCGTGTGCGCAACAACTATTTCACCCTGAACAATTCGCTGCAGGGCGGTCACGCGTTTCGCAGCAGCCAGTCCGGCGGCTATGGCATTCATTTCACCAACAACACCGTGATCCACAACGGCGCCGACAACATCACCGTCGACAGCGTCACTGGCGCGCGGTTTCTGGTTCAGGATCCGGCCAAGGCCTTCATCGCCAACAACGTGTTTTGGAGCAATCAAAACGCCGACGTCGGCATTGCCGGCAGCGGTTTTTCCTATTTCAGAAACAACAACTACCTGAACCTCATCGGGGTGTTTGATTCCATCAGTGGCAACTTCACCGACCCACCTGAATTTGTGCCCGATCTGTTGCCATACGCGCCTTCGCGCAATTCACCGCTGGTCAACGCCGGCACCCAGCCCCCGGCCATCATCCCCGTGCCCACGCCGTTCAACATGGACTGGTCCACCGGCACCACCGACTTCAGCGGCAACCCGCGCATTCAGAACGACCGCATCGACGTCGGCGCGCAGGAATCGTCGCATTGGCCGGTGATTTTCTACAGCGGGTTTGAATCCATGAGCATTCCGCTTTGATTCAACCCGGGTGAGGCGCACCCCGGCGCGCGATCACGGACGGGCACCGCGCGTCGTTGCGGCGCGCGTGGCCCGGGTGTCCGGGTGGTCTTCGCCGAGCACGCGGATTTGCCGTTGCAGCAATTCGGCGCGTTGCTGCGCCGCCTCCTGCAAGCGACCGCTTCGCTCCAGCGCTTCGATGTGATTGGCCAGCACCGGCAGAATCATCTGATGATCCAGGCTGTAGTTTTGCGCCAATTCCGTCACCAGTTCCGCGTACAGGGCACGGGCTTCATCCACCCGATCGGTGCCCAGCAGTCCTGCGCCGAGGTTGTTTTTTGCCAACAGGGTGAACAAATGTGTGTCGCCAAACACTTCTTGCATGTGTTGCACATTGTCCTGGGCCCAGCGCACCGCGGCCGCGTCCTGCCCCATCAGGTGGTACAGTTCCGCCACATTGAATTCAATTTTCAACACCAGCGCATCGCGCGCACCCAGCGCCGCGCGGGCGCGTTCCAGCGTGTCGAGGTGCATCGCCAGAGCGGCCTCGTAGCGGTGCAGCTGGGTCAGTGCCACGGCGTGGTTGTTGCGCGCGTTCAAAGTCATCGCATGATCGACCCCGTACACCGCCTCAAGTTTCAGCAACAAGGGTTCGAACAGGGCCAAAGCCTCCGCGTGGCGGCCCAGTTCGTTCAGCGCAATGGCCAGGTTGTTGCTGTTCTGCAAATGCCCCGGGTTGTCTTCACCGAACAGCTTCAAGGACATGGCTTCAGCGCGCTCAAACAACGGCAGGGCTTCGGCGTAGCGTGATTGTGTGGACAGCACCACACCGAGATTCTGCAGTGCCACGTGGCGGTTGTATTCGTCCGGCTTCTGTTGCACATCCAGCCAGTCCAGCGCGCGCCGGCCGAGGGCTTCTGCGCGTTCGAACTCACCCAGATTGAGTGCATTGGCCGAAGCTTCCAGCAACACCATGAATCCTGTGTTGTTGTCGGTGTCCTCAGGCCGCGGCAGAATCGACAGCACACTCTGAAATTCTGACGCCGCGGCCGTGTGTTGACCCAATTTGTCCAGCGCCGCGGCGTGTTGCATGGCGGCCAAAAGCCAATGGTCTGAGCCGCGCGGAGCACCTGCAAGCATCGGTTCAGTGAGCGACAGAACGTCTGCATGCCGCCCCTGTTGCGACAGCAGCATGGCTTTCAATATCTGCATTTCAAACAAGACATCACTTGCCACCGGCGCTTGCGCACGCCGCAGACGCAAGGCTTCATTCAACGCGGACAAACCGCGCTCAGGCATTTGCAAGGTGTTGTATGACCGCGCCACCGCCGTCAGCACATCGGCTTGTGCCAGCGGCGGCAGCGCGCCGTTTTCCGGCAACCCGTCCACAGCCGCGCTCAACATGTCGGCCACACGGGCATCGCGGCCGGCGCCGCGCACCGACACCGATGACAGCATGTCGGTGAGAAAGCCATTGACCGCTTCGGCCGATTGTTGCGCCAGGCGGGCATTCTCCTGCGCCACCTGCGATTTATACAGTCCCCAGCTTGTGCCCCCCAGACCCAGCAGCAGCGCCACAAACACCGCCGCCAGCAGTTGCCGGCGCCGGCGCACCTGTGGCGCCTGTCGGATGGCTTGCAAACGCTGCAACACCGCGGTCGCATCCGGTCGCGCAGCGGGGTTGCTGCGGGTCATGTGTCGGATCAGCTGCAGCAAGGCCCGTGGCAAGCCCGCGGACGGCGACTGCACCGGCAGGTAATCGCTGTTTCGGTGGGCCGCTTCAATGCCAGCCCAGTCATTGGCTGCAACGCGATACCGTCCGGTCAACAATCGACACATCACCACACCCAGGGCGTACACATCCACCGCGCGGGTCAGGGGCGCTTCGCGAAAGTATTCCGGCGCCATGTACAACGGCGTGCCGGCGTGCGCGCTGGTCATGGCGTCGTTGCCGTCGTTGAGCTGATGGCCGGCGCCAAAATCCATCAGTATGGGTCGCCCATCGGCGTCCACCATCACGTTGCCCAATTTGATGTCGCCATGAATCAGATGTTGTCGATGCACCGCCGCAACCGCTTCGGCCATGCCCAGGCACAGTTCGAGACGAACGCGGGTCGAGGCCTCGGGGTGATGGTCAATCCATTCGGCCAGGGTCTCGCCAATGAGCAGGTCACACCACAAACCGGCGCGGCCGTCGACGGTGCGGGCGCCGTGAATGGCGAGCACATTGGGGTGGCGCACACGCGCCATGCGTCGGGCCTCTTCGATGAACGAGCGCAGGCGATAGGCCGCCACGACTTCGTTGTTCAACAGTTTCAGCGCCACATCGCGTGAAAGGATTTCATCCCGGGCCCGGTACACGGTGCCAAAACTGCCCTCACCGATGCGCCCCAATACGCGCAGATGCCCCCACATGAAGCCGTCGGTCTGAGTCTGCGCCTCTGCGGTTTGCTGTGGGTCTGCTTGTGGGTGTTGCAGTTGTCGATGGGCAGCGGCCAGCGCCGCGATGCGCCGCATTTGCGCCACCACGCCAGCATCCTGGCCTGGCGTTTTGGGATTGTCAACACCGTCGATGAGATCGGCGGCCCAGGTCGATTCGTCCTCAGGCGTTGGCGCGCTCATTGCATGCGTTCAGCCAGCTGTGTGAGTGAACGCGACACCAGCATGCGCGCGGCGTTGGCGGACTTTTGTTGCATCGCGGCCGCGATCTCGGGGTAACTGAAGCCCATTTCCACACGCAGGATCACGGCTTCGCGGGCTTTTTCGCTGAGCAGCAGCAAGGAGCGTTCGTAGCGTTCCACGGTTTCACTGTCGATGAGTTGTTCCAGCAAGGGTTGTTTAACGTCTTCCAGCGTGCCCTGCGCGTCCACCCAGCGCGCGGTTTTGCGAATCTCGTCGCGGATCGTGTTGAGCAGTATCTGACGCAGATAGGCCAGAAAGGCGCCTTCGCGCCGGGGGGTGAATTGATCCAGACGGTTGAGCGCCTTGATCAGCGTCATCTGCACCATGTCGTCGGTGTCACTGAGGTTGCGCGCGTGATCGGGCAAGCGTCCGCGCGCCCAGCGCTGCAGCATCGGCAGATACGCTGAACACAACTGATCTCGCGCCGCGTCGTCGCCACTGCGCGCCTGCATCAACAGCGTGGCTGTCGATTGAATTTGCATGTTGTGAGACCCATTCACCATCTTGATACCACTGTACCCAGCAATCCAGAGCGAGGCAAGCCCGCGTCGACCATTTTAGGCAATGGTTCGCAAAATTGGCCTTCGCCAGTCCCGATCCCAAGCCTCAATCATCGCCTTGTGGCTGCGCGGTGCCCTTGTCCGTCTCATTCGGCGACGCAAACAGCGACAAAACAGTCCACTCCGCTTTGATGTCTTTGTACTCATCCAGATCACCCGTGAGCACACGCAACTGACGGCCTTTGGGCGATATGGCAAACAGGGGGATCACCGCCTTGCCGTGCATTTCCAGGTAGTCGTTCATGTCGAATTCCTCGCTCAGACCGGTGGCTTTGATGGTACCGCCCCGCGACAGCACGCTGGCCAGCTTGGCGTAGGTGATGTCTTCACCGAACAGGGTGCGGCCGCGCGCTTCGGGTGAAACGGCGTGTTTGGAATCGCCGCCGGCGTCTTCCTTGTTTTGCAGCGAATACACATTGGCGCGGCCGAATTCCGATTGATAACGCATCGCCGCGAGATAATTCAGCTCGCGGTTCATTGACAGCGCCAGCAATTTGCCGATGCCAATCAGATCCAATTGCTGATCGGCGTGATCTGACACCGGATTGCCGTAGTACACGCGCAAATCCTGCATGCGCGCGTTTTGAATGTATTTCCAGTTGGAATCGGCCAGCAGGCCATCAAATCCGCGCGCATTCAGCGCTTTGGCGATGGCGATGGCGACCGGGTTGGCGCCGATGATCAGAATGCCACGGGCCTCGGGATTGGACACGCCCAGTCGCCGGCCGACCCAGCCGGCCGTGAGTGACTGAAACACCACGGTGCCAATGATGACCATAAATGTCAGCGCCACGATCACCGACGCCTGCGCATGACCCTGCTGCTCCAGGCGCAAGGCAAACAGCGCGGAAACCGCCGCGGCGACGATGCCGCGCGGAGCAATCCAGGCCAGCATGGCGCGCTCTTTCCAGCTCAGGTCCGATCCCAGCGCGGCCAGCCACACGGTCACCGGGCGGGCGATGAACTGAATCACCAGCAACACCGCCAAGGCCCCCCAGCCGAGCACCTGAAACTGCGCCAGATCCATGCGCGCGGCCAGCAGGATGAACAGACCGGAAATCAGAAACACGGTCAGCGATTCTTTGAAATTCAGGATGTTTTCGATGTCGTGCAACTTGCTGTTGGCCAGCCACATGCCCATCACCGTGACCGCCAGCAGACCGGACTCGTGCGCCAGGTGATCGGACAGCGCAAACACCACAAACACCAGGTTCAAGGTGAACACGTTGTGCAGGTATTCCGGCAGCCAGTGTTTTTTCAAAACCAGGTGCAACAACAGCCCTCCGATCGCGCCGCTGGCACAGCCGGCCAGTACAATGTTCACAAAGGTCAGCACCACCTGGCTGTAGCCTTGATCTTCGCCGCTGTTGGAGACGATGAATGTGAACACCAGCACCGCCAGCGTGGCACCGACCGGATCAATGACGATGCCTTCCCAGCGCAAAATGTTGGCAATGCGACGGTTGAGTTTCAATATGCGCAACATCGGCACAATCACAGTGGGGCCAGTGACCACCACCAGCGCACCAAACAGCGCGGACAATTCCCAATGCAAACCAATCAGATAATGCGCCGCGGTTGCGGTGATCGCCCAGGTGGCCAGCATGCCGCCGGTGACCAGACGGCGCACCACGCGCTCCTGCCCGCGAATTTCACGAAAATCCAGCGTCAGCGCGCCTTCAAACAGGATCACCGCCACCGCCAGCGAAACCACAGGGAACAGCAAATCGCCGAACAGCGCGTCGGGATTGAGCACGCCACCGACCGGGCCCAGCAAAAACCCGGCGAGCAGCAAAAACAAGATGGAGGGCAATTTGACCCACCAGCCAAACCACTGACACAGCGAGCCGGTCAGACCGATGACTGCAATCATCAGCATCACATCAAGACTCACAAGACCACCTCCGCCGTCACGCCGCCCTCATCAATTGTCATGTTCTTCCGGCTCGCATTCCACCGACTGCTTGATCCGCGCGCCCATTGCCAGGATCAAAAAATTGAGACCGGCGATCAAAATGGCGATTTCAAAACGTTGCCAGGCCACCGACATGCCGATCGCGCCGGTGTTCCAGATGCTCGCCGCGCTGGCCATGCCGGTGACCTGTTGCGTGTCCTTGAATTTCAGAATGGCGCCGCCGCCAATAAAACCCACGCCGGTGATGATGCCGGCCATCATGCGGTCCACGCCGCCGTCGATGGGCAACACGCTCAGGGCCAGCAAGGTGTATGAACAGGTCGCCACCGAGACCAGTGGATAGGTTCGCAGACCGCCGGCACGGGCCCGTTTTTCACGGTTGTACCCCACCGGCAAGGCCAGCAACAGCGCCATGCCGATGAGAATGAGATTTTTCTGCACCAGCATCCAGTCGATTTCAATCAGTTCCATGCACGCTCCAATTCAACGCCGCGTGGACGCAGTGGTCTGCGCCCGTTCAAAAACCGGCATTGTATCATTGTTGCGGAAACCCACCCAGCCGTTTCAGGCGGCCATCACCAGATTGCGGCCGTTCTGTTTGGCCGCATACAGCGCGTCGTCGGCGCGCTTGACCAGATCATCCAGTGTGCCACGCGTCGCGGCGTCGCCGCAGGCGATGCCGGCGCTGATGGTCATGTTGACCTGCCCCTGGGTGCTTTGCATCGGCGAGTTCTCAATGCGCTGGCGCAGGGCTTCAGCCCTGCGCTGGGCTTTTTGCAGATCGCTGTCAGGCAGAATCCATAAAAACTCTTCTCCGCCAATGCGGCCCAGCACACCGGCCTGATCGCGCTTGATGGCTTTCGAGTTCTCGGCAATCTGGCGAATCGCCAGGTCGCCGAAATCGTGACCAAAGCGGTCGTTGATGGACTTGAAAAAGTCAATGTCAAACAAGATCACCGACAGCGGCTTGCCCTGGCGTCGCGCCGCATCCAGCATCGCTTCGCCCTGCTCAAAGGTGTACCGGCGCGAGGCCACCCCGGTGAGAAAATCGGTTTGCGCGAGTTTCTTGTAGATTCGCCGGGAGCGGCGCAAATACACCGACCAGGCCAGCAAGGCCAATGCCAGCAGGGCCACAGAAATGGCCGTCAAAGTGGCGATTTTGGCTTTGTCCTGTTCAGCGTCCAGTTGCAGGTTGTTGATCGACAGCGCCTGTTCCAGCAAAGCATTTTCAAAAGTCGACAACTTGTCTTCAAACAGCGACGCCTGGGCCAAGGAAGAGTATTTGATGAATTCCAGCCGCTTGTTCTTTTCCAGATCGTTGAGCGCAAACATGGCCTGCATGCCGTCCAGCGGCGCGCTTTCGCTGTACGCCACCAGGGCGCGCGCGGCCAGTACCAGATCGTTGTTGTTGGCATTGCCGTTTTCATTCAGCAGCAGGGCGTTGGCGTGCACCGTGGCCTGCGGCGTCTGACCGAGGCGAAATTCGGCCACGGCCAGCAGACCTTCGGCCATGGACACGAAATATTTTTCATTGGTGCTGTCGCGCAAGGCCAGCGCCTGATTCAGTTGCTCGGCCGCCTCGGTGAAAAGATTTTGCGCGTGCGCCACCCGCCCGGCATTGAAGTGCGCAAAGAATTTGAAATCACCGAATTCCGGATGGTCTTTGGCCAGGGAAAACATCTCTGCAACATGCTCTGAGGCGTGCGTCCAGCGGCCCAGTTGTATGCTTTCACTGACCAGATTGTGCAGCATGTTGAACATGTCCTGCACGTCGTTGCGTTCGGCCCAGGCCAGATAGGCTTTGTGCATGAATTCATAGGCTTTTTCGTGAATCTGGTTGTAGCGGTAGACGATGCCGGTGGCGTTGTAAATCATGCCGTTGAATTTTTTTCCCAAATCGTGCTGCGCCGAGACTTCCAGCGCTTCCTGCAGCAGATCCAGTGCTTCAACGAATTGCGAACGGTCGGTCTGATAACAAAACGCCTTGTGAATCAGCGCGCGCGTCAGGGCTTCGCCGTGACCGGCCTGGCGCGCCAATTCCAGTGCGCGGGTGCGGTCCGGGCAATACAGCGTGGGGTCGTTGCTTTCCAGGTAGGTCAGGTAGGAGCGTTCAATCAAACTGTGGATCAGGAATTCAGCCACCGGCGTGTGATGTTCAAGCAAGGCCACTGCCTGGTCGTATTGGGCGCGCGCCTGTGTAAGATCGTTCACGGCTTCGTAGGCAAAACCGAGGGTGTGCAGGTATTTGCCGCGGTCTTCCAGGGACCATTGCTGCGAGGCTTCCTGACTTTGTTGCAGCAGCCTGAGTTTCTGTTCGGGATCTTTCAGCGTCTCCAGCCGCGCCTCAAGTTCAGCCAGGTCATTGCCCATGGCAGCGACCGCCCAGCACAACACGCAGGTTGTGATCACCGACCGAAGTGTCATCATCATTACACCCTATTGCCTCTCTTTAACGCGCAATCAAGTATAGCGAAACGCGGCGCATGAAAGCGTGCTCATTTCTGCACACACCGCGTTGGTCAGGCAACGCGCTCAGCCAGCATCCATGATTTGTGTGAATTCGAGAAAGGCCCGGTGTTTGGCGTATTCGGCGTCGGCCTGCGCCCATTGCCGCTGCAAATGTTCGCGCTGCGCCTGAGCCTCAGCCCATTCGCCGCTGTGCCACAGCGCCTGCATCAGCATCAGACGGGCCTCGCCGTTGAGCGGGTCCATGCGCTCCACCTCGCGCAGCAGTTCGACGGTTTCTGGGTAGCGCTGCAAATCCAGCAGCACCTCGGCTTTGCTGACCAGGTGCTTGACCAGAATTTCACCGGTTTGCAGAAAAATGATTGAACGCCGTGAAGCCGTGATCGCGCGATCGTAGACCTCCAGCGCCTGCTCGGATTGGCCCTGCCAGTGCAGCGAACGCGCCTGCGCAGACAACAGGAACGGCTCCATGGTGGGAATGGGGAACTTTTGCGCGCTTTGCATCAGTCGCTCAGCCACCTCGGAATAGGCCGCGTGCTGATCGGTGATTTCGTACACCGACAACAACAGTGAATCGGCGTAATCGTCGTACGGCGGTTTCAACGCCGTGCGAATCTGCTGTGTCATCGCCAGCGCTTCGTCCACCCGACCCAGCATTGCCAGCGACGCAGCGCGTTTGCCATCCAGCATGAACAATTGCGCCAGCGGCGGCAAAATTTTGCGCCCGTACGGTTCGCTGGCGTCCATGGTGGTCAACATATCCTCAATGCGACCGGCGTACAACAACAGCGTCTCCCGCTGCACCAGATTGTCGAAGTGTTGCTGATCGGTGCCACTGCGATCACGCAATGCCTGCAGCGCATCCAGCGCCGCTTGCATGCGACCTTCGGCGGCGTCGATTTTAACCAGCAGGATTTCCGCGTCCATGTTGTCGCTGTCGAAGATCACCGCCTCCTCAAACGCGGCGCGTGCCTCGCTCCATTGCCCATTGAGCATCAGCGCCTGTCCGTATTTCACGTGGCCACTGGCGTTGGCGGGATTGCGGCGAATGAATTCACGCCGCAACTCCAGCGACTCGTCCACCCGCCCCTGCAGCATGCGAATGTCGGCCAGCCGGTTCAATGCACGGTCGTGGTTGGGTTCCAGCTGCAGCAACTGTTCCACTGTGGCCGCGGCGTTCTCCAACTGCCCGGCCATTTGATAGTTGTTGGACAGCGTCGACAGGGCCTGGGTGCTCTGCGGGTACACTTTGGCCCAGTTTTCCAGCACCTTGATGACCTTGTCCACGTCGCCGGAAAAACTGTACAAATGGGCCTTCACCATGAATTCGGTTTCCTGATACAGCTTGTAGTCCAGCTTGAGCGCTTCGCGCGCCTGTTCACTGGCCGCATTCAAATCGCCGTTGAGGCGATAAATGTTCATCAGAATCACACGCGCCGTGGCGAAGCCGGTGTCGTGCATCAAGGCCTGGTTCAAGGCTTCGATGCCGACCTGGTAATCGTTCTCAAAATTGATGCCATTGACGCCACGGATCAGAGACTGTATGGCCTCGGTTGAAGACGAGGTGTGTTCTGCAATGGTCAATTCGGGGATCAATTGCTGCTTGCTTTTCAGCGATTTGGACACCCATTCACCGACCTCATCGGCGATGCGATCCATGGCCGAAATCCAGTCGCCATCCAGCACTTCGATCGACTTCACCCGTTCACCGCTGCTGACTTTGTACACATCGGCTTTCAGGAGCCATTCATTTTGGCGCCGGTCGATCGCACCGCGCACCAGCCAGTCCATTGACTTGTCGCCGGCAATTTTCAAATCCAGCGCCAAAGGTTCACCCTGACCGCTGTTAAACCCTTTGCCGCGCAGTTCGTCCAGCACGTCCGGGTTGTAAGGCGTCACCACTTGAATCACCGGGCTGCGCTGCAAATCTTCTGCCAGCAACCAGCCGCCGGCATAACTCATCCAGTCCAACGATGCATCGCCGCTGTCGTTGTCCCAGAAGAACGTCATGATGCGCTGCGAATAACCCTCTTTCGCCACTTCATAGCGCACCGGCGCACCGGAGACCTCGTCGCTGACGGTCAGCACCTGGGTCACCGCGGTGACCGGTTGCGCCAATTGCACCACCGCCAGCACCGCCAGCAACACATTGAACGGTATGAAGGTTTTTTCGGCCATGTTCCAATGATCTTTGCCGGGTTTGGCATGCCCCCAGGCGATCAGCACCACCGATGGCAACAACGCCAGGGCACCGACAAAAATGTAGGTCGACAAATCACTGGACAGACTGAAACGTTCCGAGACCCAGTCGCCGATTTCAACCAGCAGCCACACAGCGGCCACATAGCCGCCGATCACATAGGGTATGCGACGCTCGATCAGCTCCCTGAAGAACGCTTGTTTTTCTTGATTCATTTAATCCGCCATTCCAAACCGAATGATCCTCGCAACGGGGTGAATTCGGCCCGTTCACCCGCCGCAATACAGCGCTGCAACAAGTTGTCCCAACGCGTCTGTGTTCAGTGGCACACCCCTTATCATGGCCAGGGCTGTGCGCCGCCACTTGGCCTCAAGCCAACTATTCTAATGCACTGACATGCACTATGACAGTGTGAAAGCCGAATAATTTCAACGCGCACACCGCGCGCGTCTTTCTGCGCAATGCGAACGAACAAAAAAACACTTTGCAGTGCCATAAATTCGGTATATAAAGCAGCATCCATACTGCGAGATGCGCCCTTGAACCTGACTCAACCCCACGCGGCCCTTCACCGCGACGCGTCCTTCAGTCAAATCACCGACCAATTGGCCCACGCCGGTCACATCACGCTGCTCAATGCCTGGCCGGATGCGGTGATGCAGCCGCTGTTTGATGCGGTGCTGGCGCTCAATCCGACGGAATTCAAGGCCGCGCAAGTGGGGCGTCAGGCAACGCGTCGTCGCAACCCGTTTGTGCGTCAGGACCGCATCCGCTGGATCAGTCGCAACGACGAATTCGCGCGCGCCTACCTGGACTGCATGGAACAGCTCAGGCTGCACCTGAACCGGCATTTGCAACTCGGTTTGTTCGACTTTGAATGCCTGATGGCGCATTACCCGCAAGGGGCATTCTACCGGCGCCATCTGGACGCGTTCAAAGGCCAGTCGCTGCGACGCCTGTCGGTTGTGACCTATCTGAACCCGGGTTGGGCCAGCAGCGACGGCGGCGAGTTGCTGATGTATCAGAAAAATCGCAAAGAGCCGTTCACCCGGGTGTTGCCCCTGTACGGCACCACAGTGATTTTTCTCAGCGAGCGATTTCCGCATGAAGTGTTGCCGGCGGGCAAATCCCGCCACAGCATCACCGGCTGGTTCCGCATCAACGACCCGACCTGCCCGCTGTTGAGCCGCCTGCCCTAAGAAATGATGCCCTGGCTGGCCGCACGAGGCCAGCCGCCAGTGCTGTGCGCAAATCAATCGAATGGCATGCATCCTGCTGGCCAGACGTGCTCTTTCTCACCCCAAAGGCATACATCCAGAATCGCACAACGGTGACGTCATGCAAACGCCACAGTAAGACGCTGAGGGCCGCGTGCACCGCCGCGCACCTGTCTGACCATCCACAATGGTGTATAATCGTAAGCGGGTGGAAAATTCAAAAGAGCCAACTCGGCATTTGATTGGGGGACACAGCATGTCATTGTATCTTCGTTTTGTATTCGTTTTATTCGTTCTTGCACTGGCCGCACCGGTCGCCGCGCAGGAAATTTTT
>JBNLBT010000070.1:0-16968 GCA_050303435.1 Marinicellaceae bacterium
TCCGCCTCGCACAGACCGACACCACGCACCTCTCGGCGCCGGGGTTCGCGGGAGTCTTCCGGGTCGCCTACCTGCCCGACGCGTCCATGGAGCCGGTGCTCGACCGGTACAGCGGCTGCTTCCCGACGGGCGGGGAGGCCGCGCTGAACCAGCGCAACCGCATTTGCGCGCCCGCTGAAGCGCGGCCGTCTTTTGCTCGGGCAGGAGGCCCGATGCAAAAGCAATAGACTAGTTAAACAACACCTCAAAATGCAAAGCATTGTCGATTTGATTCACCGGCACCATGAACACCGGCATGGCATCCAGGCCCTCGCCACTGATGTGCACAATGCCTTGCGAATCTACCGGTGAATCAACAATGCTCAACAGCATTGCAAATGAGGTTTTACCCGGACTGTGGGAGTTGACCGGTTTGACCTCCTTGATCTGCGCTGTGGCCTCGCCGTTGGGGGTCTGCACCTGTAATTGCTGCATCTGGCTTAAATGATCAAACAGATTCCGGTGTGCGTCGTGTGTGTCGTTCATGCCTGTTTCATGGAAAGGATTCAATGCTGCATTGTACCGCACCTGCGCGCCCGATTCACGCGACTCGCCGTGCGGCTGCAGCCGTTTAATCGAGTAACAAACCGGGACACCAATCGTCCCTTTCAGGAGACAGGCAGGACAGCCAATGAACACCCCGAAGCAACCGGTGCTGTGATGTGGACAAGGTTGAATGATGTGCGATGCTTTTGCGCCGATGTCGATTTAACTCAGTTCACAACTTTCAGGCCATGACCGCTCCGGTGATCTGTGTTACATTGAGCCGATCCTTTTTCCGAATTAAAACCTTTGAGGGAGACGTGCCCATGAAAACCGTTTGGAAATCCATCAAGCGACTGTTGCTGGTGGCCTTATTGGCCGGTCTGGTGTTTGCCATCAATCTGATCTGGTTCAGGCCATTTTTTATCAGCCATTTCTACGACAAGATATTCTTCGAATTCGCCTGGCACAAGCCGCAACTGCTCAGCAGCATGGGCATTGGCTGGTTCAATGATCAATTGGACGACACCTCACCGGAAGCCAGCGAACGCGACAAGGTCTTGTTGCAGAAGGACTACAAACAGCTGCTGGAATACGACCGCAGTTCGCTGAGTGGCCAGGCCGCGCTGTCTTACGACATCCTGGAATATTTCCTTAAACAGCAAATGGAAGACCTGCAATTTGAGCACCACGGCTACTCAATGACGCAGCGCGGTGGCAGTTACCTCGGCCTGATCAGTTTCATGACCAACGACCACCAAATTGAATCGGAAGAAGACGCCGAAGATTATCTGTCCCGCGTGGCGCAGTTTGACGATCGCTTCGACTCCACCATGCACTGGGTCAATGTGGAGCGTGAAATGGGCGTGATTCCGCCGGATTTTATTGTCTCGAAAGTATTGGAAAATTTACACAACATCCGCGACAACCCGGTTGAATCGCACCCGTTGATGGTGGATTTCAGCGACAAGGTCAAGGCCCTGGATGACATCGATGCGACGCGCAAGGACGCCTTGCTGGCCAGCATGCGCTCGCACATTGAAAACGTGGTCAATCCGGCCTACGACCGGCTGCTGGACTTGTTTGAAGAATTGCAGAGTGTGGCCACAGCGGACGCCGGCGTGTGGAAACTGCCCGACGGCGCGCGTTATTATCAAAACCGCATCAAGTCCATGACCACCACGGACTACACCGCCGAGGAGCTGCACCAGATCGGCTTGCGAGAAGTCAACCGCATCGTCGGCGAGATGCGCGACATTCTGAGCAGTGAAGGCTACAGCGGGGCCAGCGTGGGCGAAATGATGGCGCAACTGAATGAAGAAGAGCGCTTTCTTTACCCCGACACCGACGCCGGGCGTGAGCAGATTCTCAGCGACTATCAACGCATCATCGATGAAATCGACGCTGGCATGGATCAATCCTTTGACATCCGCCCGAAATCCGGTGTTGAAGTCAAGCGCGTGCCTGAATACGCCGAAAAAACCTCTTCGGGGGCCTACTATCAGGGGCCGGCACTGGACGGCTCACGCCCCGGTGTGTTTTTCGCCAATCTCTACGACATCAAAGCCACCCCCAAATTCGGCATGCGCACGCTGGCCTATCATGAAGCGGTGCCGGGGCACCATTTCCAGATCGCCATCAAGACCGAATTGCAGGGCCTGCCGCGGTTTCGCAATTTCGTCGGATTCACAGCCTATTCCGAAGGCTGGGCGCTGTACGCCGAACGCCTGGCCTGGGAAATGGGCTTCCAGCAGGACCCCTTTGACAACCTGGGCCGGCTGCAGGCCGAACTGATGCGCGCCGTGCGCCTGGTGGTTGACACCGGCATTCATCACAAGCGCTGGTCGCGTGAACGCGCCATTGAATACATGGCCTCAACCACCGGCATGGCCATGAGCGATGTGGAGTCGGAAATCGAGCGCTACATCGTCTGGCCCGGCCAGGCCCTGGCTTATAAAGTGGGCATGATCAAAATTCTTGAATTGCGCGACAAGGCCCAACGCGCGCTGGGGGAAAACTACGACATTCGAACCTTTCACAATGTGGTGTTGAAGAACGGCGCCCTGCCGCTGGTGCTGCTGGAACGCGAGGTTGACAGCTACATCGCCAAAGGCGGCAAGATCTGATGCATCACCGGTGCACCCGAGCGGCGGGTGCACCGGTGCGTTTTGCTTCGAACGGCTGCAAGGCCTTGTCCTGAAGCCTTATCCAATCTCAGTCAAAGCGCGCGGCCAAGCCGTTTTGCTGAATGCTTTGCACCTGGTCAACCACTGGTGCCAATGCCTGCATTCCGCCAGCGATGCTGCCGGTGACCTGGTACTGCTGCACCACTCGGGTGCCGCCGTTTTCGTTGGCGGTGAAGGTCCACGACATGCCGCCGTGAATGCCCATCATCTGCAGCGGGCCCAACCCGCCGATCAGGCGAACTTCCTTGCCTGGATCCACGTAACTTACGGTCATGTGCACGGCTTCACGGCGGCCGTTCTTCTCACAAAAACAGCCCCCCGCCCTGGCCTTGATGGACAAGCCGGCGGCGTCACCGAACCAGGTGTGTTCATCGTTCCACCATTCACCGACCTTGAGAAATTGTTTGTACACCGCCATCGGCGGTGCCTGAATGTCCGTTTCGATGCGAATCTGAAACCCCTGCGCGTCGCTGCGCACCACTTCCGCCTGCGCAGCGGCTGACAGAACCAATAAACACAAAACCGAGCATTTCATCGCGCGTCTCCTGCACTGGTGAAAAACTGCATTGTGACACAAAACCGCCCGGCTTCGCAGCCCTTTGGCTCGAAAGAGTTGCGCTGCGCCAGGGATTTACTCAAATCCATTGGCGTAGATCAAATCCCCCAGATTTTGTTGCCAGTGATTGAGCAAAATCCGCAAGGCTTCCGGCGGATTCTGTGGCGCCGGGTTGCCGAGCTGGTCGGCGTCGTTGATGCCGTGACAGGCGGCGCACACGCGAATTTCACCGGCCTGGAAATTCACCCACACGCGTTCCTTGACCACGCCAAATCCGGCGGCGTCGGTCAATTGCCAGGTCAGCGCCCGATTGGCCGGCACGATGGCCGCCACCGAACCGTCGGCCGCCACCTTGAAATAGGCGCCGGCGTGCGCGGGGTTGGGCACACCGGACACCGGTGGATTGAAGCCATCGGCCGCGTGCAGCGGCACCGGCTTGACTGCACGTCCCGGCTTGTTGGCGTGGTCGCGCACCAGATCGCCCTGAAAAATTTCCCAGAACGGCACGTCATACACCGGGTCACTGCCGTTGACCACGGTCGATGCCCCTCCGGGCACATTCAGGTTGTACGGCTGTTGCTGATCCGCGGCGTCGCGGCGGGTGACGTTGCGGCTGACAATCAGGGCCAGTGAGCGGCTTTTCAATTGCGCCTGAAAGGCCGCCGGATTCACGCCTTCCTGTTGGAATATGGTCTGTTCCGGCAACGGCAGCGCCGCAACGGCCGGCACCGGCTTGACGCGCGCCGCCACCCGCTGTGGATACAACTGCCACATTGGTCCGCTGTAATGCACCGGCACCGCGCCCTGGGCGGTGTTGACCCCATCGCCGTTGCCCCAGTGAAACAGGCTGCGTTCAATCAGCGGCGTGACCTGCGGGCCGGCCTGCAACAGGCCCTGACCATCGGACACCAGTTGCACCAGCTGAAAATTGTAGTTGGGCAACAGATTCACCTGATCGTTGACCGAGGCCAGATTGGTGGTGTAATCGGTGCACTGACTGCCGTTGTGGTACACCACGGTGTCCGAATGCGCAGACAACAGCTGACCGTTGCTCAAAGGCAGGATGTGCCGATGCCGACCGCCGTAGCCATTGGCCGGATGATCGCACTGACCATTGCCGTCGCCCTGCACAAATTGCGCGTCGTAATCGGTGACCTGCTGAATCGGCATTTGACTCGGCGAACGCCCGGGTTCAGCGAACATCTTGTAGACCCGACCGCTGCCCTGGGCGCCAAAATGCGGCGCGTCAACAAAGTAGTATTGCTGCGGATTCAGGGGATCCGGCGTGATGCGCATCATGTGACCCGCCGCGGCGTGCGCCTGCGAGGAGCTGCCCAGTGCCGCGTCGTTCATAAAGCTTGGCCACACGTAACTCATCAGTTCATGCCGGCCGATGTGGTTGAGTGTCTCCACGCCGGTGAAATCCGCGGCGTTCATTTGCCAGGCGATGAAAAATTTGAAATTGAACGAGGACATCGGGCCGTAGGGCGATGCCACCGGATTGGTTTCATTGCCGCGCGGTTCGGGAAAATACTCAAACGCCTGGGGCAGTTGGCCGGCGTTGGCCGCTTCGCTGGCCCAGTCAATGGCAAAGCCGGAATCCAGAAACAAATCCTGTTCCAGGTGATCCCAGGCACTGAACAGCAGGCGGCCGTGGTCATCGATCACCGGTTCAAACGCGCCGGAGGGTGATTGCACCAGCAGGCGCATGTCCCCACCGATGGCGTCCAGCAACCACAGACCGCCGGTGGTCAGTGCGCGGTCGTATTCGTCGCGCAGTGGATTCAAATGCACGGCATTGACGCCGGCGTGCGGAATGTCGGTGCTGACGATGAAGTGGTCATCCTGCAAGGCGTAAATGGCGTCGACGTAATTGTAATCCTCGTGCTGGTGTGGGATTTTACGCAAGCTGCTGGCATCGTTCAGTCCCAGTCCGCAGATTTCATGCAATTGCCAGCGCGCGTCTGTCACGTAGTCAAACTGCGCCGAAGGTGCCCTTTGTGCCAAGGAAAAAACCACGCATTGGGCGTCCCAGCGAATCGCCGGCGAGCGCACCGCAATGGCATTCGCTCCGAACTGCTGTTCGGCGGCCAGGCCCAGGCCTTGCTCACGGGTCAGGTTGCGCAGACAGCCGGCCGGAATCGATGCATCACATCCGGGCGGGTACATCAGCCACAGATCGCCGCCGCGACCGGCGTTGTCCGGATTGGCAATGTGGTTGCCAAAGGATGAAGTGGCCACTTCAAAATCCGATGCCAACGGCTGCTGGGTGACAAAAACGATCGGCTCGCCGAGGGCCGCGGCCGCGGCGGGGATGGTGTAGTTCTGCGGTTCAGTCAGGTTCACGCAGCGGTCCAGCCCCGTGCCGGCAACCGCGTTTGGGGCGGCATTGCCCAGCCCACACAACAAACAGCCCAGCAGGGCCGCATTGATTTTTTTCATGTCCACCTCTGATTTATTTTTTCATTTTGCACATCCATGTAAATGGTTCTAAACCGCCAATGCGCACAATTATTTCAATCGATTCGCATCGGCTCCATTGTATGCCCTTTAAACTCTGCAAACGCAAAACCACGTCACATCCGCCAATAAATTTTCCAAACCGATGCGATTTTTTTTGCACACCGCAGCAGTGGCATTGCACCAATGGGCTTAATTCTTGTCCATGGACACATGACGTCAGTGAATCTTCAATGAACCGGTTGGCACGGTTACTTGCCATTGGGTGCATTGCCTTGTTGCTGTGCGCGCGCGTCGCTGCGCAGGTTCAAATGCCGCACAGCCAGCGCGCGCAAGACGCCATGCAGCGTGTCACGCCGACGCTGCGCGCCGACCTGGCAGCTCAGGGACTCAGCTGGGGGACGCCAGTGTTCATGCGTGTATACAAAGACCCCGGCACACTGGAAGTGTGGCTGCAAAACAGCCGCAATCAATTTCAATTGTTCCGCCGCTACCCGGTGTGTTATTTTTCCGGCCAGCCGGGGCCCAAAGTGCGTGAGGGCGACCTGCAAAGCCCGGAAGGGTTTTATTTTGTCACGCCGGCGCGACTCAACCCGTTCAGTCGGTTCCACCTGTCTTTCAACCTCGGCTTTCCAAACGCCTACGACCGCCACCACGGCCGCACCGGCAGCGCATTGATGGTGCACGGTGACTGCGTTTCCATTGGCTGCTACGCCATGACCGATGCCGGCATCGAGGAAATCTACACCCTGGCCCACGCCGCGCTGTCCCACGGTCAACCATTTTTCCGCGTGCACGTGTTTCCATTTGAGATGACCGCGGCCAATGTGGACGCCCAACACGCGTCCCGCTGGCACGCGTTCTGGCAAAACCTGAAAGTCGGCCACGACCATTTTGAAACGCACCGCAGACCCCCGAATGTGCGGCTGCGCGACGGGCGCTACGTGTTTGATCCGGACTGACATCGTGCGCGGGGAATCCCGGGTGCTTTTTAACGGCACGGAATTTGCTACAATGCACGGGTTGCCACCGATGCCTTGTTGACACGTTGATCCATTTCCTTGAATACACCGCAGACCCCGTCACCCGACGCATCCTATTGCGCGGCCGCGTCCTGAAAGTCTCTGCACTGAATTTCGACCTGTTGATGTATTTTCTGCAACACCCCGGTGAAGTGCTCAGCCGACAACGGCTGCTGGATGAGGTCTGGCGCGGTCGCGTGGTCGCAGACAACACCCTGTCCAAGCAAATCACCCGCCTCAAGGAAGAACTGCACATTGAGGCGGCGCAACACGATTTCATCCAGACCGTGCGCGGCAAGGGCTTTGTATTCAGTGCCGCCGTGCAGCACAGCACGGACGATGCCCCCACGCCTGCAAACCACCGGCCTGGCCGGCGGCGCACGGCATCGATGTGGCTGCTGGGGGTTTTGATCCTAAGCGCCGGCGCCTTGATCTGGCGCCACAACCGCATCGCCGATCTGGAGCAGGTGACCGCACAAATGCATCAGCGCATTGAACGCCTGGCTCTGCTCTACGACGCGGCGCAGGACCCAGTTGAGACCGCAGGTGCTCAGGCACTGGCCGGCGCTCTGCGCGCCCGCCTGCTGGCCAATCAATCGTTCAACATCCGCTTGCAGCAGCGACCCGTCGGTGAGGCTGATTTCACACAGCTCAGTGAAGAATTGATTGCCGATGAAGGCTACGATTCGGTGGTGTACATGCATGTGACGCGACACGCGCAGGGTTTCAATGCCCAAGTGATATTGCGCCATGGCACGGACTTGCTGCCTTCGGCGCGTTTTGAAAGCGAATCCCAGCAGGCGCTGATTCGCCGCGTTGCAGACTGGATCAATGCGCAGGCGCTGGCGCCGTCGGAATCTGGGGCAGAACGCGTCATGACCGCATCCGATGCGGCCTTTGAAGCCTATGTCCAGGCCAGTCAACTGGGTTTTCAGAATCGCACTCAGGCGGCCATCGATAAAGCCCGAGAAGCGTTGCGCATCGACCCGGATTTCAAGATGGCTCAGGTTGAGCTGGCACAGCATTTGCGCGTGGCCGGTCAGGTCGATCAGGCCATTGAACTGTTGGCCGCATTGCCGCTGGACGACACCCCGCTGCGCTTCCAGTACCGGGTCAACAAAGACCTGGGGGTGTGCCATTACCGATTGGGGCACCAGCGGCAGGCCGTGGCCTATTTCCAGGCCGCCATTGAACAGGCGCGCACGCTGGAAGACGCCTCACTTGAAATTGCCGCGCTGATCAACCAGTCATACATGTATGCCGACCTGCAGCAATCCGAAAAAGCCCGCGACAACCTGGAGCGCGCCCTGCTGCTGGTGGACAGACACCATGAAAAATACTACATGGGCGGCATATACAGTGGCCTGACCAGCGCCTACCGGCGCAGCGGTCAACTCGACAAGGCGCTGGAGTACGCGCAAAAGTCGCACGAATTTTTCAGCGCCGCCAACAACAGCGACCTGGCCCACACCGCCCTGGGCAAATGGGCCGACATTCTGTTGGACGCCGGCCAGTACGCCCGTTCAAACGAGCTGCAGCAGACCAATCTGGGCTACAGCCTGGCGCACGACATGCAAGTCAACCGGCTGTTTGCTTTGAAAGGCATCGTGCGCGTGGATCTGGTCTACGGCCGCTTTGTTCAGGCACGGGAGGATTTGGCCCGGTTTGCGCATTGGCTGGCAGAGATTGACAACGGCGATTTGCACGCCGAATACCTTGAATTGCAGACCATGCTCTCTTTGGGCGAAGGCGACTGGATCGGTGCCGCGCGCTGGCTGGATCAATTGCAGCAGCTGTTGATCGAGCTACAAAACCCGGACAAACACACGGTGTGGCAGAATCTGCAACTGGATGTGTGGCTGCGCAGCGGTGAAAAGCAACGCGCCATTGCCTGGCTCAACGACCTGGGTTCTGCCCCGGACGACATTGAATTCCAAGTGCTGGCAGCGCTGGTGCGGGCTGAAGAATCCCCCGTGCAGCGCACCGCACAGACCATAGAGGAGGCGTTGCAGCGTGGCCTCGAGCTGAAACTGCAACACCGCGTGCTGCAGCTGATGCCGCGCTACATTGACTGGCTGTTGCAACGGGGCGATCAGGGCGAGGCCGTTGCGCACTGGCTGCAACGGCTTGAATCGCTGCAACCCCCGCCTTACCCGCACCTGTGGCTGCGGGCGCAGTGGCAGGCCAGTCTGGGTCGCAGCAGCGACGCGGTGCACACCCTGGAGTCACTCCAACAATTGGCCAACGGCTGGTGGGGCGAAGCCCAGGAAAACCTGCTGCAGCAACTGCGCGAGCCGACGGACGCGGCGCCGCCATAAGGCAACGCCGCCGCCTGATCAATACAGCACCAGAAAAAATTCACCGTCCTCAAATGCCGCGTTGCGGCAGCCAAATTGTCCGCTGGCGTTGGGCGGGTTACATTGGAACTGACTGAATTGCGGCCCGCCATCAAACGTCAATATCGAGGTCACCGACAGCATCATGCCCGAGGCATCAAACGGCACCGTCAGATCGCACACCCCAGGCAAGCCAAAATCCGCCACCGCGATCGACTGGCCGTTGACCAGGTTGAAGGCCGCAATGACGCTGGATCCGCTTTGCTGACAGGAGACCCGCGCAGCGGCCTTGGCAAAACCCCGACCGGCCAGCGCCTGGCGCGCGTCGCCCTGCACAAACACCCCGCCGTTCGATGGTGGCGCCACGTTGGCGCCGATGCTGACGCCGCCGTTGTTGTGCACACGCAAACGCGTGGTGCCGTCGATGCGCACGCGCAGCGGTGACTCACTGCCGACGGCTTCCACTTCCAGTAGATCCGTATTGGATGGCGCACCGATGCCCACGGTCAAACCGGCGTCCACCGCCAGCTCGCCCTGCACTTCGGCGTTGCCCTGCACCCCCAGGTCCTGCTCCACCACCGCGTTTTGTTTGGCGGTCAAGGCATTGTCCACCTGCATGGAACCCAATACCCGACCATTGTTGACCAGGGTCACATCACCCGCCGGTGGCGACCCCAAAGGCGTACCCCCGATGGACACCCCGCCGTTCTGGTGCACGCGAATTCTGGACTGACCGCCCTGGCGCACCTCCATGGCGTCTGAGGACGCGTCGTTGATGACCTGAAAACGGGCACCGCTGGGTGTGCCACCGGCATTCACCAGTACTTTGCCGGCGCTGTAGCTGATGTCGGGCGTGCCCACCCACTTTTCATTTTCCACGTAGGTGGACTGGATGGCGTACGGCGCGGCGTTGACGCGCTGGCGAGGCAACAGGGTCTGAAAACCGCCGGTGTCATTGCCCACGCGCACGCCAATCTGCAACCACACGGCGTCGCCGGTAAACGGCAAATCACCAAAGTCCAGGGTGGCGTTGATGCGACCACGCACGATGTCAAGGTCTTCCAGGTCGTTGACGTCCAACAACACGCCGGCACTGGCGTCACTGAACAATTCAAACTTGAGATCGTATGCACCGTCTGCCGGGGCGTTGTTGACCAGCAACTCCCCCTGGTAGCTGAACTGACTGCCCACCGGGTCGGCCTGGACCGCGGCTGAAAAGGCCCAAAGAATCACCATTGTTGTGTGTTTCATGTTTCACTCCTGTATTAAAAATCACTGAAAAAGATCAAGTCGCGGTTGCGCGTCCAATGTCCACCGAGCAGCGTGTACACGCCGCCGCTGGCATCGCCGGTCACCGCCTGGGACGTGCTGCCCTGCAGGCTGTATTGATCGCCCTGGGCGGCGTCCTGCCCGCTGCCAATCAGGGCGGTGGTGATCTGATACTCCCCGCCGCTTTGCGCCCCCGCCTGCACGCTGAGCAACAGCGCCCAGATGAGTGCGCAGCGGACACGCCGTGGCAATGGCTGATTGATTTGCATTGTTTTCCTCCTGTGTTGGAACCTGTGAATCGGCCGACCCGTCCTGTGCCCGAACAATCGTTCAATTGCGGCGTGCATCGAACAGGCCAACCCGTCGCTTTGCAGTGTAATGGCGCGCGCGGCGATGCGTGCGTGGCAAAGCATGACATCGTGTGACAGGCGCTGCGTTGGCGCGCGTAAGCAGCGCCCTGGCTGCGGTTGACAGACTCAACTTCATCGTTTAAAAAAATGGCCACAAGCCCTACAATGTCGGCATGGAAAATAAAATCAAAGTGGCCATCTCCGCTTGCCTGCTGGGCCAACCCGTGCGCTTCAACGGACAGCACAAACGCTCGAAGTTTTGCGTTGAAACCTTGTCTGAATGGTTTGAATATCTGCCGATCTGTCCGGAAGTGGAGATTGGTCTGGGGGTGCCACGAGAACCGATCCGCCTGTTGCACACCGCATCACACGGCGTGCGTGCGGTGAACATCAAAGACGCGGGCATCGATCACACCGAAGCCCTGCACGCACTGGCCGACGCCAAGCAATCCGCGCTGCAATCGGCCTGCGGCTATATTTTCATGCAAAAATCGCCCAGTTGCGGGGCCTTCCGGGTGAAGGTCTACGATCAGAACGGCATCCCCGGCGGCAAGGCCGCGCCTGGCATTTACGCCGCACAGGTGCAGCACAACCACCCCTGGTTGCCGGTGGAAGAAGCCGGCCGACTGAACGACAACCGCTTGCGGGAAAATTTCATCATTCGCGTGTTTGCCCTGCACGACTGGCATAACACGCTGGGCACCGCGCCCTCTCCCAAGGCGCTGGTGCAGTTCCACACCCGCTACAAATATCTGCTGATGGCGCATTCCAATCCGGCCTATCAGGCGCTGGGCCAAATGGTCGCTGAAGCCGGCAGTACTCCGCTGGACAAACTGCTGGACCGCTATTTCCACGGGTTTATGCACGCGCTGTCGAAACCGGCCAAGGCCGCGCAGCACATCAATGTGATGCATCACGTGTTTGGTTATCTGAAAAAATGCATCGACGCCGAAGCCAAACAGGCCATCCTGGCTGAAATTGAACGCTACCGCGAAGAAGCGGTGAATCTGATCGTGCCACTGACCTTGTTGAAACATTACGTGAAAGTGCACCGAATAGACTATCTGATGCAACAGAAATACCTCTCGCCCTACCCGTACGAACTGGGACTGAGGAACTGGATTTGAACGCGCCGGCACCGCGGCTGGTGTGGTTTCGCCGCGATCTGCGTCTCGGCGATCACCCGGCCTTGCACGCGGCCTTGCACACCGGCGCACCGGTGGTGGCGCTGTTCATTGACTACACGCAACAACATGCGCTGCACCACGAGGCCGAAATTAAGGTCAATTTTCAGCGCCATCACATCAATGACTTGATCGGCCGACTGCGCCGGTTGGGCATTGGCAGCGTGTTGCACCGCGTGGCCACTTTTGCCGATGTGCCTGCGCTGATCACTGAAGTGACACAAGCCCTGAACGTTGAACACGTGTATTTCAACCGTGAATATCTGCTCGATGAACTCAAGCGGGATCAGGCGGTGGTTGCGGCCATGCAAGAATGCGGTGTGGATTGCACCGCACTGCACAGCAATTACCTGTTGCCGGCCGGCGCCGTGTGCAAAGCCGATGGCACGCCCTACCAAGTCTTTACGCCGTACAAGAAACGCTGCATCGAACGCCTGCAACAACAGAACATGCGCCCGCTGGAATTTCCGCAGGCAGCCGCTGTGGACAGCCTACACCTGCGCGCGGAGGCCTTGCCCGTTGAACCGCTGCCCGAGCGCTGGAAGGTCGGCGAGAAAGCCGCCATGGCGCACATGAGATCGTTTTTGTCCGAACAGGGCGATGCCTACAGCCGCGCGCGCAACTTCCCGGCCAGGGCGGGCACATCGCGCATTTCTCCGCACCTGGCCATCGGCGCACTGAGCGCTCGCCAGTGTCTGCACCAGGCCTGCCAACTGACCGCAGAAGGCCTGCACAGCACCTGGGTCAGCGAATTGATCTGGCGCGACTTTTATCGCGATCTGGTGCACCACCAGCCGTCGCTGTGCAAACACCGGCCATTCAAGGCCGAGGCCGTGGATCATTGGCGCACCGACGCGCCGCTGTTGACCGCCTGGCAACAGGGTCAGACCGGATTCCCGCTGGTGGACGCTGGCATGCGGGAATTGCGAGACACCGGCTGGATGCACAACCGCGTGCGCATGGTCACCGCCGCCTTTTTGGCCAAACTGTGCCTGGTGGATTGGCGCCTCGGTGAACGGCATTTCATGCAACACTTGATCGACGGCGATTTTGCCTCCAACAACGGCGGCTGGCAGTGGTCGTCTTCCACCGGCGCCGACGCGGCACCCTACTTCCGCATTTTCAATCCCACCAGCCAGTCCAAAAAATTTGACCCGGACGGTGCTTACATTCGCCGATATGTGCCGGAACTGGCCACATTGGATGCAGCCTCCGTGCACAATCCAAACAGCGCGCAGCGACGCGCCTGCAACTACCCCGAAGCAGTGATCGATTACCGCCACGCACGTGCAGAGGCCCTGGCGTGGTTTAAATAGTGCCTTGCCGTGCTGAGCCGCAGGCTTTTCGCGAGGCGATTTGGTTGCCCTCAGAGGCCATTGATTGCCCGTAATTTACTTTAAGGTGTGTGACTGAGGCATCGCTGCAAAGACAACTGTTGCTTTAACGGCCGTTATTTTTACTGAATGCGCACGGCCAATGCAGCGGCTTGCACGGTCAGTGCAAACGGGATCAATCAGGTGCATTCGCCCTGCGTTCCAGTGGACAAAGGCTGAATCCACAGGACCATCCTGTGCAGTGCGCTGATGTTTTCAAAGCCGCGAACGGGGCCTGAAATGGCCACACAAAACACCGTGACGCAGGTCTCAATTTCTCCAAAAACACTTGTGCAAGAATACGTTATCTGTCATGCTATGGATTCATCGCGAGATGGCTGAGGAGGCATACTCCAGTCTTAACACATTGTTACAATTGAAATTATTATTCAACGGTGACATCGGTTAAGATGGCAACATCTCTGGAGTTTTATGTGGTCTTTTCGTGATGGATGTGTGGGGGACAAGATGACTAAAACCAACATGATCATTTCAGTTGACGGACTGGAATCGAGTGTCGCCAATCGGGTGAGAACCTATTGTAAACTGTTGGCCGACCAACTCAGCGATCGCTGGCTGGTGAGCCAGGACGCGGATGATTTCAATGTCAAACTGATTCAGGAAGAAAATCAGATTGAACAGGCGCTGTTGAATCAAGACAAACACAGAATTTTCGTGCCGTTGTATAAAGAATATGCACCCGACGAAGATTTTGAATTTTCCATTCGCCGTCCTTTGGACAGTGGCAAATTGATCCAAACTTTGAACGCCATAACGGCGTCCAGACAATTGCAGCCTCTGACCTCTGACTTGGACACCAGCGACAAGAAGGAATCGACCTTAAAAAGCCTGTTGAGCAAATTTCAGGCGGTCAATTTTTTCAACAAAAGGAAAAAAATCGAAAAACAGCCGGCGCAGTCCAATCGCAAGGCGTTTGTGTCCAATTTGCGCAAGCAATTGAACAGCGACGCCAACATCAATGAATACAAAGTGGTGTTCCTCGGCAGCCCCGGCGCCGGTAAAACCACCGCAATCAATTCCGTCAGCGAAGGCCGCACACTGAAAACAGAGGTGCTGCCCTCCGATGTGGTGTCAGCGAAAAAATCGCAAACCACCATCGGCATTGACTACGGTGAAATGAAAATTAACAGCGACACCAAGTTGCGTCTGTTCGGCAACCCCGGTCAGATGCGCTATGGCTTCATGTGGGACATCACGGCGCGCAACGCCGATGCCTTCATTGTCCTGCTGGACATGAGCCGTAAAAACCCGATCAGCGAGTTTGAATTTTTCTTGAACTTCTTGAAAAAACAAAACATTGACGCGAGCACCACGGTGCTGTGCGCTCTGACGCATTGCGATCTGACGCAGCACAACAATGTTTTAATCACCAAGTTGATCAAAATGAAATTTGGACAAACCCTGAAAGTATTTCAATTGGACGCGCGGTCTGAAAAACAGGTCAACAACCTGCTCGATTACACCGCGTCCTGCATTGAAAAGTCCCGCACTGAAGCGTTGCCGGATTACCTGCAACATTCACTGCTTTAGGCGGAATCTCAACGTGGAAAGTGTCAGCACAACAGCACAACCTGGTTCTGAAAAAATGATTGCTTTTCAGAAATATATTTGCTATCAATATATTGGGCAGTCGAGTTATCAACATGAAAAATAAGTTCACTGCTCTTCGACCTGGCAATTTATCCACATATTTTCTAACTATGGAGTGACCACAATGAGCGTAGATACCATCTGTAAATCTCTTTTGGACGATGTACCCAAGGCATTGGCCGCGGGCATTGTTGACATGGAAACCGGCATGCTGCTGGGCGTAAAAACCACCGACTCGCATCCGCAATCGGTGATGGACATGTTGGCGGCCGGCACCAAGGAATTGTTTGAAGGCGACATGTCCATGATGATTGACAAAACCTTCAAAAAATCTCGCGGCGACAAAGCCACGGAACCGTATTTTCATGAAATTCTGGTGAATTCAAAGAACTTGATTCACATGTTCGTTCGCCTGCCTTCCTCACCCAACATTGTGGCCGCCGTGGTGTGCCGCATCGACGCCAACCTCGGCCTCGTGGTGACCAAAGCACGCAGCATCGTACGCTCCGATTCCGTCTGAAGCAAAGACCGCTGAATTGACTTGCACACACCGGCAGTGCATTGCAGTGCCGGTGTGATTGACCCAAAAAAGGATTGACCGATGAGAAACGACCTGTTCAGCGCGCTGAAAACCACACTCAATGTGTGTCTTGAGAATGTCAGCAATTCACACGCGGCATTCATCGCCACCCTGGATGGACACCTTCTATTGGAAAGCCAACGCGAAAAGAACGCCTTTCCTTGCGATGCCATTTCGCCGATGGCGGGCTCATTGTTGGGCATTTCCGACACCATCGCTGAACAACTGATGAATCAGCGTCTTGACGACGCGATCATCATGATGGAAAACAAGGCCATCGCCCTTTTAAAGATTCACGACAAGGAAGATTCCCTGTATCTGGGGCTGATTTCAAATCGAAATGTCAACCTTGGCATGCTACTGACCATGGGCAATCAAACCATCGAGAAAATCAACAAACTACTGGAAGAAAACGTGTCAGCCGATTGAGCTGATTACAATTCACAGCCGGCGATACTGCCAATTTTTTGTCACGCCATTGTCACATTCGATCCACTTTCATCCCCTTCAACAAAAATATTAAAGAATTGTAAATTAATGTTGCACTGTCTTGCCATCCTGGCTTGAACAGTGTAAATTTAAACTCAAGATTGAGCTAGTGGGGGCTTGATGGAAACGGAACAAGAATCGCATTGCGACGCTTGGAACATGGAAAGAAATAAATACAAAACCCCACACTGGGCTTAATTATTCCTTTCTTGTTCTTCCCGATTTTCAGCATGTATATTGATGCTTTTGTATGTGTTATGGGGGAACAAAATAATGCAACAAAGAAAACTGGTCTTATCCACACAATGCCTAGACCAAAAAACCGCCAGCTTGATCCGGTCGTATTGTCAGTTATTGCAACCACAACTCAAGGACCGTTGGGTTGTGAACAACTTTGACCAAAGTTGCGATGCCATCATCGTTGATCGGGACCACGACGACTCTGCCCACACAGGGAGCGCCCAGGCAAAAATCATTCTACACACAACCTCTACCTCTGATGATTGTTCCCAACAGACCGATGGGAAACAACCGATTTTTAACCTGGGCCTGCCTTTTAACAGTTTGAACATCATCAACACTCTGAATAAAATTTCCAAGTTGATGGTGAACAACGACCTGCGGCAAAATCAAACCAACCACAGCAGCTCTTTCTCATTGAAGAAGACCTTTTCCCGCTTTCTCAGACGCGGCGAGACTGTGGAAAAACCGGTCGCAAACGCCGCTCAAAAGGCGCGCACGCCAGTGCGCAATGGCCAACCTGTAGTGGCACAAAAAGCCAAGTCCAACATGGTCAACAACCTGTTTAAATTGTTGCAACCAAATCAAATGCAACAATTGAAAGTGGTGTTCCTTGGCGCACCGGGTTCAGGCAAAACAACGGCCATCGCGGAGGCCAGCTCGGGCAACACCTTGACCACTGAAGTCAAAGCTTCGGACACTGTGGGCCTGCTCAAATCACACACCACCATCGGCATTGATTTTGGTCCCTACCACTAAAAAAACAAAGCCAATTTGAAGCTGTACGGCA
>JBNLBT010000071.1:0-16617 GCA_050303435.1 Marinicellaceae bacterium
GTCCCATGGCATTCGATATAGGCGATATCCCGGGGCGCAACGGCCGCATCCTGGCAGGCGGCCAGGATCAGCTCCTCCTGGGCTTCCGGATGCGGGGCGGTGATGGTCTGGGCATTGACGGTGCCGGTCAATTGCGACGTGGTGTTTGGATACACACCAGGCAAGGCGCCGGCGGGCACCTGCAGCGTGACCTGGAATGTGCAACTGCTCAACGGCGCCAGGTTGCCGCCGGTCAGCGTCAATATGGAGACGCCGCTGATTTGCGAACCGGTGCCGCACACGTTGTTTTGCGGCAGGCCCACGGCCACCGCGCCGGTGAGCATGGCGTCCAGATCGTCTGTAAAAGTGAGCGCCGTGATGTTTTCTGTGGCCGCGTCGTTCTGCAGCACAAACTCCAGCGTCACTGTGCCGCCGGCGGTGGCCGGGTCGTCGGTGAATGACTTGCTGCCAAACAAGGCGTCGATGACGTCAAAATCGGCGATGGCCGGAGGAATGGTCACCGGACCACCGACTTGCACGGACAGGTTGGAACTGAGGCTGCTGTAGTTGCCCAGCGGGGTGCTGCCGTTCAGATCAAGGTCCACGGTGATGGTGCAGGTGGTGCCGGCCGGCACGATCAGTCCCGTTGCAACCAGCACAGGGCCGACGTTGTTGACCGATGAACCAAGGCCACAGACATCGTTCTGTGGCAAGCCGGGCGCGTAACTCAAGCCGGGCGCCACGGACAGCAGGTTGTCGGTGAACGATCCGGCGGTGGCGTCCACGGTGCCGAGGTTCTCGATGGTGTACACCACTTGAAAGGCCGCTGGCACGCCAAAATAGAATTCGTTGTTGATGAACACTTTGCTGAACAGAATCTCGGTGATCACCAGGTCGTCACTGGCACTCATGCCAGTGACATTTAGGCCAGACACCGTGGCATTGATGGGCGTGGTGGTGTTGGTGTAGCTGCCAGTGGCCGCACCGGCTGGCACTTGCAGTGTCACACTGAATACACAGGATTCGTTTGGATTCAGGCTGCCGCCAGTGAAGCTCAACAAACCTGTGCCACTGATTTGCGAGCCGAGGCCACAGACGTCGTTTAGCGGCAATCCAACCGCAACCAAACCGGGCAGTACGGCGTTTAAATCATCGGTGAAATTGATGCCGGTGGCTGCAGTGGTTGCGCCTTCGCTGTGCGTAAGATTGAACTCCAGCGTCACGGTGTCGCCCGGTTGCACCGGGTCGTCGGTGAAACTTTTACTGAAATCCGGCGCCGAGATGACCACCAGATCGTCTTGCGCCGGCGTGCCACTTTCGCTGTTTCCGCCGATCACTCCGGTGGGCGTGCTGGTGATGTTCTCATAAACCCCGTTGATGGTGCCAGCCGGCACGGTCACATCGATGGCAAAGGTGCACGAATCACCGGCCGCCAGGTTGCCGTTTGACAGTTGCACATAATCGCCATTGATGCCATCGGCAATGACGAATATTATGGAACCTGCGCCGCAAGGTGTGGGTGGTAAATTGCTGTAAGTTGCGCCCGACAGGTTTTCCGTGACCCGGTCAAAAAAGGTGATCTCAGTCATGGGGTCGGTCAGTGAGGGGTTGGTCACAGTAAATTCCAGTGACACGGTATCGCCGGCAAAAACCGGGTTGGTTAAATAAGTTTTACCCAACACCGGTCCATTGGACACGCTCAACACCGCGGTGGCGGTGTTGCCCACTTCAGGGTTGCCGTTGAGGTCATAGCTGACCGCGCCTGAGGTGCTCGGGTAACTGCCACTGACGGCCCCGGCCGGCACCTGCAGCTGCACGTTGAATGAACAGAACCCTTCGGCCGGCAAGCTGCCGCCGACCAGGGTGACGATGCCGCCGCCGGCGACCACGGATCCCGCGCCGCAGACGTTGTTCAAGGGCGTGTTGATTGCCGTCAGTCCAGGCAGCGCCGCGTTCAAATCGTCGCTGAAGGCGATGTTGGTCGTCGCATCGAAGCGATCAAAATTGTTCAGCGTGTATTGCAGGTTGACCACCCCGCCTGGCGGCACCGGGTCGTCGGTGAAGTCTTTCTGCAACAACACGGTGCTGGTGGTCACCTCCAGGTTGGCACTGGCCAGTCCCGCAGAAGTGCCTTGCGCGAAGAGATCCGTACTGACGTTCAGATGGACGCCGGTGTTGGTGGCAAGCACATCCACTTGCAAAGTGCAGGTGCTGCCGGCCGGCAGGGCACCGGCAATGGACTGGGAATTATAACTGAACAGGCTGCCGCCAGGGTTGGCGGTGATGATTGGCACCGGCGATGGGCAGGTGTCGACCAGGTTCACCGGATCGGCCAGCACCACACCTGGAGGCAGCGTGTCGGTGAAATTGATGTTGAAATAACTGCTGGCATTGAGGCTGTTGTCGATGGTGAAGGTCAGGCTGCCGACGCTGCCCAGCGGCAGCGATGCGGGCGCAAAGACTTTCGTAAAACCTGGCCGGTTTGACAGGATGTCCAGATCGTCGCTGGATGTGCCGCTGTTGCCAAAAGACGAGGTCAAGTCCCCGCTGATGTTGCTGTGCGTGCCCAAGGTTGAGCCGGTGACAATCACTGCAATCTGGCACGTGTCGTTGGCCGCCAGTGCGCCGCCTGTGAGGGTGATGGTGGCGCCACCGGCTGGCGCACTCAAGGTGCCGCCGCAGTCATTTTGCTCTGCACCCACAACGGTGAGTGCCGCGGGCAGGACATTGGTGAAGGCCAAATCGGTGCCCGGCGTGAGCGGGTCTTGATTGTTGATGGTGTAGACCAGTCGGCTGGATGAACCGGGCCCTATGGCGTTTGGCTGAAACTGTTGCGAGAATAAAGGCGTGATGCCGCCGGCACTGACCGGAGTCGCTGCAGTCAGACAGGTCAATGCAATCAAGCCGGTGACAAAGAATCCCTGGAGTCGCTTAAACATCGGTATCCCCCTTATAATTTTTCTGTTGTGTGGTCAAATTAATCGTTCAGACATTGTAGCCGCTCGCCGGGTCTTTTGCCATTGAATTTGTGGATTGTGAGACATGTTTTGAGACTTGCGAGGTTGCCTGGAATCTCGCCAGACCACGCCCCGACCTGCGTCCGTGCGTACCGGCAAGTGAATCTCAGTCGCTATCACGGGCAATTGTCCTGCCACAATCCAATAAGGACACATCCGCCGCGAGACGCACGCTAACATGCCGCGGTCCGTCAAGCAACCACGCAACTGTGAAGAATTGTTAAAACCGCGTAAAAGCACAAGACAAGTTTATTGCCGGGTGATAATTTAGACCCTGGAATTTGACCATTTACTCACACACAAGGAGATGACCATGAGAACAGTTCCCACCCGGATGAGCGCGGCCGCGCTTGGTATAGCTTGCTTGACTTCCAGCCTTTCTGCACACGCCGCCAACGACATTGCGCGCAGCGATTTCAACGCCGATGGCCTGACCGATTACGCGGTGGCCGAATCGCTGAGCAACCGCATTGGCATCCATCTGAACAATGGGCTCGGCGGTTTGCAGAACACGCTTAACATCAACCTCGGCCTGTTGACCCACGCCGTGGCTCTGCTCAGCGCCGACATGAACAACGACAAATTTCTCGACGTCGTTGCGCTGACCGACACCGGCCTGTTGAAAATCATTCTCAACGACGGCCTGGGCGGCTTCAATGCACCGTTGGATTTAAGCGGTGGTCTATTGCCGGGCGACCTGGCCGGCGGCGATTTTAACGCAGACGGCTTGCTGGACCTGGTCAGCGCCGACGGCCTGACCAACCAGTTGCATGTGTTTCTCAATCAGGGCAACGGCGTGATGCTGCTGGATGAATCCATCAACGTCGGGCTGGGGCCGTCCTCAGTGACCGTGGCCGACATCAACAACGACGGCCATGTGGACTTGATCAACACCAACCTGCTGAGCAACTCCATCAGTTTCAGTCTCGGCGATGGCCAGGGCGATTTTGCCGCCGCGGTGTCGTTGCCGGTGGGCCTGGCACCGACCGCGGTGATGTGCGTTGATCTGAACGGCGACGGCCTGGATGATTTGATTTCCGGCAACGCCACCGGTGGCAACGTCAGCGTGCTGTTGAGCGATGGGGTCAGCGGCTACAATCCGGCGGTGAATCTGGACGTGGACGGCAACTCTGCGGAACTGATTTCGCTGGACATCAACGACGACGGCCACATGGATCTGATCGGCGTGGGTGGTGGCAGCAACGGCGTCTCAGTGTTGCTCGGCGACGGCGTCGGTAATCTGGTGGAAGCTTTGGTGGGCGGTGTGTTGGACGACATTCTGGGCATCTTGCCGTCACTCAGCGACCCCACATCCATCGTCGCCGGTGACATCAATCAGGACTGCAAGCCCGATTTGATGCTGGTGGAAGACCTGTCGGATGACCCGACATCAATAGTGAATCAGAACCCGCCAGTGATTCTGGACATGATCTATTGTTCCAATTACGACTGGTGATGTTTAACCGGGGCGGCTCTGATCAGGGCCGCCCCATTGCTATTCCGCGCCAGTGTATTCGGCCGGAATCACCAACTGCGGGTCCAGCCGCACTGAAGAGCCCAGATTCAATCGCCAGTCCAGGTGCGGCCCGCTGGCCCGCCCGGTGGCGCCGATCTCGCCGATTTTTTCTCCCCGATTGATGACCTGGCCCACCTGAACGTCCACGCGAGACAGGTGCAAATAGGTCGAATTCAGACCGTAACCGTGGTCCAGTATCACCGTGCCCCCTGAATAATACAGATCGGCTTCCGCCAGACGCACCACACCGCTGACCGGTGCCACCACCGTTGTGCCGGTGCGGTTGGCGATGTCCATGCCGTAGTGTGGCCGTTTCGGTTCGCCGTTGAGAATCCGCCGCGAACCGTACACCCCGGAGACGCGGCCGCGGGCCGGCCAGATGAACTCTTCGAGAAAATGCGCTTGATGAGAAATCATTTTGCGCGCCGCCACCACCTGTTTTTGCTCGCGCGCGATGCGCTCACCGACTTCGGCCGGCGGGTTCACTTTGGCCGGCGGCAGGCCGTCCACCCGTTCGGTGGGAAACTCGCGCATCTGCACCGCAATGCGGTGGCTTTCGCTGTGACCGTCGGGGTGCGTGATGGCGACGGTTTTGGCGGCTTCATCGAAGCGTCCGAAGCCGATCATGAAATGGCCTTCAGGAGTGACTTCAACCGCTGCGCCGTCCACCGTCACCTGCGCGCCGGGCGCCGTTCGGGCGATCAGCAATCCGCCCTGCACGGCCTGACCGCGATAGGAAAAACCCGTTTCCGCGGCGCACCAGCCGTGCACCATCAGAAACACCAGTCCGCACCCCAGTGCGGCGGAGAAAGAGTGTCTGCGCATGATTTCCTGCGTGCTATAATTCAACGCTTCAGTATACAACGTTCACCCCGCGACGCACGATGAATTTACTGGCCATAGAAACCGCCACCGAAATGTGTTCCGCTGCGCTATTGCACAACGGCCAGATCACCCTGCGCAGCCAGCGCGCGCCGCAGCAACACGCGGCACTGATCCTCGATTTCATTGAAGCGCTGTTGCAGCAGCAGGCGCTTAAGCGCGGCGACATCGACGGCGTGGTGTACGGCCATGGGCCCGGCGCCTTCACCGGGGTGCGCATCGCCACTTCAGTCGCGCAGGGGTTGTCTCTGGGCCTGGGTGTGCCAGCCCTGGGTGTATCCAGTCTGGCGGCACTGGCGCTCAACATTCACCGCAGCGCCGGCGCGCCTGAACAGGCCCGCATTCTGGCCGCCAACGACGCGCGCATGGGCGAGGTCTACTGGGCCGTGTTTGACTGGCGCAACGGCGCCTTGCACCGCCACAGCGAAGACGCCGTAGATGCCCCGGATGTGGTGCCCGTGACGGCCGATGCCTTGTGCGGTGGCACGGCGTTTAAGGCGCATCCGCAGCTGTTACAGACACACAAAGCACCGAGGGTGTTCGATGATCTGTGCCCACAGGCGGACGCGCTGTTGACACTGGCTGTGGACACCTTCCATGAACACGCCGGATCGGCCGAACAGATCGCGCCACAGTACGTGCGTGAAAAAGTCGTGTTCAGCTGAGCGGCCGATGCAGATGCAAGGAACCCCGGCGCGCCCCCGATTGTCACAAAGACACACCTTTCTTTTTCAGGAGTCTCACATCATGCGCGCAATTTTTTGGATCTGCCTGTGCCTGCTGCCGTTGTGCAGCCTGGCCGAACCCAGTGAAATCAACAAATACCAGACCATCCTCGATCGCATCTCGCCGCAAACCTACACCGTCACGGCCGTCAATCCCACGCCGCTGGAGGAAATCCACCAGTTAACCGTAAAAAGCCAGCAAGGCACACAGGTGTTCTTCATGAACAGCTCGGGAGATTTTCTGTTTGATGGCAACCTGGTGAACTTGTCCACCCGCGAGAACCTCACTGAACACGCCCGTCAGCAAGTGCGTGCCGACATCCTGAAAAAAATCACTCAGGCCCAACGATTGAATTTCTTTCCGCCCAACATGACCCACCAGGTGACAGTATTCACGGATATCGACTGCGGCTACTGCCGCAAATTGCACAGTGAAATGGCCGAATACCATGCCCGCGGCATCGGCATTTCCTATTTGTTTTTCCCGCGCGCCGGATTGAGCTCGCCGTCTTACGACAAGGCCGTGGCGGTGTGGTGCTCAGACGATCCACAACAGGCCATGAACAAATCCCAATTGGGCCAGCAACTGGATCAAATCAGTTGCGACAACCCGATCAAAACACACTGGCAGGCCGTGATAGACAGCGGCCTGGCACAATACGGCACGCCATCGATCGTCACCGGTGACGGGCAATTGATCCGCGGCTACGTGCCGGCCGACGCACTCAAACAACGGCTGATGCAAAGCGCCACTGAATAAAACCAACGAGGGAGAACCTATCATGAAACAACCGTTATCCATGGGCCTGGCTGCCCTGCTGCTGGCCGGTCTGTCCGCTTGCGCCCAGCACCGCGCCACAAACAGTGAATTGATCCAGGCCGCCCTGTCCGATCCGGCCCGCAGCGCGGCCGATCGGCAACGCGACCAACGCTCCCACCCCGAAGAGATCCTGCGTCTGCTGGACATCGGCCGCGGCGATGCGGTGTTCGACGTGTTTGGTGGCGGTGGCTATTACGCCGAATTGATCGCGCGCGTGGTGGGACCGCAAGGGCGCGTGTATCTGCACAACAACAACGCCTATCTAAAGTACGTGGGCGAAGCGCTGGACAAACGCCTGGCAGCGCACCACCCGCCGCAACTGCTGCGTCACGACCGTGAAACCTACAATCTGGACATTGCGCCGGACTCGCTGGACGCCGCAATGATCATCATGTCTTTTCACGATTTGTTTTTTGCCGACGAGGAAAACGGCTGGTGCCAAATTGATTACCCCGGTTTCATGCAGCAAATCCGCCGCGGTCTGAAAGCCGATGGTGTGTTTCTGATCGTCGATCACGTGGCCGATGCCGGCAGCGGCATCGGTGTCGCACAATCACTGCACCGCATTGAGCCCGATTACGCCGTGCGCGCACTGGCAGCGCAGGGTTTTGAACTGGTGGACCACAGCGATGTGCTGCGCAACGCGCAGGACGATCACAGTTCGAGTGTCTTTGATCCGGCCATTCGTGGCAACACCGACCGGTTTGTCATGTTGTTCCGCAAATCCGCGGTGACGCCTGCTGACACACCCGAACCAACCGAATCGCCGCAAGCCGGTTGCCAACCGGACAACTGATCGCATGGGCCGACACGCGCATCGGCCCACTGCACAAAGGTGTGCAAGCGCGGGCGCGCCTTCACACGCGTCCGCGCGACAAATGAACCACAAACAGGGCCTGTAAAAACACACTGGTCAGCAGGCCCACCTGGGTGGGTCCAAAGCCCAGATTCTTCATCCACAGCAACAGGCAGATAAACAGGCTGAAGACCATGCTGAGCCCCAGCAGGGCGCGCAGTTTCCGGCGGATGCGCTCGGCCCGCTGAGCCAGGGCATCCCCGGCGCGGTTGCAGCGACCGCGCAGCACGCGCATCAGCATCCAGGCCAGCCACAGACTCAGCGCGGTGTGCAGAATCAACAACAAACGCACGCCCCGGTGCCACACGCGATCAAGGGGGGCTGCGCCGTCGGCCAGCATCGATGTCCCCAGCAGCAAGGCCAGCACATACATCAACGCAGCCGCCGTCAACAACAGCGGCGAAGCAAAATCACGCAAGCGCCGCGGGGCCAGCGATGCCGCGCGAACCGGCGCGTTCTGTTGCATCACCAAACCGTGCACCCCGGGCCAGTGACCCATGGAGTGAGAAACCAGTTGCAGCAAAGAGAACACCCCCATGGAACGCACCACCGCACGCGCCGGCAGACCCCGGCTCCAGGACAGATACAGCCACAACAGGCCGGCCACCACGATCACCGCATCAATCAGCAGACGAAAATTCATCCACTGGCGGCGGCGTTTGAGGTGGTTCTGCATGAACAGACTGTCACCGGGATCGGCGCCGGCCTGCTGCACCATCAGGGCGCGCTGTCTGCGCCGCCAAAACCACGGCGCAATCACTGACAGCACCGCGATCTGCAGCAAATAACACGCCAGCAAGGCGCCACTCCACAAGGCCGATTCGCCCAATACCGAGCTGTTCATTGTTTGATCACCTGATTGAAAGCAATGCGAATTTCAGAATCGGTCAGGCCTTGTTCCCTCAACGCACCAACGCAGCCCTGCATCCGTTCACGCGCCTCCTCCGCCAGATTGCGCGCGCAATTGGCGTGCGCCTGAGGATGTATGAAGGTGCCACGATACCCCCGCGTTTCGACCACCGAATCGCGTTCCAGCAGTCGGTAGGCCTTGGCCACAGTGTTGGGATTGATCATCAGATCATTGGCCAGCTGGCGGATCGCTGGCAGCGGCATGCCCGGACGCAACTGTCCGCGCTCAACCGCTGATTTGATCTGCGCGATCAACTGATTGAACAGCGGCATCGGATCGTTTTCATTGATGCGAATTTCCATGCATTGACCGATTCAAATGACTAATGTACTATATGAATGAATAGTACAACTATGATAACATGTTTTTCGTGAGGATGCACACCCTTCTCACAGCACGCGTCAGGCAGTGGCCTGCGCACACGCGGTGACACGCTTCACCGCCCAGACACACAACACAGGAGATGCTCATGCACGCCATTCTCTGCTCACGCTACGGCACATCACACCCGCTGCGCATAGAACAGCTGAAAGATTTGCAACCCGGTCGCGACGAGATCATTGTGCGCAACCGCGCCAGTTCGGTCAACCCCGTGGACTGGAAAATTCGCAGCGGTCAGATGCGCGCGATGACCGGCTTGTTGCATCCGCCTGAAGTGCTGGGATCGGATTTTGCCGGTGTGGTGGAACAGGTGGGCCACGCCGCGCGCTATCCTGACGGCGAGACCCCGCGTCCCGGAGACCGCGTGTTTGGCAAGCTGGATTCTTTCAAGGGCGGCGCCTACGCGGCCTGTGTGCGCACCCCGGCCGCGGCGGTGGCACGCATCCCCGAAGGCGTTGATTTTTACGCGGCCGCGGCGGTACCCAACACCGCGCTGACCGCCTGGCAGGCCCTGTTTGGCCTGGCCGGTCTGCAAGCGGACCAGCACGCGGTAATCAACGGCGCGTCCGGCGGCGTGGGTGTGATGGCGGTGCAGATTGCCAAGGCCCACGGCGCGCGGGTCACCGCCGTCAGCAGCCGCGGCAACCACGACTTGCTGCAGGAATTGGGCGCCGATGTCTGCGTGGACTATCGCAGCGACGGCTGGTTGCAGGCGTTGCCACCATTCGATGTGTTTTTCGATAGCGTGGGGCGCGCCGCGTGGCGTCGCGTGCGCAAACAACTGAAACGACCGGGCACCTATGTGCGCACCTTGCCCAGCCTGGAAACCACCGTGTTGGCGCCTTTGATTCGCCTGCTGGGCCAAAGCGCCCGACACATCATGGTGAAACCCAACGGCGCGCAGATGCAGTCATTGGCCAGTCTGATGGCGGCCGGACAATTGAAAGCCGTGGTGCAGCAGGTGTTTCCAGCCGCGGCGGTCAACGACGCCCACCGCCTCAGCATGGACGGCCATGTGGTCGGCAAACTGGTGCTCGATTTGGACTGGGCAGCGAACTGAGGCTGAGCTGCTGGCCGCTTTACAGCCAGCGACGAACGCGGCGGGTGTATGCCCGGTAGGCGTCCCCGAACAGGGTCTCCAGGGCGGCTTCTTCGCGACGTATCTGGCCACGGTTCATCGACCAGACAAACAAAGGCGGCACCAGCGCCGCGGAATACGCGCCCCACTTCAGCAGCGCGGTCAACAGGATGATGAGCATGCCCAGATACATCGGATTGCGCGTGATCCGATACACCCCGCCGGTGACCAGCCGGGCCGCGTTTTCAGGCCGCGTTGGATCGACCGTGGTGCGCTGTCGCGCAAAGGCAATCACGCCCGCAGCCACACACAACACCCCAACCGCCAGCAACACCCCAACCCAGATCGCGCGCTGCGGCAGCACAAACCGGCCCAGCGGCAGATACACCTCGAGGCCTTTCATCAAGGCCAGACACAACAGCAGTTGCAGGGCCGGCGGCCAGCGCATCACGCCTCCCCCGTGAAGACGTGCATGGCTGTGAACGGCCCGTTTGTTGGCCAGTGCGCGGTGTGGTCCATTAGAAAATGATCAGATACAGCAGCCCGGCAAAAATCAAATATTTGATCAGGTAGTACAGCGGTTGATTGATGGTTTTCAGCTTGCGACCGGCTTTGCGGATCGGATACACCAGGGAGAATATCTTGTTCAGGAACCCGACCGATTCGCCCGGGTTGTTGCGACTGCGGCCGGCGGCCACCAGCACGTAACCAAACAGCTTGTTCAGCCATTGCGCAATTAAATTGTTCATCGGCCGTTCCACGTCGCAAAACAGAATGATGCGGTCCTTGTCGGTCTTGTTCTCGGCCCAGTGAATGTAGGTTTCATCGAACAGCACGTCCTCGCCGTCGCGCCAGGCGTACTCTTCGCCGTCGACAAAAATCCGGCAGGCGTCCGAATTCGGTGTGTCGAGACCCAAATGGTAGCGCAGTGAACCGGCGTAGGGATCGCGGTGGCGCATCAGTTCACTGCCGCTGGGCAGCACTGTAAACATCGCCCCCTTGATGTTGGGTATGGATTCGATCAGCGCCACGGTTTGCGGGCACAGCGCGCGCGCCGAGGGCATGGTTTTGCCGTACCAGGTGATGTAAAAGCGCTTCCAGCCGCGGCGGAAAAACGAATTGAAGGCCACGTCGTCCAGTTTCTCGGAGATTTTCACCTCACCGGAATCCTGCAATTGTTTCGCTTCGTCCAGAATCACCCGCCAGTTGGCTTTCAACTTATCCAGGTTGGGCACCGTGTCGGTGGCCATGAACGGCCGATTGGGCACTTTGGAAAACAAATACATGAACACGTTGATGGGCGAGAGAAACGTGGTGAACGAAGTCAGCTGCCGCTGCACAGAAAAACGCACTTTACCGCGGTAATGCACCACCAGGGTGCAGGCGGTGAACACATAAATCACGATCATCCCCGGGGAGGTGATGAAGTCAATCACTTGCGCTGAATTCATGGTCGAATCGATTGGGCGAAGAAAACGCCCCATTATTCCACATCCGCGCGAATATTTCAGTGCTTTTGCGCATCAAAGCCACGGCCTGAGAGACAAAGCCTTGATTTGCACATACACCCGCTGACCCGGCACCAGAGACAGCCGCTGCAGGGACTTGCGGGTGACGCTGGACAGCACCCGATCGCCGCCGCAATCCACCACCACCGTGGCGCGCGCATCCGTTCGCGGCAACACCTCCAGCACTTCACCGGGCCAAATGTTGAGCACACTGGATTGGCGGGCGTGCTGCAGATTGATGCTGACATCGCTGGCTTTCAGGGTCAGACGCACCCGCTCCGCCGTGTCCGGCCACTGCGGCCATTCGACGCGATTGCCGGCGTCGGTGGTGAGCACCGTCACGCCAAACGCATCCGGGGGCTCGCTCACCCGGGCGCGCAACAGACACAAGGGATCGGCCGATTGGCACAGCGGCGATTGCACGTCGGTCAGGGCCGGCGCGGTTTCATTCTGGTAACACACCGCGCCGTCTTGCATCACCCACAAGCGGTCGCACAGTGAGATCAGTTCACTCAATTGATGCGACACCACCAGCGCTGGCAAGCGACGCCTTGCCAGGTGCGCGCGCAGGCGCGCCAGCAGGCGCGCACGGCGCGGTGCATCCACTGCAGCAAAGGGTTCATCCAGCAACAAAATTCGCGGCCGGCACAGCAAGGCGCGGGCCAGCGCCACCCGCTGTCGTTCACCGCCGGACAGTTGCCGCGGCCGCCGCGCCAACAGGTCCTCAATTTCAACCAGTTGGGCCACCTCCGCAAGATCACTCGGCGCCGAGGACTGGCCAAACAGCAGATTGTCCTGCACCGTTAAGTGATCAAACAGACAGGCCGACTGCGGCACCCAGCCGATGCCGCGTTGACGCACCGGTGTGCGGCCCGCGGGCGACAACCAGGTCTCACCGGCCACCACGCATTCGCCCTGCGCGCCGGATTCCAGGCCGGCGATGCAGCGCAACAGCGTGGTTTTGCCGCTGCCGTTCTCGCCCCACACGCCGACGATGTCCTGCACCGGCCAATGCACATCCACCGACAGCTTAAAGCCGCTGCGCTGCAGCTTCAATCGCGCCCGGTTCACACCGCCCCCCGCGCTTCGGCTCGCCGGTTGATCCAATGCAAGGACAACAATAATACGAATGCCAGCGTCAGCAGCAGCGCCGAATGCGCGTGCGCCGCGGCGTAGTCCAGCGACTCCACCTGATCGTAGATGGCGATGGAAATCACCCGGGTTTCGCCGGGGATGTTGCCGCCCACCATCAGCACGATGCCAAACTCACCCAGGGTGTGGGCAAATCCCATCACCGCGGCGTTCAGATAACCGCGTTGCGCCAGCGGCAGAATCAAGTGAAAGAACCGGCGCCCAAGACCGGCACCCAGTGTTTCCGCGGTTTCCAGCACCGCGCGATCAATGCCGGCAAAGGCCTGCTGAATGGGCTGCAGCACAAACGGCAGAGAATACACCAGTGAAGCAATCACCAGGCCGGCAAAGCGAAAACTCAGCGCACCGTCGGTCAACTGCATCCAGGCACCGCCCAACCAGCCGTTGGGGCCGAGCAACAGCAACAGATAAAAGCCCATCACCGTCGGTGGCAGCACCAGAGGCAAGGTCACCAGCGCATCGACCACCGCCCCGCCGCGGTGACGCGCGTGCGCCAGCCACCAGGCCAGCGGCGTGCACAGCACCAGCAGCAGGCCGGTGGTCACCGCCGCCAGACGCACAGACAGCCACAGCGCCGGCCACTCAATCACGCGCGTACCCGTGTTCAGCGATGATCGCCGAGGCCGCCGCAGAATGCATGAATTGCCAAAACGCCCGCACCTCTGGTCGCGCGGCGGCCGCGCCGAGCAAAACCATTTGCTGGGTCAACGGCGGATGCAAGGCTTCAGGCAAGGCACAGGCATTGGCCAAGCGTTGCGCGGCTTTTGCGTGCACCGCGGCGATCAGTCCCGCCTGCGCGTTGCCGCTGGCGACAAACTGAAACGTCTGCGCCACGTTTTCACCGCGCACCAGTCGCGGCCGCGGTGCGTCATCCAGCGCATCCAGCACCGCCAGCGCCGCGCGGCCATACGGCGCGGTGCGGGGATTGGCGATCGCCAGGGGGTGGGGCCGCAGTTGCCGCAACACCGACAGACAATCGCCGGCCGGCCGGCGACCATGCCACATCAGCCACAGCCGACCGCGGGCATAGTTGTACACGTGCTGCGGATCGGCCAGACCAGAGGCCAGCAGTTTTTGCGGGGTGTCCACATCGGCGGCCATGAACACGTCGTACGGCGCGCCTTGGGTGATTTGATGATACAGCTTGCCGGTGGAGCCGCTGCTGACGCGCAGTTCGCCGGGGTGCGCTGCGCTGAACGCGTCCACCAACTCGGCCAGCACCGGGGCAAAATTACTGGCCACGGCGATGCGCACGGCTTCGGCCGCGGCGCCGGCAGTGGCCGCGCTCAGACACAACAACAACAGCAGCGCTTTCATGCCGCTCATCTTAAAGCATGCACCGGCGTTGATAAAGCGCCACGTGCGCCGTTGTGACGCGCGCAGGCAGACACTATAATGCGGGCATGATTGGTTTGATTCAGCGGGTACAAAAAGCCAGTGTGCGCATTGACGGTGCACTGAGCAGTGAGATTGGACAGGGCGTGCTGCTGTTGCTTGGCGTGTGCGCCGGTGACACCGAACAACACGCCGATCGCCTGCTGCACAAGGTGCTGAACTATCGGGTGTTCTGCGACGCGGCGGGCAAGATGAACCGGTCATTGCTGGATTTGCGCGGTGATTTGCTGGTGGTTTCGCAATTCACCCTGGCGGCCGACACGCGCAAGGGTTTGCGGCCCAGTTTTTCCAGCGCCGCGCCACCGGATGAGGCCGCAGCGCTGTACCTGTATTTTCTCAAGCAGGCGCGAGCGCTGGGCGAAGGCCTGAACATTAAATGCGGGGTTTTTGGCGCCGACATGCAGGTTGAGCTGGTCAACGACGGCCCGGTGACGTTCTGGCTGCAAAACTAGTGCGCAACGGCGCGGCGTCGATCACGAATGATTCAATCCCGCCGTCTGCGCCTGGGGTGCGCAAACATCCACACACCCGAAATCGCCAGATAAAACAGCGCCGCGGCGGTCAAATCATTGAGCCACGGCGAGACCAGCAAGCCGGCGTGCAGATCAAACAGCAATTTTTCATAGCTCAATTGTTCGCCCAGGGCCAGCGAAAAGGCATTTTCCAATTCTTCCGTGGTCAGTGGACGCACCTGCGTCGGTGCGTCCACTGACAGCAACGGTTCGGCGCTGAACCCCGCGGTTGGATTCATGCGATGCGGCTGACCGTTGCGGATGATCAGCAACTCGCCGCGGTGTGCGCCCAAAGATTCGATCGGTTGCGGCAAGCCATCCAGTGCGTCCATGTGTTGACGGATGTCGCCGTGTGCATTGATCCACCAGATCTGCGCGCGATCGGCCACCACCCAGCCATGTCGCAGGTGCACTGCCGAGCTGATCGGCACGGGCAACTCGGTGAGCACTTCGCCGGACTGAATCAGCTGATTGTCGATCCGCCACAGGCTGTGGCCCGCGGACTCAAACGCCTGGGCATCGCGGCCGTGGCCGTAATGCTGCAACAACCAGCGCTGCTGGGTGTGCACTGCATCCAGCCCAAAGGCACCACTGTGTTGCAGCAGAAAGCCGCTGCCGGCCAGCACCAGCACCCACAGCGCGGCCAGCAGGCCAACCCATCTATGCACCCTTCTGAGCAGTTTTCTCATTCACCAATTGATTCAGATATAGCGCGGTTTCGGCCTGTTTTTTCAGGGCCTGCACCGACAATGTGGCACCGGAGATGCCGTCGATCGATTGCTGCCAGTCCGGCCGCGTTGCGTCGACACCAATGAACTGGTTGGTGAACCACGCCGCCTGCACTTCCCCGCCGCGCGACTCCCGATACACCAGCACTTTCATTTCACTGATTCTATCATTTTGCAGCACCACCGCGGTGGTGATGTCGCGTTCCTTGCCGATCTCATCCAGAATCCACACGGTTTTGTCGCCGCTGCGCCAGTAGCGGTGTGACACGCGGCCGTGTGCGTGCCCGAGTATGCCCTCGATGCGGGCTTTCGATTCGGCGTTCAGCCACAACCGCTGCGCGCGCGGCACAGCGGCACTGAATTGGCGTTGCAGAAAGGCCTCTGTGCGCTGCTGTTCTGAGGCGGCCGCAGCCGCGCCGGGCAGCGCCAGCAGCCACCCGGCGATCAACCAAACGCTGTACAACACCGCGCGTTGCATCTCGGCGGGGCCTTTAGAATGAATAACCAACGCCGAGGTTGAACCCGTCGTTGTCCACCGCGCCGCTTTGTTCCTGATAGTCAAACTTGAACACGGTGGTCGGCGTCAGCCAGTAATTCAGGCCCACGTCCAGTTGCTTGCTGTCGGCAAAATCGGACACACCGGCGTTGTTGTTCCAGTTTGAATAGCGCAGGAAAACGCCGTATTCGCGGTCGCCGCCGAAGCGATAGGACGGCTCGAGGTAATAGCCCCGCTGTTTTTCCCGCGAAGGATCGATTGCGGCCACCGCCGAATCCAGATCCCATTGCGCATACAGCGCCCGCAAGGCAAACGCATCGCGCTGGTAGCGGGCGTTGATTTCAAACAGGCGCGCGCCGATGTCCAGGGCCCCCTGGGTAAGGTCCTGCTGCATTTGATAGGTGGCCGCCAGTTGCAATCCGCTGAAGGGATTGAAACGCAGACGCGCCGTCACCGCGCCGTCGTTGGCCAGTGCATTGGATATTTTCTGCCGGCCGCTGCGGATTCTGAAGGCATTGGAACCGGCGATCGGGGTGTTCAATCCGCTGGAGACAAACACATCAAAACCCAGGTGGTCGTTGATCTGTTTGTTCAGCCCCAGACCGGCTTCCCACCAGGTGGACGGAATGATGTTCGATTCCACCGGGTTGCGTTCAACGCCG
>JBNLBT010000072.1:0-16337 GCA_050303435.1 Marinicellaceae bacterium
CTCGTGCGCATGTTCGAACCTTCGTCGCTGCGCCGGTACAGCATGGGCGATTCAGTGCAGCGGACTGCCAGGAAGGGATGAATTGCACAGACGAAGGGATCAACAGGGTCCATGTCAAACACAAGCGACCAAAACGGGCTTCGCTGATCCAATGCCTGCGCCTGACTTTTGGCAGTCAATGGTGAAACATCGCCGCGATCGGTTTGCTCAGTTGACTGCGGTGTGCTGCGCAGGAAAACGTGTTTGATTGCAGGCGATGATGCTGTGGGGGTAATTGTTGATCTCTGAGCTGCCCCTCATTGCCATCTGTTCATTGGGCATCCAGAATATCGTGGTAATCGAAGTTGATGATCGGGTCTATACCAACTTCAACTACATTTTTAAATTCATTGTAAAGCCTCTCTCTGAACATACATCACAAGATTCCAATCAAATTGATCGTAATCGAAACATCTGTACTCCAGGTAATAATTCAGATTCAATTCATCCAATGAATCGTCGTACTCTTTGCTGACCAGTGCGATCCGAATTAAATCCAAATAGGTGTCGGATTTCATGCAATGTCTGGCCACGGGCTCATACGTTTCAATATCAATGTATTCAATTCTTTTTGCATCCTTCAACCAAAATTTAGTCACCGCCATTTCTGCCAAATTCATCATGTCGCTGTTAAATAAAAATTCACCGGACATCCCTTGCGATTGAAAAAACGCCGCATCGTCCAATTCTGCACAGTCCTGGTCGGCCTGTTTAACGGCATAATACACATCCCGTTCGGCGTTTAAAAATTGCTTGTTGATGTCCTGGAACGTTGTGGCAGTGTTTTTAATCAGCCTGACCCGGTGGTATGCACAAAATTGCAACCAATCAATCAACAGAAATTTGGGGGAATGCAGGTACACCGATTGATCGTTGTCGAGGACGACCTGCCAGGTCTGGGCCATCTCATTCGCAGCGTTCTGCAGATAGGTGTATACAGGCGCTGTTGTCTTCTGCGATTTTAATTGAGTACAGGACACAGCAAACACCAGCACGAGTGCCGCCATCAATACTTGACGCATACTTTTTCGCATGTCCCTTTCCGTTTCTGATCAATCACTGCATCCGTGAGGTCGTGAACACATTTCAGCGCCAGCACGAGATTGCCTTGATGCATTTCATCTGCCAAATTTTCAATGGCCATCGCCATCACACCTGTCCACGGTCGTTTGTGTGTCTGACGCCCATTTTAAACGCCCGGTGTCTCAATGCCTGCAGGTGCTTTTTGTCTTGGCTCAGTCCAATCAACATGTCCCCAATGTCTTTGGTGATCAAGGCCGGGTCAGCTTCCATCCATTGCAAGGACAGATCCAGCCAGTAATCGCTGTGCATTGACAGCCCGGATTTCAATACAACCGCGCAGGGCAACTCTGCAGACAAATCGGTTTCGATGCTGCATTCAGCGCAACGTTCAGCGATCAACGATCGCACCTCGGGCCATGGCTGTTCAAGCAACACCACCCACCCTATGTCCGTGCTCTGTTCATCCTGACTCAGGAAATAAAGCCCTTTGTGGGTGTGTTTCACCCACTGCCCCTTGAGCGTGAGGCCAAAACCGGCCGTCGCCCCGTTGCCGGATGTCAGCAGCTCGATCCATTCATGCCTCGCATGAGGATGATCACACGCCGCCGCCACCGACAGGCAATGCCTGCCAACGTTTTGCAGTATTCTGTTGATTGTGTTTACTTGGCTCATATTAAACTTGTGTGGCGCGTGCCGTAAATCGTAGCCTTGAGTACCGCTGAGTGTCTGTTTTACTTTTGACCATTGAGAATCGCCCGTTCAATGACGTCAACAATACACTCCCTGAGCTCTTCAAATTCATTGATTTCTTTTGTTTCCATGACCAACGGCTCTCCCGTTGAATTGCTGATGAAAAGAAACTCATGGGTTTTCTCAGGCCAAAAACACACGGTTCCAACGAAATTCCTGCCGTCCAAATGCACACTGCAACTGCCCGCTTGTGGTTCATCTCGAGACGAGATTTTGATCTCATGGGTGTTGAAAAATGGTTTCAAATCATTCAGTACACGCGCAATCAAGTCAGACATCACAGACACCCACGGTCCAACACTGCACCCTGCATTGACATGCGTTTTTAGTGTTCATATGCGTGCCTTGATTCATCGGTCCTGTCATCGAAGTTGACCTGCACGGGCTGCTTCAGTTTTTTTAGTGATGTGCTGCAACCACGCATCGTTGTCATCGTCCACGCGTTCATGCGCTTTTTGTTCAAACACCTTGGCCGGAAGCAACAGATAATCTTTGCCCATTTCGAAACAGGCATGTATGTAATAATCATCCGTCAAATCTATTCGATGGCTTCTGCAAATTTCATTCGGCGCCTGTCCCAGAAGACTTTTCTCGAATCGTCCTACTCTTTATGGATAACACACAAATAGATCACCACTTCCCCCTTCAGGTATGGGCGTTATGTCAAAATATTCAATAATTGAAATTTCACGGAGTACGTGTAAATATTCATATTCTGGGTTATTGTATTGATACAATCCTTCAATTTGTACCATCGACTCTGGACAATTAAAGGAACTCATGTCGTCTTCATCAAAGTCAAGATAAAAAGACACTTCATTATCTTTACCAGTCAAATAGGGATCATCTCTAAACAAATCATCTATAAATAATCTTGAATGTTCAAAATCGATAAATCCAGTTACCTTAATACGATTGTTGTGAAATCTTAGGTGCTGAGATTTTTCGACTATAAGTGACATCACATCATCACTTTTCATTTTATTTTCTAAAGCAATAACATATGGTGTTTTTTGATCTTCAAAGGGCGTTGAGCAAGCCTCCAAAGAAGAAATGAATAAAACCACTAAAACACATGTCTTTTTCATAAGGTTTCTCAATTATTAAATGAGATTTAAATTCAACATGATTCACTTTTCTTAATTATGACCCAAAGCCCTCTTCTTTGTTCACATCCTCTGTTCATAAACTGATGCGAGGATGAACCGCTGTTATCATTCGCAGGTTGAATCAGCGATTTTTAAAAGATTGCTGCGAAAATGACCGCATGGTTTTTTCTCATCAAGTACAACATCCGCCCACTCAAGGCATCATAGGTGTTCCACCTCTGATTCCCCGATGCCTTGCCACTCAAACACATCTTCCATCCTGACACAGGCTTGCATCAACACAGCCGTTGAGTCATGCCTTCGGGCTGCTCTGGATGTGTTACATGCAGGGCCACATTACGAATGTCTCCATCTTTATATTCGGATTTCAGCCGGTAACCAGGTCAGAATAATTCTGCACAAATTGTTGCATGGCCGATGAAATGGCTTTTCTTCCATATCGGGTTTCACCGTAGGCATAATTTGCGGCAAACTCTATGTCGGGCAATTGCTCGTCTCCAAATGCATTTTCAAATTGATTTTTCATGTCCCAAGCGTAGAACACGCACACCGCAACGTCGGCCTCACGATCGGCCACGATGTGCCATGCATGATTGACCGAATAAACAACAATCACATCTGAAACGTCCATCATGCTGTCTGGAAACTTGCCTCCGGAATGACAGTTCAATGCATCAATGAATTGTTGAGCATCTTGATTGACTTGAATGCGAAAAGACTTGCATCTGCCTGAAGCAGGGGGCCGATAATGTTGCGGGCCCGGGTCCGTCACCGCGCATGCAAACTCTTATTCTCCAATGCATTGGCAAAAGTCAGACATGTTGAGATAAAAACGACGCGCCAAGACATCATCGAATGTCAAAAACTTGAAATGTCTTGGTGAATTTAAAAAAAGACTGTTTGGAATATTTGCATCCAAATCAATGTATTGCTTGAGAGTTTTTAATTCCGCAAAGTATAAGCTGTGTTCGGAAATAAACTTCGGAGAATTCATTTGTCTGGCCATGCGATGCGTGTCGCTAGACGCCCATTTCGCACATCGATTGGCCCATCAGCAGGGCCATCAAAAACAGCCCCGCCGACAAGGCGCCCAGAAAACCCACAAAGGCGGCGTTGTCTTTGATGCTGGAAGGGTTCTGCGACCACTGCCAGGCCAGACCCAGAATGAAACCGATGGGCGTGGCCAGTGCGCCGCCGTACCACAGGGCGACAAAAATGACCGAACAGTCGCTGATCAGCAGATTGATCGCAGCGCCGGTCAGTTGGGCGATGACCACCAACAGCAGCAGCCGCCAAACCGCTTTAATGTCTATTAATAATTCAGAGTTTGAATTGTTCGATTTCATGGGGATTGATCTCCGCTCGATTCAGCATGGATTGTAGCCAGCGCGCGGTTGAAATGGAAGGAGGTGACGGTGAAGCCTTCGCGGAAGTAGAACTTGTGGGCCTGCTCTCGCTGGGTGCCGGAATCCAGGTGGATGTGCGCGCAGCCGGCGTCGCGCGCCTGCGCACACAGCCACTCAAGCAAGGCACGGCCGTGGCCGCCGGAACGCGCTTGCGGTGCAGTCACCAGATCGTCGACGTACAGGTGTTTACCCAGATGCAGGTTGTGACCAATGCGGTAGCCGGCCACGGCCACCACCTCGCCATCGGCGCGATGGCAGGCCAGGCGGTAGCCTTCGGCCTGCTGCAGGCGCACGGTGTGGATGAATTCGTTCGCCTTGAGGTGCGGTCGCAGGGCCGACATGACGGCGAAACAGGCCTGGATTTCAGCGTCGCTGGTGACTTCGTGTGGCATGGCGCTTTCTGTTGTCTTTAACGCCAACACTATACCGGCACAACGCCCCTGTTGACAAGCGCGTTGCAGGTGAACCTCTGCACTCACCGAAGCTGGTTCAATCGGCGGTCATCCGCCGTTGTCTGATGGGTCGGACGGCGCATCGCTGGCGAAACAATAGAACAGATTGTTGCTGCCGGCGTAGGCGTTGCCGCATTCACCGATGTGCGATGAGTTCCACGAGGTGGGGCGGTCGCCGCCGCCCAGAATGTTGTGGTGACCGACGACCATGGTGCCGCTGTTGCTGGTCCAATTGCCGCAGGTGACGTCGCTGCGCGCCTGGGCCAGGCGGCCTTGAGGATCTGAACCGGTGAGCATGTCGTGGTGCCGACCGGGCACCGTCTCACCGTGTTCAGTCAGCGCGGTGTACATGGACAGGCCATTCTCCGCTCCATGCAGTTGCTGCACATCGCCGGCCACGGTCACACCTTCGGCGTTGCGCCAGGGGCCTTGACCGATGCGATCGCGCGCGTGAACGGGTGTCACGCCGTCTGCGGCCAGCGCGCTCAAATAGGCCCGCCAGACGCGCTGTCCCGCGCCCACCGCAGCGGCCAGGCGCTGACAGTGCGCGTCGGCACCGGCCAGACCGCCGAGGTTGCTGTGCGTGGCCAGCGGCGTGGAGGTGACAAAGAAACTCAGCACTTGGTTGGCGGGCTGATTGGCGGCCAGACACTGATCCTGCGCCGGCAAACCCGCCTGCTGTGCCACGCTGTTGAGCACAGCGCACAGCGCCTGACCGTTCGGTTGCGTCGCACTGAGCGCATCCAGCGGTCTCAGCAGCGGGCGCACGGACCTCACCAGTGCGCGCAGTTCTGCGGCAGAAAGCTCGCCATGCAGGGCGCATTGCAGCGCCAGTGTGGCCGCCGCCGTGCGGTCGAATTCAGGCATCTTCAGCCGTGCATGGTGCGCGGACCACAGGCGCACACAGCGGCGGTGTTCGGCCTGTTGCTGCAAAACATGCAAGGCCACATGCAGCACGCTGGCGGCGGCTGACCAGTCCGGCTCCGCCTGTTGCAAGGCCCGCTCAAAGCCGTCCACAGCGTGCATCGCCTGAGCGCTGAGTAGCGCCTCATCGGCGTCCACAAGCATTTGATTGGCGCGCGTCAGGCCCCGCAGGGAGGCGTGGCGAAATGCGGTGCCGACCCATTGATAAAACCCGCCCACATCTGTGCGGTGTCGGCGCAACAATACGCCTTTGGCCTGTCGGGCATCCATGATCACAAATCCAGGCACCGCCTGCAGCCCGTGTTGTTGCAGAAACGCGCGGTGCGCAGAATTGTCAAGGTCCAGTTGCAACCAGGTGTAAATGTCCCGCAGACCCTGCACATCGGGATCATTGAACACGTGTTCCTGCATGAACAGCGTGAATGGATCATCGCCCGCTGACAGGTGCATGAGCAGCAGTGAACGTTCAGCCTTGAGTGCATTTTGCATGGCCGCGGCCGGCTCGGTGAAAATCTTCGTCTCATTTTCTGTCTGCTGCGCCTGCACTGCCACACCCGCAAACAACAGATACAACAGAAACAACAGCGTGCGATTGAATGTGTTTGCCATCGTGAGGGTCCTCACCTGTTTGAATGTCGCATCAGAGTACGGCCACAGAAGCCATTGCCGGATGCCTTGGGATCAACGGCCACAAACGCGGGACGAATGCCACTTGGCCGGGATCTCTGACGTGTATAATAACGGTGTTACAACGCCCGTTCCTGCATGGTCAACGACAACACATCAGCACACACAAAAAACAGCCCTGGGCTGAAGCGTCTGGCTTTGCCGCTGAGACTGTGTGCCGCGATTGTGGCGTTTTGGCTGGTCTCCACGCTGGCCGACATCGCCTCGCTGTATTTTGATCCGCAGTTTGACAACGAGCGCTTGCAATGGGGCCACATCTGGACCAAGAAACCGCTGTTGATGCTGTGGCACATCCTCACCACATACCTGGCCTTTGTGTGGTTCCGGCGGCACGTGTTCACGCTGGAAAACTGGCGCCGCGATGTGCTGCTGTTTTTGCCCGCGGCGGCGTTCTGGAGTCTGTTGTTTGAGGTGTACCTGAGTTGCATCCATCGTTTCGTCTTCCACGTGGATGACCCGTTCCTGCAGATCCTCTGGGGCAACCTCAACCTGTATGCGGTGTACTATTTCTTTGGGCTGTTCTCCATCGCTTTCGTGGCCAACGCCTACTACTATTACCAGGGCATGATGCAGGAGCGCAGTGAACGCGCCGAATTGAATCTGAAACTGGCCAACACCGAATTGATGCTGTACCGCGCACAGCTGGAACCGCATTTTCTCTTCAATGCCCTCAATTCCATCGCCGCGCTGGTGCGTCTGGACCGTCGCGAGCAGGCCACCAACGCCATCGCGCGGCTGAGCACGCTGCTGCGCTCGGTGCTGGACGTGGGCAACACGCAGTTGATGCCGCTGGACTGGGAACTGGACTTTGCGCGCCACTACATCGCCTTGCAAAAACTGCGTTTTGGCAAAAAACTCGACGTCCACCTCGAGGTGCACGACATCAGCCGCAAAACCCGCATGCCGGTGTTGCTGTTGCAACCGCTGATCGAGAACGCCATCGCGCACGGGCCGCTGGCCGATTCGGCGCTTTGTGAACTGGTCATAGAAATCACCCAGGACGGTCAGCGCGTCCACGTCACCAGCCGCAACCGCATCAGTGACAGCGGTCACACGCGCGGCACCGGCCTGGGCCTGCTGAATCTGGAATACCGCCTTGCCGCGCAGTTCGGCGATGATTTCACCCTGCTGGCGCAACAGGTCAATCACAACTTCCAGGTGCGCATCGATTTTCCGCTGTTGATGAAGTCACCGGAGCCTTCTGCGAGCGGGGCGTGATGCGCACGGTGTATCTGGCCGAGGACGAACCGCTGGCGCTGGAAGCCCTGGCGGAAATGTTCAAGGCGCATCCGCAATGGCGCGTCATTGGACAGGCAGACAACGGCGCGCGGGCGCTGGAAGATTGCCTCAGACAGCCGCCGGATCTGTTGATCACCGACATCCGCATGCCGATCCTGGATGGTCTTGAACTGGTGGCGGAATTGCGCCACCTGGCGCCCTTCCCGCAAGTCATATTTCTCACCGCATACGATGCACACGCGGTGCAGGCTTTTCGCCTGGCGGCGGTGGACTATTTGCTTAAACCGATCACCGACGCCGAATTCACCGGCAGCCTCAAGCGCGTGGAGGAGCAATTGGACTTGCGCCGCGCGGATGAAAAAATGCAGGCCTTTGGGCCGCAGCTGGAACGCCTGATCAGGGACCGCAAAAAGCACCTGCAAACGCTGGTGATTAAATCCATCGGCCGGGTGGATTTCGTGCGCACCGCGGACGTCATCGCCTTGGCTTCTGCCGGCAATTACATTGAGGTGATCACAGTGGAAAAAACCCACATGCACCGACAAACGCTGCAGTCCCTGATGGATCAGCTGGACCCGGAACGCTTTCTGCGCATTCACCGCTCCACGGCGGTGGCGCGTGCCCACATTGTGGCCTGTGAGCGCCACGACAACGGCCTGGCTTTGCGCCTGAGCAATGGCAGCACGCACGCCGTGGGTCACACTTTTGAGGCCGATGTGCGCGCGCACCTTGAGCGCATGGCGCGTTGAAGTTCAGCGATTGCGCAAGGCCCTTTTCAGCGCCTGTTTGCGACCGCGGCTGACTTTCAGTTCCACCCCGGTGGTCAGTCGCACGCGCGTATCGCCGGCGCCGAGATTGAGCAATTCAGAGATTTTGTCGACGTTCACCAGGGTCGAACGGTGAATGCGCTGAAACAGGGACGCGTCCAGATCGCGCTGCAATTGCTTCATGGTGCTGCGCACAATGTGCGTCTGTTGTTGCACATGCACGCACATGTAATCGCCCGCGGCATCGATCCACTCAATGTCCTGCATCGGCAGATACCGGGTGCGACCGTCTTCGCGGATGGCCAGGCGCCCGACTTGAGGGCTGGCCGTTTCGGTGCGCTGGCCAGCGCCCTTGGCCGCTGAGGCACCCTGCGCTATTTTTAATTCGGCAATGACGCGCATCAGGCGTTCTTTGTCTTCCAGACCCCGCTGTTCGTGGCAACGCAACAGCGCGCGGTTGACGCTCAGGCGCAAGCGCGCGTCGTCGGTGGGTTTCAACAGGTAATCCACCGCGTGCACATTGAAGGCATCAATGGCGTGGTGGTTCAAGGCGGTGACGAAAATGATCAGCGGCATGGCATCCGCCGGCAGGCGCTGCACCACCTCAAAACCGTTCAAACCGGGCATCTGAATGTCCAGAAACACCAGATCCGGGCGCAATGACTGGATGCAGCGTAGGGCCTGTTCGCCGTTTTCACACTCGGATACGATGTCGATGTCGCTGAAGCGTTCCAGGCGCAGGCGCAAGCCCCGCCGTGCCAGTGCTTCATCGTCGATGAGTACAGTGCGCAGCGGCTTCACGCGGCGTGACTCCGCACAGAGGATGACGCCGCCTCTGCGGTTTCATGCGGCAGACAGATGCGCACCGTCAAACCGTTGGGATCGCCGTTGATGAATTCACAGCGGTGCACACCCGGATACAGCGTCTGCAGGCGTTCCAGGGTGTTGCGCAGGCCGACCCCACAAAATTCCGGCGCCTCCGCTGGCGAGGCGCTCAGTCCCGGGCCACTGTCGCTCACCTCGATCACCAATTGCCCGTCTGCAACCTGTGCGGCGACGTGAATGCGACCGCCGTGCGCGTGTTCAGCGATGGCGTATTTGATCGAGTTTTCCACCAGCGGCTGCAACAGCATGCCGGGAATCAAACCCTGCGCGGCCTGTGCATCGATGTCCCAATCCACCTGCAGGCGTTCATTGAAGCGCGCGGTTTCAATGTCCAGATACCATTTGAGTGCTTCGATTTCAGCCCCCAGGGTGATTTTCTGCAAGGGGTCGTTGTCCAGTGAATGGCGCAGAAAACCCGCCAGCCGCGTCAACATGGTGTTGGCCGATTCGGTGTGTTTATCCAGAATCAACGTGGAAATCGCGTTCAGGGTGTTGAACAGAAAATGCGGGTTGAGCTGATAGCGCAACATTTTCACCTGCGACAAATAGGCCGCGGATTGCGCGCGGTGCAGGCGCAGGGTCTGCCGCTGTGCGCTGCGATAGTATTTGATGCTGAGGTATGAAATCACCCAGATCACCAACACAAAGAACGAATATTTGTACCAGTTCAGGTAACGCAGCCCGACGTACAGATCGTAGCCGTTGGTCCATGGATAGAACCAATAAGTGGCCTCAATCTTTAACCAGGTCCACGGCCAGGTCAGGGTGAAAACAGCGCCGAATATCACCACAGCACGCAACCACAGCGCGCGGTTCCAGGTCAGTTTCATCACCTCTCTGAGCACCAGCGCCACCGCCATGCCCGAGGTCATCGCCACCCTCCCATAGCCGTATTGCAAGGTGTCGTCCGGTGCGGAAAACAGATCCGGCAACATCACCACCACGCCGTAGAGCAACCAGAATGTGGTGTTCAACGCCATGAACAACCACATTGAATCGCTGTCTTTTTCTTGTCCTTGCGGATTCACTTGCATGTCAAACCCATTCCATTTGTACCCGTCTATACGTCCAAAAGCGGACTTGTGCTTCCCATTGTAGCCGGCATTGGCCGCGGTCTCAAACACGCAATGTCTGTGCACACCGGGCTGCCCGTGCGCCGTGCGGCAAGCGGCACCCGGCGCCAGCCCCGGCAAACTCCATTCACCGCATAATTCAGTCATTTCATCTCAAATCCAGCGCACTCAGGATGCACGGGCACTGCAGCTGATGTATTCTTCAGGGCATCCAAGTGGATTAAGCCTGTCAAGGCTTGATCATTTGCTCCCCGAGCATTGCGACCTGGACTGAGGCTTGTCAACTGGACGACACACATGAGTGGGCATGTGTGTCGTCCGTTGCGTGCACACACCGCGAATCCCCAACCTTTCTTACGCCCTGGATCGTACGTCCGGCGCTGTGTTCATCTGCTGAAATTTTTTCGGTGTCATGCCGTATTGTTTCCTGAAACACAGGGCAAAATACGACACCGAGGCAAAACCACTGGCGTCGGCGCAATGCGACACTTGATGGCCTTCACGCAACAACTCAGCGGCCCGCTCCAGGCGGTATCGTTTGAGCATGTCCATCGGATTCTCATCCAGCAACGCTTTGGTCTTGCGCTGCAATTGCCGCTGACTGACCGCCATTTCTGCGGCCATTTGCTGGCCCAGAAACCCTTCATCGCTGTGGTGACGTTCGATCACGCGGTGCAGTTTCTCGACGAACTGACGGTCTTTTTTGCACAGGTCCAGGGCCGCCTCGGCGCCGGGCTGTGCGCCTTCACGCGCGGCACCAGCGCGCAGCGCCAGACGATTGTAGCGGGCCACGATGCGCCGCACCGTCAAGGTGCTGTGCAGTCGCAGCAGCAATTCATCGCCGTCGAAGGGTTTGCTCAAGAACGCATCCACGTGTTCTCGCCAGCCTTTGATCCGGCTGGCGCGGTCATTCAGCGCGGTCAGCAACACGATGGGGATGTGGCTGGTGCGCGGATCGTTGCGCAGCACGCGGCACACCTGATAACCGTTCATTTGCGGCATCATCACGTCACACACGATGATGTCGGGCACCACCTTGAGCGCCTGGGCAATGCCTTCGGCGCCATCGACCGCGCTCACGCAATGGTATTGCTCGGACAGCAATTCACTGACGTGACGGCGCATGTCTTCGTGGTCCTCGATGATCAACACCGTCGACCGTTCCCGGTCCTTGTCCTCGCTGTGCAGTGGCTGCAGCACAGCGGCCACTGGCGTTGCAGGGGCGGATCGAAGCTCGCCGCTGAGCGGCGCATCGGCTGGCTCGATCGCAGGCGCAACGGCGCCGTCATCGACGCTCACCTGATTGAACGTCAGGGTGAAACAGCTGCCCTGCCCCGGCGTGCTGTCGATCTGCACGGTGCCTTCGTTGGCCTGCACCACTTCTCGCACCACCGACAGCCCGATTCCCGCGCCGGACTCGCCGGCGGTGGATTCCAGCCGCGTGAAGCGGTTGAATATCAGCGCGTGCCGGTCGGCCGGTATGCCCGGTCCGGTGTCGCGGATGTCGATCTTCAGGCGCCCGTCTTCGCTGCGGGCCTGCAACAGCACTTCACCGCCGGCCGGCGTGTATTTGATCGCATTGGACAACAGATTGCCGATCACGATGTCCAGGGCATCGCGGGTCAGGCACACGTGCACCGATTCACAGTCCAGGTGAACAGACAACTTCAGTCCGCGCGCCTGCGCCAGCGGCACAAATGAATCGCCGATCAGTTTCAGCGTGGCGGCCACCGCCTGAATTCGACGTTTGGGCGCGGCGGCTTCATCCAGTGAGGCCAGATGCAGCAGCTGTTCGATCATGTGCAACAGTTTGTTTGCATACACATCCATCATCTGCAACTGTTCACGGTGCGCGGGGTTGCGAATTTTTTTCAACAGGGTCTGCAGAGGCCCGAGGATCAGGGTCAACGGGGTTCTGAATTCATGCGTGATGTTGGCAAACACTTCGTTTTTATGCGCCAGCAAAGATTCCACCGTCTGTTTCTGCATTTTCACTTCGCGGGTGCGCGCTTCCACCTGAGCCTGCAGCTGACGGGACCGCTGACGCGCCGAGCGGGTGCGGTGACGGATCAGCCACACCAGACCCAGCACCGCCGCCAGCGCGTACAGTACAAACGCCCACCAGCTCAGCCACGGCGCCGGCAATACGGTGATGTGCAGGCGTTTGCTTTGCAGCGACCACACGCCGTCCTTGTTGCTGGCCTTCAGCAGCAGCGTGTAGTGGCCCGGGGCCAGATTGGTGTAGGTGACCCGCCGGTTGTCGGCGTCGGTGAAATTCCAGTCTTCTTCCAGGCCTTCCAGCCGGTGCGCGTAGCGGTTGCGCGCGGGGTCATTGAAATCCAGCGCGGCGAATTGAAAGCCGATGATGTAATCGCGGTGGCCCAATTGCAGCGACGAGAGGCTGTTGATTTCCTCTGGTAAAGTGAATTCGCCGCCCGCGCCGGCGTGCACCGGCTGATTGAAGCGACTCAGTTCGGTCAACGCCACCGGCGGCGGCGCGGCGTTGATTTCTATGCTTTGCGGGTCAAAGCGGTTCAATCCCTGGCGGCCGCCAAAGGCCAGCACGCCGTTGGCTGAACGGTGCGCCGAGGCCCTGAGAAAATAGTCGTTCTGTAAGCCGTCGGCGCGGTGAAAGGTGTGCGCTGAACGGCTGGCGGGCCGATAGCGGATCAAGCCTGAATCGCTGCCCATCCACAAATGCCCGGCCGCGTCCGGCAGAATGCTGTTGACGGTGATGTGTCCGCCGATGCCATCGGCCGGTCCGTGTTTGCGAATCAGGCGCGCGTGCGCGTCCAGTTGATACAGGCCGCGATTGAACACAGCGACCCACATTTGACCGTCGTCCTGCACATGCAAGGCGGTGATTTCGTGCGCATTGATCTGTTCCACGTCGCTGCGCAAAGACGCAAGCTCACCGTGTTCATTGATGCGCGCCAGACCGCGCCGTGTGGCAAAAATAAACCCGCCGTCGGGCGCACGGGCGGTCGCGTTGATGCGCTGATCTCTGAGCTGCTCTGAACGCACCGGCACCGCTTCACTGCGGCGCGCGCGGTGGTGATACAGATATAAACCGTTCTGCGTGCCCAGATACAGCGCCTCGGCGTCGCGCTCTACGCTGAAATAGGTGACCGCTTCGGGCACCGCGCCGCGCAAAGTGTCGATCCGTTCGCTGACGGGGTCCAGGCGGTTCAGTCCGGCCATGGTGGACACCCACAAGGCACCGTCCGACCCCGCCTGCACGTGTTGCACCGAATCGTGACTCAGGCCGCTCCTCTGGCCGCGGTCCTGTGTGTACAAACGGCACGCACGCGTGGCTGGATTGTAGCGGATCAGTCCGGCGTTGCTGCTGACCCACAATTCACCCTCGATTTCATTGACGCTGTAAAACACCTGGTTTTCGGCGCAATAAAAACTGTCTTCGCCGGCGTTTTCCAGGCCGAATTTAAGCGCCGCTGTGGACAAGCGGTTCAGGCCGTTGTGGAACATGCCGGTCCACAACACCGCGGTGCGGTCGAGAAACACCGACATCACGCTGACACCGGACAGCGAATGCGGCGAATTGCGGCGGTATTTATACACGCTGACGTGCCCGTCATCCAGATGCACCCGATGCAAACCCTGAAACAGCAGACCGGCCCACAAACTTGAGTCCGCCGAGGTCAGGGTCATCACGCGTCCGTGCGGCACGCCGGGCACCTGCTGAAGACCGTCGCGCCGGTTCCAGCGCTGCAGACCCCCGTCGGTGCCCAGCCATATTTGACCGCGCGCGTCGCGATGGATGGCATTGATGGCGTGCGCCGGCCGATCGCCCGGCAACAGCGTGTGCCAGCGTCGCGCGGCGGTGGAATACAAGAACAGCCCGCGGCGCGCGCCCACCAGCCATTCGCCGTCGTGCAAGGGCAACAGCCCGGTGACCGCGCCGGCATCGCCCGGCAACGGCGGCAATGCTCGGCGTTGTCCGTTGGCCTGCAGGCGCTCAATGCCGCCCTCGCTGCCGATCCAGACCCAGCCGGCCGCGTCCAGATGCAGTGCAGTGACGGTGTTTGAATTCAACTGCCCGTCCAGGGCGTTGTATCGCCGGGTGCCGGCGGCGGTGATGTGAAACAGACCGCGGTTGCGGGTGCCGACCCAGACGCCGTTGCGTGAATCCGGCAGCAACACCTGTATGAACGGCTCCGGTCCGGTCGGGTCGTCGCGATCGGGCAGCGCATACACGCGCATGCGATGCCCGTCGTAGCGCACCAGACCGCGGGTGGTGCCGAACCACATGAATCCCTGCGCGTCCTGAGTGATCGCCCGCACCGAACTGTCCGGCAAACCGTCCTGTGTGCTGAGGCGCTGAAATTCAGCCACTTCGGCGTTGACTGCGGCCACCAGCAACAGACCCAGCAAAGTCAACACGCCGCGGTTGAAAGCGAGGCACCCAGTCATTGTCCTGGGCCGCAGCGAATGCGGCGAATGCATTCCGGCAGGATCAACCACCACTGTCAGGGCAATCTCGGAACGATGGTGATGACGCAATCCGGGTCGTTTTCATCGTGCACGTGTGTGCCGTTTTCATCCACATACTCAGGGCACAGTTCGGTGGTGCTGTAGCCGTAGTACTCTTTGTTGTGATAACACATGTAATAGTGGGGTCCACTGCCATCGTCGATGGGCGGGTCGGTGGGACCGGTGCCCGGCGCAATCAGTGGAAAGGCCATGGCCTGTAACGACAGCCCGCACAAGGCCACCAGACTTAAAATAGAACGTTGACTCATTGACATATCTCTCATTTACTCAAGTTACTCATCAGGGCGCGCACGGGTCAATGCGCCCGCCGGTGGGTATTCAACAACGCCGTGGCTTCACCACCACGGAACAGGCGGGTGTGGCATGGGGGGTTTCAGCGCAGCCGCTAGAAAACCGGGCTGATGTCAATGGTGATCACGCAATCGGGATCCGATTCGTCGTGTTCCTCAAGTGACAGGTCGTGATAATTCGGGCATTGGGCGTCGGTTCTCACGTCGTACAACTCGCCGTTGTGGTAACAATGGTAGACGTATTCAACCGGTGTGTGCGGGTCCTCAACAATGCGCGCCTGAGCGGAAAATAGTGCCGCGCCCAGACACCACGCAATCCAGGTCCTGTGTTTCATGCCTCTGTCTCTCTCCATCTGATTGTGTGGTGCCATGTTACGACGATGCGCACACAGACGCAATGCCTTGTCGATGATGTGATGTTTTTTGTCGCCAGAGTGTTTTTTTCAGGCGTTCCTGCGCGGATTTCAGTCGCGTCCGTCATCACCCCTGCGCGACCCTAGCGGCTATGCTGGACGGGTCGAAGCATCGACAACACAAGCGCACGGCCCTCAGCGCCGTGATGTAAAACACAAGAAAAAAGAGGAACCAAGATGAAAAAATTTGCATTTGCACTGGCCCTGTGTCTGGGCTTGATGGGCGCGGCCGCCGCCGACACAACCCCAGCTGAATTTGACGCGTTGCAACACTGGATGAGCACTGGCGCTGAAACCACGACGCTGACCCTGGCACAGGGCAAAGAGGGCTTTGGCCCGGGCGCGTGCTACCGCAATTGCCGCGCGGCGTACTCAGGCTGCGTCAACGGTGGCAACTCTGAGCCGTATTGCCAGGCCCAGTTCAGCGACTGCATCGAACGCTGTCCGTTCGGCGCGGCCACGCCTTGATTGACTTTGTGACAGCACCTTCCAAGAGGAATTTACAATGATAAAGACAACAACACTTTGTGCCCTGATGCTGGCTGCATTCACTGCCGCAGCGAGCGACGATGCGGCCCGCCTGGCGGTCAATGATCCCCTGTTGCTGGCCGAAGCCGGGCACAGCACGCCGCTGTGGCAGAGCCAGGCGCCGGCCAGCTCCACCTGCCGACGCGATTGCCGGATTCAGTACGATCTGTGCAAAGCCGCGGGCAACCCGCCGCCGCAGTGCATCCAGGAGCACTTTGATTGCCTTGAACTGTGCTGAAG
>JBNLBT010000073.1:0-16307 GCA_050303435.1 Marinicellaceae bacterium
CGGCGGCCAATTGGAGCGGGTGCGCGAACTGGTGGCGCAAACGCTGCTGCAGGCGCAAAACGCCGGTGTCAAAATCAGCGCAGCGCAAGCCGCATTCACGGCCGGTGATGCGGCCTTCAATTCAGGCAAATACCAGCAAGCCTACCAGAACTACGCCGAGGCCTTCCGCACCCTGGGCACCGTCGACCCTCCGAACCGCTGCGCGCAGGGGGTGTGCAATGAATAAATGGCTGATTATTTTGGCGGCGTTGTTGTGGTCTGTTCCCAGTACGGCACAAGGCGCGGATCTGGACGCGGCCTGGAACGCTTTTCACCGCGCCCAAACCGCACTGCTGGAAGTCCTGCAGAACCAATACCCTGAACAGGTCAACACCACACACCTGTTGCAGATGACCGCGGTGCTGAATGCGGCGGATCGCGACGTGTTGCTGCGGGCGGGACTGGATGCACCCACGCTGCAGCAGTTGAGCCGACGCATCGATCAACTGACCGCCGAATTGCAACAGTTCGGCAAAGCCGAAATTCACAATCCGGACGTGAGCATCGGCGCCTGCGGCGTGTGGACCGACGACGCCCTTTACGCCTTGTCGGTGATCAATGACATCCTCGGTGGTGTGTTGGCCGCCATCCAGTGGGCCTGCGAAGAAACCGTGGGCGGCTTCAACAGCGTGAATGCCTGCGTGTACCCGGAAATGGCGGTGCAGGCCTTTGCCGGGGCCACAGAAACCGGGGATTTTTGCATCAAAGACATTGCCCACGGCGTTTCGGTGGCCATCTATGACACCAACAAAAGCATCGCCGAGCAGATGAATGACCTGTTCGATGAGCCGCTCGGCAGCCGCGCACGCGCCGCGGACATGAACGCGCTGATCCTGGAACTTGAAGACATCCAGGCGCAGCTGGATTTTTATTTCCCCCGCTACCTGCCCGCGATCCAACAGCGCCAGGCCGCTGCCGAAGCTGAACTGACGGCGCAAAACACCCAGCTGCTGGACGCGCAGACCCGCCAGCACACCCTGCAGCAACAGCAGATCGTGCTCAACGCGCGCCTGCAGGACATCAACCAACGGCTCGCCGACACCCGCCAGGGCGCCGTGGACGCCAGAAACCGCAACCAGGCGTTGTTGCAACGGGTCGGTCAGATCAGGGATTCGCTGAACGCCATCAATCAACTCAACGACGAGGCCAGCGATGAGTTACACCGCATGCACACGGTGCTGACCCTGTTGCAGACCGACGGCGGCGCGGTGCTGAAATTGCAGCTGCCGGCGCATTTGGGCGGTGAACTGGAACAGGTCAGAGAACTGGTGCTGCAGCACCTGCTCATGGCGCAAACGGCCGGTTTTAACACCGCCGCGGCGCAATCACTCATCAATCAGGGCGACGGCGCCTTCAATCAAGGCAAGTACCGCCAGGCCTATCAACTCTATGCCGAAGGCTATCGCGCCATCACCACAGGACAACGGAGACAGCCATGATGCGTTTATTTTCAATGCTTGCCGTGATGCTGGTTTTGGCCGGCCCGGTGAAGTCAGAACTGATGCCCACCGCGGTTTCGCAGCAAACCCTGTACACCTTTCCAGGCGACAGCTCAGTGGGTGTGGGCGGGCTGGCGCTGGACGCCGATCCGGTCAGTGGCCGTTGGGTGGTGTGTTTCTGGACCAACCCACAATTGGCCTTTTTGCTTCGTTGTGAGTTGTATGAATCCACCGTCAACAACCCGTACACCTTGATTGCGGCCAACACGTTCAATCCATACGGTGATTTTGTCCATGTGGACTTCGTTGATGTGCAAATGACCCCCGACGGCGGCTACCACGTGATGGTGTTCCGCGAAAACGGCTACATGCATGTGTATACACTGGATGGCACCGATTTGTCCACGCAGCAGCTGATCTCACCGTCCGACCCCAACAACGTGGGATTCACCCTGAGCGCCGTCACCATGGGCATTGCGCCGCACAGCACCGGCTACTGGATTGCCGGTGTGCGCACCGTGTCCAATTTCATTCACGCCTACAGTTTTGATGAAACCGGTGCCCACATTTCAACGCCGTTGCTGGGCCAGCCGCCGAACGGCACCAAGTACTGCGGCGGCAGCACCCGCTCCAACGCCTCCAATGACATCATGGTGGCCTGGGTGATCACTGACGTCAGTTCACCCAGCTGCGTCGGCGACGTGCGCGCGCAGATCTTTCGACCCGACGGCACCCCGGTCTCAGAGGAGATTCAATTGAACCTGCCCGGCAACGCCGAAGCCATTGAAACCCGCGTTGAAGCCGATGAGCTGGGCCATTTCCTGTTGCTCGCCAGCGGCAACGATCACCGCATTTACACCGCACGCTATTCGGTGACCAACGGTTTGCTGCAGTCGCTGACGCCGATGAACATTGGCGCCGGCGGCCGCGTCGGTGCCGGCGCCTCCGACACCGATTTCGCTGTGCTGGCCAAGGACCATCAAAGCAACCCGTGCATCTACACCGTGCAGCTGGCGGACGACGGCCAGATCGAGCCGCTGCTACAACGCGATGGCCCACAGTGCGGTTACCCCAACAACCCGTTCCCACCGATTTATGACATTGAGGTGTTGCCCGATGGCCGCTTGCTGTTGCTCTGGGTCCAGCTGGACCAATTCGGCGATGGCACCCTGGAAGCGCTGATGTACCACCGCCCAGTGCTGGCTGAAATCGGCGGCATGAGCATCGCCGAGGGCAACCCCGGCAGCGCCGCGCCAATCGCCACCGCCACAGTCACCCTGACCGGTGCACACCCGACCAATGAAGCGGTTGAAGTCAATTACTACACGCGCAGCGTCTCAGCCATTGAAAACATCGACTACGTCGGCGTCAGCGGCACACTGGTGGTGCCACCGGGCCATGTGCAGAGCGCCATCAATATTCCCATCATTGCCGATGACCTGTATGAAGACAGCGAGGTGTTTGAAATCAACATCGATGCACCAGTGAACACCGCCGTGCGCGTCAACAGCGACCACATCACCATCGTCAACGACGACGTGTCTCCACCCATAGAAAACGATTGTGACCTGGCGTTTCCCGAGCCGTGCCGCAGCGTGGCAGAGCCACTGCCCAACGACAGCGCGCAGGCGGTGGTCAATCTGTTTGTCAACGCGCCGCGCGACCGCGACATTTACATCGATTTCGCCACCGCCGACGAAACCGCCACGGCGGGCGAAGATTATGTCGCCACCGCCGGCACCGTGCACATCCCGGCCGGCGGCAACGGCGCGGAAATTAGCATCCCGATACTCACGGACGCTGAGATTGAGGCCAGCGAAACCTTTGTCTTGCAACTCGACGCCAACGCCAGCGTGCAGATTGCCCAGCCGGAATTGCGCATCGCCATCACCGAAGGCCCGGCATGTCTGGTCAACCTCACCCCACAAAGCGCTGAATTCGATCACGGCGGCGGCAACGGCGCTTTTGATCTCACCTTGACGCACCCCAGCTGCGAGTGGGACCTGTCTCACGCGCTGCCGTGGGTCACCGTCACCTCACCACTCTCCGGTGTCGGCGATGCAACCGTGACGTACACGGTTGATGCGCAAAGCGGCGTGGGCATGTTTCCCCGCGAGGGTGAACTGACGGTGCAAACCGGACCGCCGGCGAATGCGCAGGCGTTCACTGTGATTCAACTGGGCGACCCGTCGCTGTGCGACTTTGTCATCGACCCGGCCTTGTCCCTGGTGCCGGTGGCCGGCACCGACATTCAAATTGACGTCAGCGCGAACAGTGTGTGTCCCTGGGAAGTGCTCAGCCCGGACCCGTGGGTCGAAGTGCTGGCACCGCTCGGACCGGTGAGCGGCGACGGCACCATCCAACTCAGGGTCGAGCCGAACCACAACCAACCGAACCAGGCCACAGCCGATCGCTCGTCCACACTGAACGCGCCGTTCAGCCTGGACGTGCAGCAAGCCGGTTGCAGCTATGCCCTGCCGATCGCTGGAGCCAATGTCGACGTGGGCGGAGACATGCTCACTGTCGCGGTCAACGCCCCCGATGGCAACCCCGGTCCGTGCCAGTGGACCGCAACCACCCACGACCCCTGGATCGTCATACTGGATGGCCACAGCGGCAGCGGCGGCGGCGCGGTGCAGCTGGACGTACTGGAAAACCCGTCCGTGCAGTCGCGTCAGGGCTCGCTGTCCATTGGCGATCAAGTGTTCACAGTCAGTCAAGACGGCATCGCCTGCCAGTACGACCTGGCGCCAAATCCATTGGCCTTGTGCCCGGACGCCGACAGCGCAGCGGTGGATGTGCTCACCGCCAATGGCTGCGATTGGAGCTTCAGCGGTCTGCCCGCGTGGCTGAGCATTGACAGCAATGCCAGTGGCATCGGCAGCGAATCGAGCGACTTTTCCAGCCAGGAAAACGCCACAGAATCCATGCGTCAGGCGAGCGTGTTTCTCGACAGCAGCGCGCAAAACAACGCCGCGGTTCTGAGTGTGCAGCAAGCAGGGTATCTGGTGTTCGAGGGCTTTGCACTCACCACCCTGCCGGTGGACTGGCAATTCCTGCCCGACGCGACGCCCTGGTCGATTGACAATCAGCAACTCAGTGGCCAGCGATCCGGCGGCGGTCAGGCCTTTGCCTGGGACGCCAGCAACACCTCACACTGCCTGGACTGCGCCGTGGAAGGCCGGGTCACCCAGACCTTCCTGGGCGGTCTGAACGCCGAAGTGGGCTTGATCGGCTGGTTCCAGGACCCCGACAACCACATCGCGCTGACCCTGAATGAATTCGGCAACCGCTGGACCCTCAAACGCGTGCGCAGCGGCCAGGTCGAATCCGTGAGCAACAGCGACACCGACATCCTGCCATTCCAGAATTATCATGTGCGCCTGCGCTGGCAGGACGACACCGTGTACGCCGACATCGACGGCGTCAACCGCTTGCAGTTGACACTGAGTCATCCCATGACGCCGGGCCGTGCGGGCTTCATCATCGAGGACACCAATGCCCAGTTCGATGCCTTTCGACTGGTTGGCTCCGCCGCTTCGCTGGATGCGATTTTCAAACAGGGCTTTGAAGCGCCAGAGGCTGTGATCCGTTCCGTCTGCACTTTGTAACACCGCCTGCGCCGTGCGGCCCGCAATCTCGCCGACCTATGGACCGCCAGATAATCATGGCATCCGCAGGCAACGGCTACGCCACATCCAACCCCAACAGTGCGCATTTAATGAAATTCTAACCCCGCCTGTGCTAGGCTGGGGTTTTGCCGTTGAATTAAAACAGCGGCACACTGTTCACATTGATGCCTGCACGGGAACCCATGACTCCTGTACAGGCCGATTAGGGAGACCCCATGAAAACACCTGTTCAGCTCATCCTTTTTCTGCTGGTCATTGGCACACAAGCCCGCGCTGGCACCACCGATTTAAGCATTGAATTCATTGCCGACATTGCAGACGGCGTGGAAATCGGCGAGGTTGGTTCCTTCACTCTGGCGGTCACCAACCATGGGCCGGACCCGTCCGGTTTTGATTCGGTGAACGAATTGCCAATCACGGTCGTTTCATCGCCGTTGTGGATCCCCTTGCCCAGCACCATTGACGTGTATTTCCAAATAGATCCGGACGTGGTTCAAGATTGTGTGTTGTTCAGCTACGGTGTTGATCCACCGCTCAATACACCGCCGCATTACTTGATGTTTGCCGATTTTCCACCCTTGCTGGCAGGCCAGACTGCCACCTGTCAGGGTATTTACACTGTGGGCCACGTTGATCCTGCCAAAGTGGTTGAACTGCGGGTGCGGGCCCAGCCGGTGGACACCGACCCCAATCCGGACAACAACACCATCGCCGTTGTCTTCGGACTGCCGCCGACGGTGGTCCCGGTCAATGCCGGGTATTTCCTGATGGCCCTGGCCGTGCTGCTGACGTGGATTGCCTGGCGCGTGCTGCGAAGCAAACCAGGCAGTCCATCAATTGATGGAGTCCACAGATGAAATCACACTACATCGCCTGGGTTTACCTTCTGATGCTGACCACTCAAGTCAATGCCGGCACCACCGATTTAAGCATTGAATTCATCGCCGACATCGCAGAGGGCGTGGAAATCGGTGAAGTCGGTTCGTTCACGTTGGCCGTCACCAACCACGGCCCGGATCCGGCCGGTGTGGATTCCATACATGCATTGCCCGTCTGGGCGTCGTCCTCACCTTTGTGGCTGCCCTTGCCAAGCACCGTGGATGTGTTCTTTCAGATCGACCCGGACGTGAACCAGAATTGCGCTTTATTTTCACTCGGCATCGACCCACCGCCGAACACCCCGCCGCATTATCGATTGTCCGCACGTTTTCCAGCAATCCAGCCGAATGAAACTGTATTCTGTCAAGGCCTGTACACCGTCGGCCATTTGGACCCAAGCAAAGTCATCGAGATTAAAGTGGGGACACCACTTGAAGACACCGACCCCAACGAAGACAACAACACTGTTGTCGTTGTCTTCGGCCTGCCGCCGGCGGTGATTCCGGTCAATGCATGGATGCATCTGCTGATGCTGGTCGGCTTGCTGATGGCTTTTGCTGCGCGGCGTTTGCAGCGCAGCAACGGACCCTGACCGCGCACGGCTCAACCCAGCAATCCGACAAACCTTGCTGCAAGACTCACCCTGGCCACCGGCCCCGATCCGCGGGGCACTGCGCGGGTCTCGGGGCGGGCCAACAAAACACCATACAGGTGGAGCGGTTTAAGGCACGGACAGCGAAGGCGATTGCATCCGCGCCGTCAACCTTTAACGCACCGGCAGCACAGCCTCAAATCCATTGACAAAGATGTGCTCGGGCTCCATTTTGGCTCGATCAAGGAAGGCACTGAAGGTGCCGGTGGATTCGGTTTTGCGGATCGCCAGGATGTATTCCGCGCTGCCGCCAGCCTGGTAGTCGGCGTCCAGGGTCAGCGGTTGCCAGTCATCGGCCTGACTGAGCAACCAGCCGGCGGAAGCGTGCACGCCGCCCGAGCAGTCGTTGCTGGTCAGATGCACGTTGCGCCGCAGCACCACCGATCCGTGGGTGGTCTGCCCGGCGGGAATCAGGACCCACACACTCATGTTATAGTCCGGCCAACTGTTCAGGTGACACTGGCGCAGAATCACGATCTCGCTGTTCGGCTCGGTCGAGTCGTTGACCGTCAGGGCCGAGCCCGAAGTGAGCGAATCGTCGATGTCCAGCGACACCCACACCACGTGCGCGGGGCTCGGCTGTTGCCAGCCGCTCAAATCGACGTCGAACTCCGGATTGTTGAGCAGGTTCAGGCCCGCTGCAGCGCATGCAAAGCCCAGCAGTAAACAGCCAGTCAGTGTTTTCACGCCCCATCTCCTGTGTGTTGTTGTTCAGCGAAAGCGTGCGACGCCGGGCAAATGGATCGTCTGCGCCGCCTTTTCTATAGCAACGCAAAATCGGGGCGCAACCCGACAGCGCCTAACACAGGAGAAAACTGCCAGCCGTTCAGATCACGCAATCAAGCCGAACTTCTGACCCACGCCTTCAGCGCGCGTAGTCGTAAGGGATCATGAATCTCATTTGATTGTCCGGCTTCAATTCCGGCTGAGCACTGATGTATCCCAGTGCACTGGCACGCGGCGCAGATTGCACCTGCATGCGGTACTCGAATTCCATCCCGTTGACGTTTAAATTGACCACACACAGGTTTAAACCGACCATCCACCAATTCACGTGCACGGCAATCAACGGCGCATCGGCTGGTATATTGAATGGCCGGTGGCTGTCCATTTGGATCTGCACCCCCATGCCCGCTTGCGGCTGGATCTGCCAGTACAGGTCGGTGTTGTCATTGTTCAGCGCCAGGTTGAGATTCAGACTGAACAAATCCACATTGTGTGTGGTGCCCGCCATCAGGGCATGAAGACTGAAGAATTTCATGGTTTGTTCGTGACTGAACTGCCCCAGCATCAACGCCGGGTCCAGGATGTAAAAATTCAGCCCGTTTGACGCGCTGGGGTTTTGCGGGTGTTCAGTGAAATAGAAAGCACGCTGTTGGCTGCCGGGCGGTGACTCGACCACCTGCAATCGGATTTCACAGGCGATGCCCTCTTCAATCGGCGGCACCACACCGTCGATGACGTAGGTGCCGATCCAATCCGGATTGCCCACCTGGATTGAATGGTTCAGATCGCATTCATCGCCGCCGGCCAGCGCGCCGGCTGCCCAGCACAGGCCCGCGAATGTCAGCAGGTATTTATTCATGTGTCACCTCATTTTGTTGGTCTGTTGTTTGTTACAGCGACAAAACGCAGAATTTTTGTTCATCATTGCTTTGCGCATCTGCTGGTAGATCCAAAGCGCGCCACACCTCGCAGGCGCGCAACAGGCTGGGGTGGTCGGCGTCCAGATGACGCTGCATCACCGGCACCGAACGCAACAGCCAATCGCCGGCCTCGGCACTGCGTCCCCCGGCAAAAGCCCATTGCGCCAGCACCGCTTCGGAGATGGCCAGATTCAATCCCCGGGGTGCATTTTGCTGTTGAAAGAACCGCTGCGCGCTGGCGGCAATCTCACCGGCTTCCTGCACCTGGCCCAGGTCCATCAGGCACTGCGCCAGACGGATGCGCATGAAGTGGTGATTGTTGCTGTCGGCACCGCGGTGCGCCCGCACCCGTTCGATGGCGCTGCGAAAATACGCCACGGCCTGTTGCGGCTGGCCCAGGCCGCGCCAATGCAAAATGGCCAGATTGTACAGCGGCGTGGCCAGGCGGTGCGAGTCGGGGCCAAACACCTGTTCAAGCATGTGCAGCGCATTTTCGTAGTGTTGCAGGGCTTCAGCAGGGCGCTGCAGGTGACGCAGAATGCTGCCTAAAAGGTTTTCACTGGCGGCAATGACCGCGTGCCGGTCGCGGTGGATGGCGCGGTATTGCGCGTTGGCCTGTTGCGCCAGGGGCAGGGCTTCAGCGGCGCGTTGCAAGCGCCGCAAAGCGATGGCCATCTGCATCTGCGTCTGGGCAATTTCCGGGTGCGGCGCGAGCAGGTGTTCCTGCAAGATGCCCAGGGACCGCTGCAACGGCTCCAGTCCCGCCTCGTGCAGGCCCATGCGCGACAGCCAACGCGCTGAGGCGCGCAAACTGATGGCGTGATGCACGCTGCCCACCCCGCTCTGGCGCCGGCTGTGCAACAACCACTCTTCGATGGCTGCGCGCGCTGCGTCGTGACGCTCCAGATCGATCAGGGCGTCTATTTTAACTGGCCACAATTGCAGCCAGCGAGGATCACCGGGGGTCAGATTCTGCTCCACTTTGGACAGGCCGCGCAAGGCCGCAGCGGCGTCGCCTGTGGCCAGCAAACGACGTGAATCCAGCCAGGTTTTCCATTCCCCATTGACGTCGTCGGGCGCCTGAACCTGTGCCAGCAATTCAGCCGCTTCATCCAGTGCCGACATGTTCAAATACACTTCCGACAAGGTCAGCAACAACTGGTTTTTCAAGTCCGCGTCCAGATCGTCGCGGCGAATCTGGCTGACCGCGGTGTGCAACAGATCGCGCGCGGTCATGTCCTGACCCAGGTCGTTGTTTGGATCGGCGGCGCGAAACAACTCGACCAAAAAAGCACTCACCTCACCGGCGCGTTGCGCTTGCAGCAGCGCCGCGGTGCGTTGCCGTTCGATCAGAATCAGCGAGACCAGCACCGTCACCACCAGTGCCACACTCAAGGCACTCAACAGGCGGTGCCTGCGTATGAATTTTTTCACCACGTAGGCGCCGCGGTGATGGCGCACCGAGACCGGTCGATGCGACAACACGCAACGCAGATCGCGCGTCAACAAATCACACCCGGCGTAGCGCTCAACGGGTTGTTTGCACAGACAGGTCAGCACCACGGCATCCAGATCGCCGCGCAGGTGCCGCGCCCAGTCTGCCACCGAACGAAAACCCCGACGCCTGGCCGCCGCCGCAGCGCCGCAGCGGCGCACGCGGTCGCTGGGCGCCACAGGCACGCACTCGCGGATCACCGCCTCGATGGCCGACCAGTTGTTTTGTTTGAATTCAAGGGCATTGAAGCCGGTCAACAAACGGTACAGCAATGCCCCCAGGGCGTACACATCGCAGGCCACGGTGACGTTGCCGCCGGCGAGTTGTTCCGGCGGTGCATACTGCGGCGTCAACAGCGCCTCGACGGCCTGCGTTTGCTGTAAATTGTGCGCCTGCGGGCGCATGGACTTGGCGATGCCAAAATCCAGCAATTTCACCTGCCCTTCGCCATTGACCAGAATGTTTTCCGGCTTGATGTCGCGGTGCACAATCAGATTGCGGTGGGCAAATGCCACCACATCACACACCCGACAAAACAGATCAATGCGTGCCGCCAGGTCCAGTTGCAGGCGTTCGCAATACACATCGATGGGTTCACCGGCGACGTATTCCATGATGAAATAACTGATGTCTTCGCGGCTGCCGGCATCGATGATGCGGGTGATGCCGGGGTGTTCCAGGCGCGCAAGTATGCGCTTTTCATTGTCGAAGCGGGCCATCGCATCGTCGCTCAGCCAGGCCGTGCGAATTACTTTGATCGCCACCGCCTGTTCAAATTCAACGTCGCAACGCCGACCCAGATACACATCGCCCATGCCGCCGCGCGAGATGTGCCGCACGATTTCGCAGCCGCCGATGCGTGTTCCCTGCGCCAGTGGCACAGCGCCCACGGCGTGTCCCAGCGCCTGGGCGGGCGAGGCCAGCGTGGCCTCATGCTGGCGTCGATCCTCTGCCAGCAATTCCATCACCAGGTCGTGCAGCGCCCGGTCGCCATTGCAGGCGGCGTTGACGTGTTCGGCCTGTTGCGCCTGCGGCAGATCCATGCCGGATGAGAAAATTTTTTTGGCCCGCTGCCACAGCGCGGTGTCCTCGCCTTGCGACATGTCAACTGGACATCTGTTTGTGCAGCCAGCTGCGTGCGAATCGCCAGTTGCGCACCGTGGTCGACACCGACGTGTTCATGGCTTCGGCGGTTTCCTCCACCGACAAGCCACCAAAATAACGCAGTTCGACCACCCGCGCGCAATCGGCGTCCATGCCTTGCAGGCGTTCAAGCTGTTGATGCAGGGTCAACCAGTCCAGCCGTTCGGACTCATCGCCACCGACGCCCTCGGCCACACGATCCAGGGTCACGTGAATGGCATATCCGCCGCGTTTGTGCCGATGTTTGCGGCGGTGATGATCCACCAGAATGTTGCGAATCAAGGCGGCAGAAAACGCCCTGAATTGCAGGCTGTTGTCAAATTTCAGTCCATTTTCAGCGCGCAATTTCAGGTACACTTCGTTGACCAGTTCGGTGGTTTGCAGGGTGTGTCCGGCCTGTTCCCTGGACATGTGACGACGCGCCGCGCGATACAGCAGCGGGTAGATCTGCTGCAACAGGTCCGCTTCCACTGAAGCATCGCCCTGGCTCCAGCGATTCAGCATCACGGTTAAATTGTTGCTGTTGCGATCAATTGTATTCATGGTGTGTGTGCACGCCCTCCGAAAGTCTTCGTTTGACCTCATGAGAACGCCTTGTTGTGCGTGTTTCCCAACAGATATATTAGCACGCACGGTGTCAAGAACGCGTGCACTGTAGACATTTTTTTGACCATTAAATTCCGTTGCCGACGCTGACATTGAATGCAAGCACGAAATTCGTCGTGCTTTAATCATTTACATCAGAGAGGTGAACATGAAAACTCCCTTTAAATTAGTGACCTGTGCCGCGCTGGCGCTGCACGCCGTGGTCGCACCCGCCCAGGACGAAATCAAGCCCGGGCCAACCAACGACCACTTCAAACAAATCATTGTCAAGATCAAACCACCCATCAGCATTGGCGCCAATGACCTCAGCGGTGGCTGGGGGGCAACGGACAAAGCGTTCCTTGACCACACCCTGGCCGAGCGGCAATTGCTGGAAGCCGATCTGGAAACCCTGACCGGGCTGGATCTGCAACACGTGCGTGAAATGTCCGGCAAAGCCGATGTGTTCCAACTGGCCGACGCCGCCAATGCGGCTGAAGTGGCCTATGCACTCGAACAGATCAGCGCCCATCCCGACATTCTTTACGCAGAGCACGACGCACTGATGCACGCGGCGCTGACACCCAATGACCCGCGCTACCTGGATCAGTGGCACTACTATGAAAACCTGGCAGGCATTCGTCTGCCGCAGGCGTGGAACATCACCACCGGCTCCAATCTGGTGGTGGCTGTGGCCGACACCGGCATCCGCCCACACGTCGACATCAACAACAAAATCGTGCCGGGTTATGACATGATCAGCGACCCGTTCATGGGCAACGACGGCAACGGCCGCGACAGCAATCCACACGACGACTGGCCTGCGTCGCAGTACCACGGCACCCACGTGGCCGGAACGGTGGCCGCGCAAAGCAACAACGGCACCGGTGTTGCCGGAGTCTCCTGGGGGGCGCGCATCCTGCCGGTGCGGGTGCTGGGACGCAACGGCGGCACCCTGTCGGACATTGCCGATGGCATTCGCTGGTCCGCCGGCCTGACGGTGCCCGGGGTGCCGGCCAATGGCAACGCGGCGCGTGTCATCAATTTAAGCCTCGGTGGATTCGGTGCCTGCGGGCAAACCTTTGAATCGGCGATCAATGCCGCCACGGCGATGGGCGCGCTGGTGATCGCTGCGGCCGGCAACAGCAATCAGGACGTGGCCAACTTTCGCCCCGCCAATTGCACCAATGCCATGGCCATTGCTTCCATCAATCGCAGCGCCGACCGTTCGAGTTTTTCCAACAAGGGCGCGGGCATTGATGTGGCTGCACCGGGCGGCGGTGATTTCAGCCTGCAGGACGATGTGCTGTCCCTGAGTGGCAACAGCAACGCCTACACCTACCTGCGCGGCACCAGCATGGCCGCACCGCACGTGTCCGGTGTCGCTGCGCTGGCGTTTTCTCTCAACGGCCAGCTGTCACCTCAACAGGTGCGCAACCTGATCAATCAGAACACCCGTTCATTCCCGGCCGCATCCGATTGCACCATGTCGTTGTGCGGCACCGGCATTGTCGATGCAGAAGCCACGCTGTTGGCGGTCAGTGGCCCAGGCACAGCGACGGTGCAAATGATCGCCAGCTATGTGCCGGTTGGCTCAAGCAATCGCACCACCTACACCCTCAACAACCAGAATTCACCGCTGTTGGAATTTGAGTACTTTGAGAATCAGGGCCATTTCGAACAGCGCCCCGGCGGGGTGTGCAATACCGGGCAGAACAACCCGAATTATTTCAAGATTCGCTTCAATGTCTCCGAACCGATCGATGCCTGCAACTTCCAGGCCTCCTGGGACAGCAACCCGATCAACTGCAACAGCAACCACATCAACACCGTCAACAGTGGCGCCTGGGTGATTTTGAACACAGACACCTTCGCCACCAATCCGGCCACTTGTGCGCTGTTCAGTCCACCCCGGGTCGTGCTGCCGCCGTTCTCTGATGGCTGGTTTCACGTCAACATCGTGATTGACGGCGAAACCTATTCGCGCCGCATCAATTTCAGCAAAGAATTTGAATTGCCGGGATTGCCCTAAAGCGACACATTAAAGACGTCAACTCACAGGGCGTCGCACGACGCCCTGTTTTTCTTAGGCCGTTGCCTGGTTGCCGGCCCCGGCCATTAAAGCTCGATATTGAGGTAACAATACGCCGAGCTGGTCTCAACCCCACAACAGGTCATCGGCTGCAGTTTGCAGGTGGCACCTTTGCCAAGCAGGGTTTCGCAATTGTAGGTTTTGTCGCTGTAGCTGTCGCAGTTGTTAGGGTCAATCACTTTTTCATTCAAACTGACCCCGTCGTGTGGAAAACATTCATCCACCGCACGGCCCACCACGCCACCGCCGCAACCGACGTTGCGGTATCGACAGGCGCAACCCGGCGTCAGCGGATCGTCGCCGTCGTTGTTGGCGCCGGCGTCCAGATTTTCCTGCCACACCCGCAGCCCGGCGCCCCACAAAGCCTGCTCCAGTTGACCGGCGGCGCGGGCGGCCTCAATGCGGCCGCTGGCAAGCAGATCCACTTCTGCGACCGGTTGTTTGACTGAATGCCCGGCACAGCTGACCAGAATCAATGTTGACAGAACGCATGCCAGTGCGCGAATGTGTTGCATGGAACCTCCCTAGCTTTGCTGTTGTGTGCATTGTGTGGATCGCTCAAGGGCACTCCCAGGCCGACACATCGCCGGCTTCGAAACCGTCGGTGAACACCGAGTCTGCCCACACGCGGCGTGTGAACAGGTCCGTGCCCATTGACCCGACCCGCGGGCCGGCGATCACGATGTTCTGATGGCCGTTGGGCCGTGTGCGCAGGCACGAGTCAACCGGGCCACCCACCCCCGACAGCGGGTAATCCAGGTCAAACACCGGAAGGGCGCCGAAGAAGCGAAACACTTCGGCCAGTTCAGTGTACATGTTCATGAGCAAATACAACAAACCATGGCCATCCAGAATGGGAAAGGCGGAAATGCCCTGAAATCCAAATTGACTGCCGTTGTTGTTGACCGGCCCGAGGTTTTGCTGCTCCAGGCTGCCGGGTGTGTCGGGGTCAATGCGTGCAATGCGGGCGTTGCCGTCGGCGTTGTAGGTGAAATAGAAATACTCGCCGGTCCTGACCCCGAATCCTTCCTTGACAAAGGAAAACCCGCTGGGTGCTGGCAAGTTCATCACCGGGGTTTCGGTGAACGTGGGTGGACTCTGGCTCGAATCAAAGCACTTGATGCGCACCGGCCCTGTGGGCTGCTGAAACAAGGCGCAGGCCTTGGCAAATGATGAATTGGTGGCCAGCGGCTCCCGCACCCCGCCGTCAAACGGTCCGGCGCTGGCGTAGCGACCATAAAATGTGTAGTTGAGTCCGGCGTCCGTGGTTCTGAAATACTCGCTTTCACCGTCGGTCAAATCGTGTCCGAGAATGAATGCGCCGGCGCTGGTTTCGCCGCACTGGGCGTTGTCAAAATCATTTGCCACCGTGTCCGCCAGCGTTGAAGTGCTCCAGCTCATGCCGTTGAACCTTGCCACTTTGAGATTGAAATCCTTGATGTAAGGCACCAGCAACACGTTGCCGATGGTGCAGATGTCGCCCAGGGCGAACAAACCGCCACTGGTTTCCAGCGGTGTGTTGGTGACTCCGCCGCCGTCATAAGGTGGCGGCACGTGCACCGCGTTCAAGCGGTTGCTGACGCCGTCGTTCCACAACACCGCGGCCACCAGACTTGGGTTCGGGTCTTTCGACTCCACCCCCAGTTTAATCTCCAGTGGTGCCTGATTGAATATGCCGGTTTGCGACCAGTTGATTTCGGCGGCCCGGGCACTGCACGCCATCCACAGCGCCACGCCCAGAGCCCATATTTTTTGCTTGTGCATCGTTGCCTCCAGTACAGCTTTCTCTCATTCGGTGCATGCGTATTTGCGCGACAAGTTGTGCCAGCCCGATGCCGCGTATGATGAAAATATTTAATCGTGACTTTTGACATTGGAGTGAAAATGATACAAAATGATATCATTCTGATGTCATATCTACTCGAAGGAGGGTCCCATGATCAAAGAAAAAACCATCAATGCCCCCAACGGCATACTCATGTTCATCGTTATCCTGGCACTGTTGATCATCAACATCCCATTGTTTATCAACTTTCTCACCGCAGGCAATGTGGCCATGATCATCGTCTGCGCGCTGGCGTTTCCGCTGCTGGGTTTTCTGGCCTTTGGCCTGTTCATGGTGAACCCCAACCAGTCCAAAGTGCTGCAGTTGTTCGGCCGCTACGTGGGCACGGTTAAAGACACCGGTTTGCGCTGGGCCAACCCGTTTTATTCAAAAACCGCGGTCTCTGTGCGGGTGCGCAACTTTGAAAGCGGCAAGCTGAAAGTCAACGATTCAGCCGGCAACCCGATTGAAATCGCCACCGTGGTGGTTTGGAAAGTGGTGGATTCCGCCGAAGCCATCTTCGAAGTGGACGACTATGAATCCTTTGTGCACATCCAAACCGAAGCCGCGCTGCGCAATCTGGCCACAGCCTACCCCTACGAATCGCACAACGATGAGAAAACCACCTTGCGTTCCGATCCACAGGAAATCGCTGGGCTGCTGAAAAAAGAAGTCCAGGACCGGCTCAATAAAGCCGGAGTGGAAGTGCTGGATGCGCGCATTTCGCATTTGGCCTACGCCCAGGAAATCGCCGCGGCCATGCTGAAACGTCAACAGGCGCAGGCCATCGTTGCAGCACGCAAACAAATCGTCGAAGGCGCGGTGGGCATGGTTCAGGTGGCGCTGGATGAACTCAGTGAGCGCAAAATCATTGAACTGG
>JBNLBT010000074.1:0-16247 GCA_050303435.1 Marinicellaceae bacterium
ATTTACAAGGCGCCGCCGGAGTTGGGGTCCTTGTACACCTGGGACAAAATGGAAGCCGAAGCATTGGGCAGCGCCGACCACGTCAAAGCGCAGGTGGCTGCGTTGTATCCGCAAATCAAATGGAGCGCAATCGAAAAGGGCTGGTCCGGGCTGGGGTCCGGTGCGCCGTATCTGGATGTTTTAATCACCGAGCATTCACCGGGGCAGGCCTATTTCATTGTGTTCAACAAAGCCCCGCCATCGGTGATGCGTCACGTGATGGAACAACTGGGTCTGAATTCAGTGTCCTCCGACATCGGTGACCGGGTGGATCCATACGCCTACAATGACGACGATCGCTATTACGCCAAAAAGGAGTGAAGTGCTGCTTGCAGCGGTGGTCAAGCAGGTGGCCTCATGACGGCTGAGTGGTTCAGTGGTGCGTTGGGTGCTGCCAAGGAGGCATGCCATGATTGAAACGCTGAGCTGGATTGGCCTGGGGCTGGGATTGCTGCTCGACCTGTTCACGGTGGTGTGGGCGTTTCAGCACGCCAGAGGCGGTCAGTACAAGTCTGGATTTTTTGCGGTGCCCTTGTTGTTGTATTTCGTTTTTGTTTTGAACACGGATGTTGAACCCATTGATTCCAATCGTTGGATATTCATCCTCTGCGCCATTGTATTGCATGCGCTGGCATACACCATTCTGCCTCTGTTGTTTGATCAATTTTTGAAGAAAAGATATTGAGCGTGCGCACAGGTTGATTTAAAAAAATTTCAGTTCGATGATTTCTCCCAATAAAACCGTGTCCTGTTCAGCGGGGTGTCTGGATGAGTTGAATCATCTCTTTGGCCACCAGCGCCGCGGAAGGCAGAAACATCGTGGAGATTATGCCTTGATCAACGACCACCGCGTGCTTGTCTTGCAGCGTTTCTTTGTTTTGCGCCAGGGCGCCGTGTTCATTGAGCCGGCTTTCAAGCAGAAACGGCAGCAAAGTGCCTTGCTTGGCCCAGGGTTTGCTGGTTTCCGTTGAATTGGGAAAACCGGCCACTTTTTTGCCGTCAACCAGATAAGCCCCTGTGGACAATTTGACGTTGACAATGCCCGCTGCGCCGTGTCCGCCGACACCGACCACACCGCCGGATTCATGCACGCGCGCGATGATTGACTGGATGCCGACATCGCCGGCCACATCGAACACGACGCCGTATCCACCGCCGATGAAAACGCCCCAATAGTCATTTGGATTGACCTGTTCAGGCGACAAGCTGTGTTTGGTTTTGTCGAGAAACCCCTCGTACTTGATGGTGTAGCTGCTGATGCCCAGGGGTTCTCTCATGAAAAAAACCTCGCCACCCTGCGGGGAAACAAAATCGACGCTGTATCCGTGGCTGACAAACACGTGGTAAGGCGGCGCCACTTCAAACAGATCGTTGCGCGCTTCGTGTTGCTCGGGATCCCCCATGTGCGTCATGTTTGACACCACGATCAAGACTTTCTTGGGCGCCTCAGCGAACACCAGTGTGCAGATCAAAAGCAATGTCAGGCCGAGCCCTGTTTTAAAGTGGTGCATGGGTCCCCCAGGCGATTAAGCGGTTGCGTTCAAAACACTGTCCTTTGGGCAAAACAACACATTTCAAGCCAGTGGGTGCATTCAATGCGTTTTCAGCCGCAACGCTGCACGCGTCATTCTGCATGCGCGGTGGTCACCGGGCAAGGGGATTGCCAGCACCACCGGCCATTGGGATTGCACAGCGCGTGCGCGGGCAAGTCTTGGTCGGTCACGCATTGCATGGAACCAAGTGCATCTTCTGCGCCTCCAATGCACAGGCGGTGTGATGAACTGCGCGACCGGACTGCCTGCGCAGGTGATCCGAGAGCCGCTGTGCAGACACGCCGACAAGCCGGACGTTCGGGGTGCCTGATCCAGTCAATGCAACAGAGGCAGAGAACAATCATGAAGCGAATTCAATCCATGGCGGTGATGTTGACAGTGGTCTTTGCGGCGCTGGCAGAAAACAGCGACGCTGAGTTTCCAGTGCTACAAGGCCCGTACATGGGTCAAAAACCACCCGGTCAGGTGGCCGAACCGTTTGCCCCGGGCATTGTGTCAAAAGCGGGCTGGGAGCTGGAGGGCGTGTTTGCCCCGGGCATGAACGAGTTTTATTTCACCCTCGACCGGGGCGCCAATGCCGCGGAAGATGAAAAAAAATTCAGCCCCACCGTGATCGGCTTCCGCCAGATGGACGGCGTTTGGCAGAAATACACAGAATTTCCGCGCCGCGGAGAAGTGTCCTTCTCGCCGGACGGGGCCCGCATGCACATGGCCAAGGGCTACAAGGACCGCGTGGGCGACGGCTGGTCGGAGCGCCAGTCACTCGGGCCCATGTTCGATCGCGACGATTGGGGCATCATGCGCCTGACGGCCTCGGCCAAAGGCACCTATGTGTTCGACGATTATAAAAGCAACGACGTCATCCGCATCTCCGAGGTCAAGGACGGCGTGCGCCAGGCGCCGGTCAAAATGGGACCGGTGGTGAATTCCGGCGGCTACACGGCGCACCCCTTCATCGCGCCGGATGAAAGCTATCTGATCTGGGACAGCAAGCGGGCCGAGGGCTTTGGCGATTCCGATCTGTACATCAGTTTCCGCCAGGCCGACGGCGACTGGGGCCCGGCGATCAACATGGGCGCTGCGGTCAACACCGAACGCTGGGAAGCCTACGCCAGCGTCACCCCGGACGGCCGATACATCCTGTTCAACCGCGGCATCGATGAGGACAATAAAAACATCGACATCTACTGGGTGGACGCGAAAATCATAGAAGAACTCCGGCCTGAATGAGCCGGCGAGCATTGTGGCGCGATTCATTGACTACTCGTCGCTCCTGTGCATTGCGCAATGGGCTGAAATCCATACAATGAATTGCAATCGTTTCGTTATGGGAGGTGGCGCATGCCATTGAAAATCGGTGTGGTGTTGGTTGCATTGATGGTCCTGCTGCAGGCGTTTTATGCCGTGTACGCTTTGATTGATCCACAGGGTTTTGCCCTCCTGCGGGGCACGGATTTGTATCACGCGGGCGATGTGGACTGGGTGCAGATCTATGCATCGCGCACGCTGTTTGTGTCATTGGTTGTCGGCATCCTGTTGTATCTGCGCCAGTACAAAACCCTGGTCTGGGTGGCATTGGCCGGCGCCGTGATGCCGATCACGGACGCCTGGTTGGCGCAACAGGCATCCGCGCCATTGAAGGTGGTGATCAAGCACATCGCCACGGTCGCTTATTTGTTGATCACGGCGGGTTTGTTGGCCCACGCCAGCAAACAGCACAACGCCTGACAATCCATGGCCTGTGCGTGGATAAGCCGGATGACGCCCTGTTGGGAGATCGTCGTTGACTGCGGCCAGTTCGGCTCTTTTTGTAACCGCGCGGTGTGGTGGGTTTATTCAAAGCCGTTGGCAAAGAATCGATCCGGTTATTTTGTGCATCGAGGTGAAATTTCATGAGCCGGATCATTGTCGTCGAAGGCAACGATGTGTCCATATTTCATGACATTGCAGCGGCCGAGTGTTATCTGGAGCCGGTCGATATACCTTTATTTAAGGGCTTCACCGATCAAGGCCATGCGATTCAGTTCAACGTGAAGCAAGTGCCCAAAAGAAGCCTGTTTTTTGGGGACTATTGCATTGATTCGGTTGCCATCAAAGTGGACAATGCATCTGAGGCCAGTGAGCAGCTAACAAATATCCTGATTGACTATTTGCTGCACCTGGGACATGCCAATGAAACACTGCGGCACTTGTCACTGAGTGAACTGGTCAATTTGGCCTACAAATACGCGCATTGCAAATAAAACATGGCAGAGACAACTGCTGTTGGGTTATTCACCGAAGAAAAAGGAGAACGCTGTGGTTGAAGAAATCACACGAGAACAGGCCCAAGAATTGTTGCAAAAACTATTGCAGGGTGATTTTGTTTATCGGGTGTCAATGTCCGACGCGATTGAAATGTGTTTCAACCATTCTCAGCTCTCGCTGATTGGTCAGGCCGTGGTTTCGGGCTTGGATGGGCACTTGCAGCAATTGTTGTCCGAACATCTGCCGGTGCTGCTTGACAAAACCGATGGACAGGACGCGGTGAGAGGTGCATTGCTGGCCGCTGTGTTGCGCAGGGAAGTGCTGTCTGTGGAAATATCAGAGACTTCCGCATTGAAGTTCACTTTTGCGGGTGCTGTGGTCCTGGAATTCACTGCAGACACAGCCATTGTGGATTGGCAGTGGTCCCTGGGTCCGATGCCCCAGCGGCCCTACAGCACACCCTATGTGATCGCGTGTTTTTTTCAGGGCCAATACCTGGCCGGGTCCGCGGCCACACATCGCACAGGCGAGACGGGTGATTCGGAGCGCAGGCGATGAGTCAAAAGTTGCCATGGAATCCCATGCCGCATGTCCTTGACATCAATTGCCCCAGCTGCGGCAAGCCGGCGATCTTTGAATTTGCCGAGACCGTGAGGATTGCTTTAAAACAGGACATTGTTTTTTTTCAGGACAGTGATCTGTTTGAATGCCGCCGCTTTCAGGACTCGTGCGGTCATTATTGGCACGGCGCGGTGTTTTACGCCCTCTTGCATGGCGGATCGACGGCGGTCATTGAGGCCTTGCCCAAAGGTTATCTACCGGCGCAATGGGACCATCCATCCAGCCTGACCCGCCATCGAGACACGCCACTGGGGGCGTATCGATGCGGTCAGTGCCATGAGGGTGGCACACACACGCTGGACTGGCCTCACGATGCGCAGTATTCAATGGCTTACAAAGGCCATGTGTTGTGGGCATTCAACCGGGACTCGGCCGTTGCACTCAGAGACTTTCTGTCATCAAATCACCGAAGCACTGTAAATTCCCGATGGCAGCGATTTTTATCTCACGTGCCCACTCGATTTAAAGACCGCAAGGCGCGTGCACGCCTGGTGCAGCTGATTGAGCGGCTGTTGGTGGTTTAGTGGCCGTGGTACACAGGATAGAGGGACCGTAAAACTGCATTGGACTCAGAGGCCTGGGTCACCCATCAAAGGGGAAAATTCTGCACAGATGAACAGGGCTGTGGATTGTGTGCTTTGCTTGCAATGATCCTGTTAAGGTGAGGATGACTGCTGTTGGCTGATCTGTTCCAGGCGTTTTTGAGCCTGTTTTGTGATGGGATGATCGGGTCCATAGATGTGGGTTTTGCGTTCCAGCACCGACTCGATCAATGGCCGGGCCAGGTCGTCGCGTCCGGTTAAATGCTGGCTCCAGGCCAGGGACCCCTGCATTTCAAGTGTGGCCAGATTGGATTCGCCAATGGAGCCGAGGGCCAGCGGAATTTGTCTTTCCAGCAATTCAATCGCGGCTTCGGGGCGGCCGGTCTTGTGATAAATTTCGGCCAGACTGCTTTGTGCCTGGAATGTGCTCTCATGGGTGGCTGAGTAATGCTCGATCAGGGCGGGAATCAATTCATTGCAGGCTTTTTCTGCCTGTTCAAACAGGCTGGAATTGATGTATCCACTGGTCAAATTGTTTTGAATGAACAAGCGGATATGCATGGGCAGTTCGAGTTCGATGGCGTCAGCCAGGGTCTTTTCGTTGACCCGCAATGACTGTTCCATGTTCCCGGAATGGCTCAATACGCTGGCGTAATTGATTCTGACAAGAAAATAATCAACGCTGTTGCTGCCCAGCTGCGCGCTGGCCAACGGCATGACTTTTTCATAGGTGTTGATTGCCTGTTCAAATTCCCCGAGGGCGGCGTAGGTTCTGGACAACAGCAAGTGGCAGCCAATGGCGTTCCAGTTTTCCGGGCCTTTGAATGATTCTGCAATGTCAACACAGCGCTGCAATGGCTGTTGTGCCGCCTTGAATTCTGACTGGGCGATGTAAATCTGCCCCAGATTCAGGTGCGTGGCCGACGCATCGAAAGAGATGGTTTCATTGTCCCACAACTGCACAGACTTCAGACTGTATTGTTTGGCCAGATCGAATGCCTGTTGATTCAGGTGCAGATCGGCCAAGGCATCGTAAAGCATGATTTTGATGGGTTTTTGTTGTTCCAAAACAGACGGATCCAGCTGTTCGGCCGCGTGCAGCAGTTGCTGGGCCTCATCGAGTAAATTTTGCGAGTTCTTAAGCTCTGCCATGCGAATCATGGCCCTGATGCGGCTGGCATTGCTTGAGCCTGAATCATCCATGATGGCCTGCAAAAGTTCGGCCTGTTTGCTGTATTCGCCAAAACTGTCCAGACTGTGTGCGAATGAAAAATAGATTCGATTTTTAACTCCAAGCGAGATGGTCGCGTTCTTTTGCACTTCATTGGCTTTGCGCAAAACCACGTCTTTCATCAAAATGTTCTCGCCCATTTCAATGGTTGAGGGTGAACGGATGATGTCGTTCAAGATTTCATTCACGGACTCGGTTTCGGTTTGTGCCTGGATCAGTTTCTGGTTGGCAGCCTGGGTTTGATAGGTGTTGTACCAGCTCAGAGCGGTGATCGAGAATAGCAACAGAAAAACCAGGCCAATTTTTTGCCGTTGAGTGCGGAGAATGGGGATGCGTTTGATGTCCTGCAGTGCCGTCAGCACTTGCTGGATGTCGGGTCTTTGCCGGGGGTTCAGGCTGAGCATTTGCAGGATCAAAGACTTGAGCCTGCGGCCGTAAACGGACGGAATGGAAAACGGTTCGATGTGTTCTGACAGGACCGAGTATTTTAAAGCTTCATAATCGGTGGCCTGGTAGGGGTATTTCTGGTTGAACAGAAAATATAAAACCACACCCAAAGAGAACACATCGGCCGTGAGCGATGGCATGGCGCCATGAAACTGCTCCGGCGCCATGGCCAAAGGCGTCAACGGTTGCGGGCTGTGGGATTGTTCGGTGTCCTGTTTCACACTGGCGCCAAAATCCATCAACACCACTCCGCGTTCCTGTTCGATCATGATGTTGAGGTTTTTAATGTCGCCGTGGGCCAAATGACGGTTGTGCACTGCACTGACCGCCTCGGCCAATTGTGTGGCCAGGTTCAACTTGTCCTCCAGGGTCAAGGCGGGATTTTCGAGTAAGTATTGATTCAGATTTTTGCCCTTGAGCAACTCCCCCCAATAACCGGCAAAGCCTTGATCAAAGCCGGCCCCGTAGACCGCCATGATGTGCGGGTGTCTGACCTGAGCCATGCGTTTGGCTTCACCAACAAACTTTTCGGGGCTGATGTACTGACTGCTGAAAGGGAGCAGGATTTTCAAAGCCACGTGTCGGTCCAGCACCGGGTCAAAGGCCTTATACACCGCACCCACGCCGCCAGAACCAATGCATTGGATGATTTGCAGCCGATTCCAGTCGGTGCCGCTCAGGTCTTGGTCGGCGGCATTTCTGTTGTGCTCGAAAGCCAGTTTAACCTGATGGATCTTCCTGAATGAGTCGCTGATTTTTTGCGCAGATTTGTGTGAAAATTGATGCGTTCCTATGACTTCTCCAGAGGCCAGCTGTTCGGCTTCAGACAGCAGTTTGTCCTCATCATTCATGACATGGCCTCGGCCAGTTTGATCAATGAGCGACTGACGTACATTCTGGCGGCATTGGCCGACGGTTTGCCCAACAAGGCGGCAATTTCTCTGAAGCTGAAACCAAATTCAACGCGCATCACCACCGCTTCCTTTTCGTCATTGCTGATTTTGTTCAGGGCTTCTTCGTAAGCCAGCATCGATTCCAGGTGGGCGCTGTGGTGCAATGCGCCGTGTTCCAGGGCCTTGGACACATTCAAATCGATTTCCGGCGCCCTGGTGCTGATGAGTTTTCTGATGCGATTGGCCAGAATCACACGCAAATACACCAGGAAAGAGCCGGCGAACTGCGATTCAAACTGAGCAATTTTTTTGAACCCGACCAGTAAGGTTTCCTGTACAACGTCTGAAGTTTCGTACAGGTTGCGCATGTATTGCGGCAGTCGACCGTGCGCCCATTGGCGCAAAACCGGATCAAAAATCCGCATCAGTTCGGCCGCGGCTTGCGCGTCTCCGTTTTTTGCCTGGTCCAATAAAACAGCCGTTGCAGAAAGATTATCCATACGTTTTGAATAACACAGCCACCATCGATTGACAATATAAACCCATATTTTATCCGATGGGTGGTTTTTTCTGAGCAGCAGTACGCAAAATACATCGGTGTGGCGGGCAATACGGCACACGGGCAAACTCGGGGACTGATGTGGCAGAACTTCCCAGTGTATTCACAGTGTGTCGCTTTGAGCCTGGTGTTGTCTGTAGAATGTACGCTAGCGTGAGTTGGTGAAGGTTGGGGAGAGCAGCTTTTTCAGCGGTTTGTATGTTGATGATGGGGTCCTATAATTCGTGAACCCCGAGATTGATAACACGCATTGCGGCCTTTATGTCCCTGATGTACTCACACGTTCAATGGTGTACAGTTAAGTCAAAAATACATGGACTCGATGTCCTGTCCATAAAACGAATGATTGACGCACGTAATAACTGCGGCAGTTTTGGTGGGGGTGATAAATTTGAGCATGAATCGAATATTGGGATCGTTGCTGCTGATTTTTTCAGTGTATGTTTTGCTGGTTGTTGCCATGAGCGAGAAAGAAATACCTGCTGTTGAATTCATCCGGGGACTTTCTTTTTATTTGTTCTTGTTGTTATTTGCTTTGGATCTGGTGGTTTTTGATGAGAACATTTATACAGATCGGCGTTCTGATGAACAGGAATTGAAGCGGCTGTTGGGACTGGAGTCTGATCTAAAAAGGATACTCAGGCCTGTCTTGCATGTGTTCATGGGGGCCAATGCTGCGTTGTTCTTAATTTTCTCTGTTATGCTTCACACGACTTAAATTGCGCATCAATCTTGCATACAGGGCTCTATGGATTGAATTTGCTCCAGTGACACGGTGTGATATTAAACTCTGAGTTCTGTTGCTTCTTTGTTGAACTGCCACGCACGGTTGGTGGTTTGACCGTGCGTGGTTGTGGCTTCTTTCAAAGCCGTTGGCGTAAATCAAATCGAGGCCGGTCAGTTCGGCGGTTGACAGGCTGTACAGTTCATCGACTTCAAGAGTGTCCTGGTTGGCGTGGTAGACGATGCGGCTGAAATTGCCGCTGTGCTGGAAAGTCAACACTTCGCCACCGGGCACCAGATCGCCGTTCAGTTTAAGGTTGGCACCACCACCGATGGGCACACCAAACAGATCATCCAACAAGGGGTTGTTGCGGTCGGCCGTGTACACGAAGAAACGGCTGTCTGGGCTGAGTGCAAAGTTTTGCAGGCCTCTGTCGGGGGCAAACGGTTCGGTCAGCTTGGATACAAGGCCGCCGCCGAGGGGCACGCTGTACAATTCCCTTGTGTTGTCGGTGTCCTGGTCGGCCAGGTACACGACCAAGCTGTTGTCCGGACTCACCCGGCTGGCGGTGACCTGACCCCCGGGCACCAGCGACCCTTCAGTTTGACCGGGTCGGCCGTGGCCACCAGGTTCCAGGTCAGCAAGAGCGCGCCCAGTTCAACTGCGCGCAGGGATTTCCGCTGCGTGGTTGATGTGTTCAGGTTCATGACGGTCTCCTCTGTTGAGTATGCGTTCATCCGTTTCAGGCCAGCCAAACGCGATTGCGAGCATTCGAAAAATGGTGCTGAATTGCATCGACCATCTGCTGATCACTTCACTGTGGTTGCGGCGATTCAAAACCGTGCCTGAAGATGCGATCGGTGTCGATCAGTTCGGTCATGGGTGTGCTGTACAGCTCGTCGATGCCTACGGTGTCCTGATCGGCCGTATACACCAGCCGGTTCGAGTCGGGGCTCAATGTGAACTGTTTGACTCTGCCCCCGGGCACCAGATCCGCATTCAGGCGGATGGAAGCGCCGCCGCCGATGGGCACGCCGTACACGTCGTCCAAACCCGGGTTGTCGCGGTCGGCTTGATACATAACAAAGGCACTGTTGGGGGCGATGTCCACGCCGCCCAGCCCCTGTCCGGGTGTGAAGGGTTCAGTGAGTTTGGTCACTGGCCCACCTTCAATGGGCACGCTGAACAAGGCATCGGGGGGCGACTGCCCACCACCGCCCCGGGTGTTGGCCGATGCACCTGGCACATTGCTGATTGGGCCTGAGGTGAACACCACCGTGCGCCCATCGGCACTGAGCAACATCCCACCAACCGAGTGGTCCTGGGGCAATGGCGCATTCAATTGGGTCACCGGGCCGCCGCCGATGGGCACGCTGAAGACTTCACTTTGACTTCCGGAGATCTGATACACCACGGTGTGGCTGTCCACGTTGATTAAAAAGTTAAACATCTCGCCCTCGGCGGGATCGCTCAGGCGTGTCACCGGCCCGCCCAGCAGCGGCACGCTGAACAATTCATTGAAGCCAATGGTGTTTTGATCTGCGCGATAAACCACCCGGTTGCTGTCCGGGCTGATGATGAACTGACCCACGTTGCCACCATTGACCATTGGCCCGCTGATTTTGGTCACAGGTCCACCATCGATGGGCACGCTGTACAATTCAGTCACGTTGTTGGTGTCCTGGTCGGCCAGATAGATCGCCGTGCTGCAGTCCGGGCTGATGGCGATGCCCAACACTGCGACGTCGCCGTTGGTCGGCAGTGGTTCGTTCAGTTTGGTCACCGGTCCGCCGTTGACGGATACGCTGTACAGTTCGTTGACGGCGTCGGTGTCCTGATCGGCCAGATAAATCACCCGGCTTGAATCCGCGCTGATGGCGCGCGTGTTGAGGATGTCGCCACCGTTGGTCATGGGGCCGCTGATTTTGGTCACAACCCCACCCAAGACCGACACGCTGTACAACTCAGAGATGCCGTCCGTGTCCTGTTCGCCTGAATACACCACCCGACTGCCATCCGGCGTCAGATCAAAGCCGAACACACCGCCGCCTGCGGGCAACGGGTCGTTGAGGGTGGTCACCGGGCCACCGCCAATGGGCACACTGTACAATTCAGTGCGGTTGGTGGTGGGATGATTTGCCCTGAAGATGACTCGGCCGCCGTCCGCTGTGATTTCAAAGTCGCCTTTGACATCACTGCCGGGAAACACGGGGCCATTCAATTGGGTGGGCGGACCGCCATCGATGGGCACGCTGAATAGCTCGAGCATGCCGAGTGTGTTCTGTTCGGCCCGGTACACCACGGCGCGGCTGTCCGGGCTCACTGTGCTGGAGGAAACCTCCCCGCCAGAAACCAGTGAGCCGTTCAGCTTAATCACTTCCTGTGCGGACGGGGTGCCCAATGGCGCTGCGATGACCAGGGTGCAGAGCATTCGCTGCAATGCCGATGCAAGTCGCCTTGCTTTGGCGTGATTTGTTTGCTGGTTTAAGTGCATGTCTCTCTCCTGTTTTGGGTGTCAATTAATTCGCGATCAATGGCGTCGAGTGAGCCTCATGTTCAGATTCATTCAAAACCGTTGGTGAATATCCGATCAGATGCGAGCAGTTCGTCGGTGGACACGGTGTACAACTCCTCGACGCCTGCGGTGTCCTGATCGGCCTGATAAAACAGGCGGGTTGAGTCGGAGCCGATGCTGAAGAAATTGAGACCGCCGCCGGCGACCATTGCGCCGCTCAGTTCCAGGGATTCACCGCCGCCGATGGACACGCCGTACAGCCTGTCAGAACCGGGCACGTCACGGTCGGCTTTATAAAAGACATGGCCGCTGTTGGGCGCGATTTGCACATGATCCAGTCCTTGACCTGGTGCAAAGGGCTCGGTGAGTCGGATTGGCACGCCGCCTTCGACGGCCACACTGAACAGCGCGTTGCGGGGCGCATCCAAATCGCCGCGTGTATTGGCAGTCGGATCGAGGTCGGTGTTGAACGGTCCTGTGGTGAACACCACTTGGCGTCCGTTCTCACTGAGGCCAAATTCGCCCACTTCATCGGTTGCGGCCAGCGGTCCGTTCAACTGGATCGGTGCAACCCCGCCGAGCACCGGCACAGTGTAAATTTCGCGCCTGTCGCCAGAGATCTGGTACACCACATGTTCGTTGTCTGCACTGATGAAGTAGTCGAACATCTCACCCAACGCGGGATCGCTGATGCGTGTCACCGGGCCGCCGTGCAAGGGCACGCTGAACAATTCATCCAGACCGTCGGTGTCCTGATCGCCGCGAAAAATGACGCGCGTGCCGTCTGGGGTGATTAAGTGTTTGAATATGTTGCCGCCACTGACCAACGGTTCGTTGAGCTTGGTGACGGTGCCACCGCCGATGGGCACGCTGTACACTTCGCGGGTGTTGAGCGCGTCCTGAACGGCGCGGTAGACCACGGTGCTGCTGTCCGGGCTGAAGAGGATGCTGAACAGTTCAATGCCGCCGCCCGCAACCATGGGTCCACTGATTCGCACCGCGGTGCCGCCAGTGATCGGCACGCTGAACAATTCGAACTTGTCGTTGGTGATCTGGTCGGCCGAGTAGACCACGGTGCTGCTGTCCGGACTGATGGCGCGGCGGTTGGAAACGGTCCTGCCGTTGGGCAAGTTGGGGTTGAGTTTGGTGACCGTGCCGCCGGAGACCGGCACGCTGTAGATTTCCGTCACGTTGTTTCTGTCCTGTTCGCCGACGTACACCACCCATTGACCGTCGTTGCTGAGCATGTATTCGAACACCCCGCCGCCGGACGGCAACGGGCGATTGAGTTTGGTCACGGCGCCACCGCCGATGGGCACGCTGTAAATTTCCTGAACATCATTTGTGTCCTGGTCGGCACGATAGATCACGAAATCGTTGTTTGCAGTGATTCGAAAGTCGGACAACACGTCGCCGCCGTTCACCAGCGGCGCGTTCAGCTTGGTGACCGGGCCGCCATTGGCGGGCACGCTGTACAATTCCTTGACACCCACGGTGTCCTGTTCCGCCAGATAGACCACGGTGCGGTTGTCTGGGCTCAGTCTGTGCAAAATGACTTCCCCTCCGGAGACCAGCAGGTCGTTGAGTTTGACCGGTTCAGCCGTGGCTGCAAGGGTCCATGCCAGCCCTGCGGCACACAGCCCGGCGTGGAGCAGACGGTTGCTTGATGTGTTTGGTTTTTTCATGTTCATGTTCATGTTTCTCTTCTCTTGTTCGTTTGTATTGACAATCCAGGCGTTGTGGTCGGTTTTTTCAGCCGGACACTGCGCGTCTGGATGGTCCTGAGTTGTGTGCGCACACGGCAACGCGGCTGGACGACGAATTATTCGAAGCCGTTGGCAAATATTCGATCTGTGTCGAGCAGTTCGTCGCTGGACACGCTGTACAATTCATCCACGCCAGCGCTGTCCTGATCGGCTGAGTAGATCAGCCGCGTGGAGTCCGTGCTGATTTTGAAAAAGTTGACGCCGCCACCGGCGACAAACTCGCCGCTCAATTCAACGGCTTCGCCGCCGCCGATGGGCACACCGTACAGCCTGTCCGAACCGGGCATGTCGCGGTCGTCCTGAAAGAATACAAAACCGCTGTTGGGAGCGATGGACGCGCCTCCCAGTCCCTGACCCACTGCATAGGGTTCGGTGAGTTGCAACGGCACCCCGCCTTCGATGGGCACGCTGAACAGCGCGTTGTGCCGGGGGCTGTCGCCGCGGATGTTGGATGATGGGTCGGAGTCGCTGCCCTGCGGGCCGGTGGTGAACAACACGTGGCGTCCGTTGTTGCTGATTTGAAAAGCGCCGACCACATCACCCGCGGCCAGCGGTCCGTTCAACCGGGTCGGTGTGACGCCGCCGAGGACCGGCACACTGTAAATTTCACCCCTGTCGCCAGAAATCTGGTACACCACGTGTCCGCTGTCTGCATTGATCGAGTAGTTGAACAACGCGCCCAAAGCGGGATTGCTGATGCGCGTCACCGGGCCGCCAAGCAACGGCACGCTGTACAATTCGTCCAGGCCATTGATGTCCTGATCGCCGCGATATATGACGCGGGCGCTGTCCGGAGTGATTTGGTGTCTGGATATGTTGCCGCCGCTGACCAGTGGATCGTTGAGCTTGGTCACGGGGCCGCCGCCGATGGGCACGCTGTAGATCTCTTTGGTGTTGACCGAGTCCTGATTGGCGCGGTAGACCACGGTGCTGCTGTCCGGGCTGATGCGGAGGCCGTCAAATTGAATGCCGCCGTTTGCGATCATGGGCCCGCTGATTCGCACCGCGGTGCCGCCGCTGATCGGCACGCTGAACAATTCAAACAAGCCGTCGGTGATCTGATCGGCAGCGTACACCAGGGTGCTGCTGTCCGGACTGATCGCGGTTTGATTTGAAACGTCCCCGCCGTTGGTCATGGGCCCGTTGAGTTTGATCACGGTGCCGCCACCGATGGGCACGCTGTAGATTTCCGCCACAGTGTCTGTGTCCTGTTCGCCAGCGTAAACCACCCATTGACCATCGTGGCTGAGCATGTAGTCGAACACCCCGCCGCCGGAGGGCAGTGGGCGGTTGAGTTTGGTCACTTGACCACCGCCGATGGGCACGCTGTAGATCTCCTCGACGTTGTTGCTGTCCTGGTCGGCGCGGTAGACCACCGTGTCGCTGTTGGCATTGATGCTAAAATCAGAAAACACATTGCCGCCGTTCACCAGCGGTGCGTTCAGCTTGATCACCGGGCCGCCATCGACGGGCACGCTGTACAGTTCCCTGACGCCCACGGTGTCCTGTACCGCCAGATAGACCACGGTGCGATTGTCAGGACTCAGTGTGCTGGTCTGCACACGCCCCCCAGGCACCAGCGGGTCGTTCAGTTTGACCGGAAGTTCCACGGCCGGCGCCGATGCGCTCAGCGCCAATAACAGCAGCGCGCTGCGCCAGGGTTTCACCGATCGCATGGCCTGTGGGACGTGATGTGTCATCCAGGGTGTTTCACTGCATTTGTTCATGGTTTCATCCTCTTTTTTGTGCTGTTGATGCTGGCTCTGGCCGGGCCTGCGCTCAGTTGCTGAATTTGGCGACCTGGTCCAGCCGGGATTTCAGAACCTTCAGTTCGTGCAGCAATTGCTGGTAGCGGCCTGAATCGATTTGGTTGGCGAACGACAGCCGCACAATTTCGCGCCGGATGTCGTTGATCTGGGTTTTAAACTTAGAGTTGACGCGGGCGGTGTTTTGCCGTCTGCGGTCTCTGATTTTGCTCACGATTTCGCTTGTCATGGTGGTTGCTCCTGTTGTGTTCAGTCGATGCCACGGGCGTTGTTCGACGCGTCGCGTGGGCGTTCGCCTGCAACGCCGGGCAGGGCATCTGGGTTTGTCTGGTGTGCGCCGCCGTGTGGGAGCCAAGGCGCCGTGCGCGGTGGCTCAGGTCCAGGGCGGGCGCGGATTACTCTGTTTCAAAGCCGCTTTTGAACAGAATGTCGTTGATTTCCACCGCGCCGATGTCGCAGCGGACGGTGCCGTCGGCGTCGCCGTCGAACGGCCGGGTGAAGCCGCGCTGATCGAGATCAGAGCACAGCTCGGGGTCGTTGGCGTCGATCACCGGGCTGTCGGCCAGCGGTCGGTGCGTGGGGGCGAAACCGCCGTTGTCCTGCAGCGGGCCGAGTTTGGCGTCGGCGACCGTGGTGTGGTTGCTGGCGAACGCATTGCAGCTGCCGTCGGTATCCAGATTGCCGATGTTGTCGGATACAGGACTGATGTCGGTGAAATCGCAGTCCGCGACGCTGTTGTGGGCGATCACACTGTTGCTGATGAATGTTTTTTGCTGCGCATTGAACGTCACCAGGCCGAGGCCGGTGTTGTTGATCACGGTGGAATCTGCAATGGTCAGTGTGTGCGCACCGCCGTTGTTCATTTCAATCGCTGCACCGGGTGCTATGGTATCGGTGCTGGTGTTGCCGGAGACTGTGCTGGCAATCAACGTGCCGCCGGAACGGTAATAAATTCCGGCGCCATCTTCTGCGCTGTTGCCATGAATGGTTGATCGGGTCACAGTGCTCGAATTGTTGCGCGCATTGATGCCGCCGCCTTTGAACCCGGCCGTGTTGTTGGCCACGATGACCTGGTCCAAATGCAGTTCAGCATCCATGGAAAACACCCCGCCGCCGTCGACAGTGCCGGCGCACCCATGCACCACGGTGTGCTCGATCAGCGTGTGTTCCTGGGTCATGATGCAACCGCCGCGGTTGTTGTTGATTGGTGAGGTGCCGTTGCCGCGGGTGAAGGTTAAACCGCGAATGACGACCGTTCGATCTGTACTGCTTTCGTCACTGACGGTCAGCACGCGGCTGGCGTCGTTGCCATCCAGGGTCAACAGGTGAGCGCCGGGGCCGTCC
>JBNLBT010000075.1:0-15681 GCA_050303435.1 Marinicellaceae bacterium
TCGGAATAGTCAACCGGGTCATACCCGTGGCGAAAACCCCCAAACGGGGTCAGGTGGTGATCGCGGGGTTGGGCCTGGCCATATTTTTTGATGACTACGCCAACACCATGATTGTCGGCAATGCAACGCGTCCGGTGAGTGACCATTTGAAGATCTCGAGAGAAAAGCTGGCCTACCTGGTCGACTCCACCGCTGCACCGGTGGCCTGCATTGCGCTGATCACCACCTGGGTGGGCTTTGAGGTCGGCCTGATCGACCCCCTGTTGGCCAAAGACGGCGCCGCCGAAGGCATCAATGTGGTGGGTGATTCCGGCTATCTGGTGTTTCTGAATTCCATTCCGTACAGTTTTTATCCCATCCTGGCGATTGTCTTGACCCTGACCATTGCATTGAGCGGGCGCGATTTCGGCCCCATGCTGAAGGCCGAACGCGCGGCACGCAACCACGGACCTGACGTGGAATTGCACCCCAACGACATGGAACACAACAACCCGCCGGTGGAAGGCAAGCCGCAACGCGCAATCAACGCGGTGCTGCCCATCGCCGCGCTGATCTTCACCGTGATGGCCGGCCTGTACTACACCGGCTCGGACGGCAGCGGCACACAGTCGCTGAAAGACATCATCGGTAACTCAAATTCCTACAAAGCCCTGCTGTGGGGTTCCATCGTCAGCGTCATCGTGGCCGGCATTCTGAGCATTGTGCAACGCATTCTGACGCTGGAACAGACCATCAATTCCTGGTACCGCGGCATCAAGGCCATGATCATTGCGATGATCATTTTGTTGCTGGCCTGGGCGTTGTCGGCGGTGACCGGCGCGCTGGACACCAGCGAATACATTTCCGCGCAGATTGAAGATTCCATGGCGGTGCAGTGGATGCCGGCTCTGGTGTTCCTGCTGGCGGCACTGACCGCTTTTGCCACCGGTTCAAGCTGGGGCGCCATGGGCATTTTGATTCCCTTGCTGATCCCGATCACCTGGGGCATGATGCAGGCCCAGGGTCTGGCCACACCGGAACACGCGCACATCGTGTATCTGGCCATCTCCTCTATTCTGGCCGGCGCGGTGTGGGGCGATCACTGTTCGCCGATATCCGACACCACCATCTTGTCGTCGATGGCCACCTGTTGCGATCACATTGAACACGTGCGCACACAGATTCCCTACGCCATGTACGCCGGCGCCTTTGCGCTGTTGCTGGGCATCATCCCGGCCAGCTTCGGCGTCAGCCTGTGGCTGGTGCTGCCAGCCTCAACGGCCTTGATGATCGGCGGCGTGTATTTGATCGGAAAGCGTGTATGAGGTCCTGGTTGCCGCGCACCACCGTGGCCGCGGTGGTCGAACAGGAAGGCCGCTTTTTGGTGGTCGAAGAGGACATTCATGGCCGCCTGATACTCAACCAGCCGGCCGGCCACCTGGAACCGGGCGAAACCCTGATTGAGGCGGCGGCGCGGGAAACCTTTGAGGAAACCGGCTGGCACATTGAGCCGGTGCACCTGATCGAATTTTCCCAGTGGACCAGCCCGAACAGCAAAAACCACTACCTGCGCGCCTGCTTTGCCGGCCGCGTCCTGTCGCACGACCCCGAAGCCACGCTGGATGTCGGCATCGTGCGGGCACTGTGGTTGAGCCGCGACGAAATAGCCCAACGCGCCGACGCGTTGCGCTCGCCCCTTGTATTGCGCCACATCGACCAATACATCAAGGGCAAACGGTATGATTTGGATGTTTTCAGTTACTGCGATTGATCATGGGCGATAAGCAAACGGTGATGGTGGGCATGTCCGGCGGAGTGGATTCTTCGCTGTCGGCCGCACTGTTGTTGCAACAGGGCCACCGCGTTGAAGGCATGTTCATGAAGAACTGGGAAGAAGACGACACAGACACCGTGTGCCAGGCCGATGAAGACGTCAAGGACGCACAATCAGTGTGTGACCGTCTGGGCATCCGCCTGCACCGACGCAATTTTTCCGCCGAATACTGGGATTATGTATTCGAAGATTTTCTCACCGAATACCGACGCGGCCGCACCCCCAACCCGGACATCCTGTGCAACCGCGAGATCAAGTTCAAGACGTTTCTCGACCACGCCGACGATCTCGGCGCCGCGCGCATGGCCACCGGACACTACGTGCGTTCACGCCAGACTGAGCACGGCTGGGAACTGCTCAAGGGCCTGGATGCCAACAAGGACCAGAGCTATTTTCTCTACACCATCGGCCAGGCGCAACTGGCGCGATCGCTGTTTCCACTCGGCGAACTGGACAAAACCGAAGTGCGCGCGCGGGCGCTTGAACTGGGCCTGTCAACGCACGACAAAAAAGATTCCACCGGGATCTGCTTCATCGGTGAAAAACGCTTCCAGAGTTTCCTCGCGCAATACCTGACCCCCAAACCCGGCGCCATCCTGACGCCGCAGGGCCAGACCATCGGACGACACCAAGGCCTGATGTTCTACACCATTGGGCAGCGCCAGGGCCTGGGCATCGGCGGCGTACGCAACGCCCCGCCCCTGCCCTGGTTTGTGGCGGCCAAATCGCACCACAACAACGCCCTGATTGCAGTCCAGGGCGGCGACCACGCAGCGCTGCAGAGCCACTCGCTGCATTGCGTGGATTTAAGCTGGGTTGCGGGACAGGCACCGGCCGATGCCTTTGAATGCAGCGCCAAAGTGCGCTATCGACAATCCGATCAGCCCTGCCTCGTGCGCGTGAACGGCGCCACCGCCGAGGTTGAATTTGTCGCACCGCAACGCGCGGTCACTCCCGGCCAGTCGATTGTTTTTTACGCCGGTGACGTGTGCCTGGGTGGCGGCGTCATTGACCTAACCGACCGGCTCAACCAACAATGTGAGTTTACATCATGAATGAATTGACCATCGCACTGGCGGCCGTGTTTCAGGCCGGGTCCCTGGCCGATGAACTGGCCAACTCCGGCGCCGTGCGAGATTTGGACAGCTGGCACGTCAGTCTCGACAGTTTGTATAAAATCGACGCCACCGACACCCGTGACGTGTTCAACAACAACATCGCCGGCCTCTCATTGGGTCTGAACAACATGATCAAAGCCCTGAACAAGGACCCGCATTTCATGCCGGTGCTGAAATACAGCCTGACCCTGCTGGCCCTGCAGCCAAAACTGATGGCACACCCAAAACACCTGGAGACCATTCAAAAAGGCATTCTCGATTCCAAAGCGCTGCGGGCGCCGGACGATCGCTATCCGCAGGCGGTGATCACCAAGCTGGCCAACATCTATTCCGGCACGGTCAGCCTGTTGCAACCGCGCGTCATCATCACCGGCAAACCGTATCACCTGAAACAGCCGCACGTCACGGAAAAAATCCGTGCCACGCTGCTGGCCGGCATTCGCGCCGCGGTGCTGTGGAGACAATTGGGTGGCAAGCAATGGCAATTGCTGTTCAAACGCAAGGCTTACATCGAGCAGGCGAAAAAATTGCTGGTGGTTTGACGGTTGCCCCACTCACATGGGCAAGCCCAATTCACGGACAAAAAAAAACGGCCACACGGGCCGTTTTTTTTATTTGCTGTGCAATTTCACTTGATGAACTGATCCAGCCAGCCCATGTAGTACGCCGCAGCGCCTCCGGCCACCAGCAACACCAACAGGGTCACCAGCCATTTGCCGGCGCCGCCCCCGGAGGTGCCCTGATCGGCCTGCTCGGCGGTGCTGCTGGCCGCGGGTTTGCGCGCCGCAGCGCGCGCAGGCGCCTGTTTGGTGTCGTGTTGATCCTGCGGCATGCCCGGCGTCTGAATCAGGAAGCGGATGTTGTCCAACCGCACTTCATCGCCCACTTCCAGACTGTGCTCGGAGACTTTGTTGCCGTTCACAAAGGTGCCATTGGAAGAACCCAGATCTTTGATGGTGATGCCGTCGGCGTCCACCGCAATGTGCGCGTGCTTGCGCGAAATGCCTTCGTCGTTGACGCAAATGTCGCAATCCGAATGGCGGCCCAGGGTGGTCACACCACGCAGCGGAAAGGTTTTGCCGAAATAGGAACCGGACACACCGCGCAGAATGTACTTGGGCAGTGCCATGCGAATGCGCGTCTGATTGCTGTCGTCCTGTTTGCTTTCACCGGAAACGATTTTGCAATGGGTCTGCGAAATGATCACCAGATCGCCGTCGCGGACTTCACGGTTGGTTTTCACCAGCTTGCCATTGACAGAAACCAGGCAGGCCGGGTTGTCGATGGACACATGCACTTCCCCGTCTTTGGAGGTGAAGGTGACGTGTTTGGCCGCGATGCCGGTGGCCTGCAGATTGATGTCGGCCTCCGCTGAGCTGCCCAGCGTGGTCACGCCTTCAGCCAGACTCACGTCCTTATGCTCTCCATGAGGAAAATGTATTTTCATGTTCTACCCCTTCTGTATGCTGATATCTCTTGCATTGATTATAGCAAAGTTTGACGCACCCCAAACAACAAATTGCACACTGTCCAAGGCACTGAAACGCGGCGCGCCCACGGGCCCGCCGCACTCAAATCACGTCACCGCGTTGATTCTTTCCACACCACCCATGTAGGGCCTGAGTGCTTCGGGCACATCCACGCTGCCGTCCGCGTTCTGATTGTTTTCCAGCACCGCAATCAAGGTGCGTCCCACCGCCAACCCTGAACCGTTCAGGGTGTGCAGCAAGCGGGTGGCTTTTTCACCGGTGGCGCGAAAACGTGCGCCCATGCGGCGCGCCTGAAAATCCACGCAATTGGAACAGGAGGATATTTCGCGGTAGGTGTCCTGCGCCGGCAGCCACACTTCGATGTCGTGCGTTTTCGCGGCGCTGAAACCCATGTCTCCGGTGCACAACACAATCACCCGATACGGCAGTTCCAGTGCCTGCAGGATGGCCTCGGCGTGCGCCGTCATTTCATCCAGCGCCTGATAGGAATCGTCGGGGTGCACCACCTGCACCATTTCCACTTTGTCAAATTGGTGCTGGCGAATCATGCCGCGCGTGTCCTTGCCGTAACTGCCGGCCTCTTTGCGGAAACACGGCGTGTGTGCGGTCATTTTCAGCGGCAACTCGGCGGCGTCCAGAATGCGATCGGCGACCAGATTGGTCAACGGCACCTCAGCGGTGGGAATCAAAAAACGCGCGTCTTCAGTGATGAAAGCATCGTCCCTGAACTTCGGCAGTTGCCCGGAACCGAACATGGTTGTCTCATTGACCAGATAAGGCACGTAGTATTCGGTGTAGCCGTGCTGGCGCGTGTGCAGATCAAGCATGAATTGCGTCAGGGCGCGGTGCAAACGCGCCACGCCGTCCTTGAGCACGGTGAACCGGCTGCCGGCCAGTTCGGCCGCGGCGTCGGCGTTGAGGCCGCCGTGCAAAGCCCCCAGGGCCACGTGATCGCGCACTTCAAAATCAAAAGTTCTGGGCGTGCCCCAGCGACGCAATTCGACGTTGTCGTTTTCATCGGCGCCGAGCGGCACCGATTCATGCGGCAGATTGGGGGTGTAATGCAGCACCGCCTCGATTTCGCTTTGAATGGCTTTCAGCGATTGTTCAGCCTCGGCCAGTTCTGCCGCAATTTCGGCCACGCGATCAAAATGCACTTGCGCGTCCTCGCCGCGCGACTTGGCCTGCCCTATGGCCTTGGATTCCACTTTGCGCTGATTTTGCAGGTGCTCGGTGCGCACCTGGGTGTCTTTGCGGCGCTGCTCCAGTTCGCGCCATTGGGCCACGTCCAAATCGTAGCCGCGGTGTTTCAGTTGCGCGGCGACGCTTTCCGGGTCTTTGCGCAGGGCTTGGGGGTCCAGCATGTCTCTCGGGTCGCTTGAAAAGCCTGAATTTTATGCTTTTCAGCGTGCGATTGAAAGCCCAATGCGGCAATTTATCGGCGCGATCGACTGCGCCAGTGTGGATCAGTCAGACTCGAACCAGTGCGAGGGCGCATCCAGATGCTCTTCAAGCCAGCGTCTGTGCGCCTGCAACTCCTCAGCACTGGCGCGTTGATGCACCAGCGGGGGCAGATTGGACAAATCAAACTGGCGACTGCGCTGCTGCGATTTGGCGGCGGCGCCACCGCCCAGATCCAGCGCGGTCTGCCCGCCGGTCATGGCCAGATACACTTGCGCCAGAATGCGCGCATCCAGCAAGGCGCCGTGCAGCGTGCGGTGTGCGTTGTTGATCGCGTAGCGCTTGCACAGGGCGTCCAGATTGTTGCGCGCGCCCGGGTGTTTTTGTCGCGCCAACAGCAGCGAATCGGTGATCTGACAGCGCTCTTCCAGCGGCGTTTCATGTCCACACAGACTCAGCTCATGGTTGAGAAAACCCACGTCGAAGGCCGCGTTGTGAATCACCAGCTCCGCCCCGTCGATGAATTCAAGCAAGGCATCGGCCACCTGGGCAAACAAGGGTTTGTCGGCGAGAAAATCATTGCTGATGCCGTGCACTTCCATGGCCCCGGCTTCGATTTCGCGCTGCGGGTTGATGTATTGATGAAAGGTTTCATCGGTCAATTCGCGGTTCACCACCACCACCGCACCGATTTCTATCACGCGATGACCTTCGCTGTATTCCAGGCCGGTGGTTTCAGTGTCGAGCATGATCTGACGGTTCATGCGTCGCGCTCCAGCTGCGCCTTCTTGCGTTCGGCGCGACGCCGCGCTTCGTCGTCAACGCGTTCATTCTCAGGATGGCCGCTGTGGCCCTTGACCCAATGCCAGTCAACCCGGTGCTCGGCGTTCAAAACATCCAGTTTCTGCCACAAATCGGCGTTCTTGACGGCCTGCTTGCGTGCGTTCTTCCAGGCGTTGCGCTTCCACCCCGGCAGCCACTCGGTGATGCCGCTGATCAGGTATTTGGAGTCGGTGTACAGATCCACCCGACAGCGTTTTTTCAATTGCTTCAAACCCTGAATCGCGGCCAGCATTTCCATGCGGTTGTTGGTGGTTTCGGCGTGCGCGCCGGCGAGCATTTTTTCATTGCGGCCGCTGCGCAACAAGGCCGCCCAGCCGCCCGGCCCGGGGTTGCCCAGGCACGCGCCGTCGGTGAAAATTTCTACGTGGTGCAGCGTCAATTTGAAATGCGTTTAAAAAAAAGCGATTATATGCGCACCATGTTGAAAATAAAACCGCTCAAGGCGTTTAACGACAATTACATCTGGCTGTTGCACGACGGGCGCGACGCCGTGGTGGTCGATCCCGGTCAGGCCGAACCGGTGCAACAACACCTGGAATCCCACGACCTGCAACTCAGACACATCCTCATCACCCATCACCACGCCGATCACATCGGCGGCGTGCAGGCCCTGTTGCAGGCCTGGGATTGCGGCGTCAGCCAACCGGACGATGCGCGCATCGCCTTGCCCGGCCGCGTGGTGCGCGAAGGCGATCGGGTTGAAATCCCCGCGCCGGCGTGCCAGTTCACGGTGCTGGAAACTCCCGGACACACCCGCTCACACATCGTGTATTACAACCCGGACACCCTGTTTTGTGGCGACACCCTGTTCAGCCTGGGGTGCGGGCGCCTGTTTGAAGGCGACGGCGCGCAAATGCTGCATTCCCTCAACAAAATCAAGCGCTTGCCGGACGAGACCAAGGTGTATTGCGCGCACGAATACACCCTGTCCAACGGCCGCTTCGCGCAGCGCGTTGAAGCGGGCAATGCGGCCCTGGGTGCGCACCTCGAAGCCATGCAGCAAAGGCGTCAGGCCGATGCGCCCACCGTGCCCACCACGTTGGCGCAGGAAAAGGCCATGAACCCGTTCCTGCGCACCGCCGAAGCCGCGGTGATTCAGCGGGTGGAAACACACGTTGGCCATGCCCTGGCGGATGAGGCGGCGGTGTTCACGGCGTTGCGCCAATGGAAGGACAGCGCTTGATTTAGCGCCTGCAATTTGGGTGCGATGATGCTATAATCGCGCACCGGTAAAATCACAGCACAAAACATCCATGAAAATTCTGGTAGCAATTAAACGGGTTGTTGACTACAACGTGCGCGTTCAGGTCAAACCCGATGGCAGCGGCGTGGCCACTGACGGCGTCAAAATGAGCATCAACCCCTTCGACGAAATCGCGGTTGAGGAAGCCCTGCGCATCAAGGAAAAAGGCCTGGCCGAGGAAGTGGTTGTGGTCACCATCGGCAGCGACGACTGCCAACAGCAATTGCGCACTGCCCTGGCGATGGGCGCCGACCGCGCCATCCTGCTGCAAACCGATCGCGCGGTGCAGCCGCTGGAAGCCGCCAGTGGCCTGTTGAAAGTGGTTGAATCCGAGCAGCCGCGCCTGGTGATTCTGGGTAAACAGGCGATCGACGACGACAACAACCAGACGCCGCAAATGCTGGCCACGCTGTGGGACCGCCCACAGGCCACTTATGTGTCGGAACTGAACTTCAACGGCGACGCCGTGCAGGCCACCCGCGAGGTTGACGCCGGACTGGAAACCATCGAGGTGGATTTGCCGGCGGTGATTTCCACCGACCTGCGTCTGAACGAGCCGCGCTTCGTCAAACTGCCGGACATCATGAAAGCCAAGCGCAAGCCCTTGGATGTGCAGCCGCTGGCCGAAGTGCTGGGCGATTTTGAGCGTCGTGAGATCAATGTCACTCACTACGAGCCACCGCAACCGCGGCAAAAAGGCGTGATGGTTGAATCGGTCGATGAACTGATTGAAATGATGAAAGACAAGGGGTTAATCTGATGAGCAAGGCATTGATCATTGCCGAACACGACGGCAAAGCACTGAACCTGAGCACCGCCAAAGTCCTCAGCGCAGCCAAACAAATGAACACCGATGGCATCGACGTGGCGGTGTTTGCCGCCGATCCGGGCGCGCTGGCACAGGCCGCCGCGGCCTTCGAGGGCGTTGGCCATGTACACGCCATTCAATGCGCCGAGGACCACGACAAACTGGCCGCCTCGATCGCACCACACGCGGCCGAACTGGGCGCCGATTACAGCCACGTGTTGGGCCCGTCGACCACCTTTGGCAAGGACCTGATGCCGCGCATCGCCGCCTTGCTGGGCGTCAATCAGGTCAGCGACGTGATGGAAGTGCTGGGCAGCCATGAATTCAAACGGCCGATTTACGCCGGCAACGCGATCATCACCGTGCGCACCGAAGGCCGCGTGGTCGCCACCGTGCGCACCGCCTCATTCAGCGCCGACAAAACCAGCGGCGGCCAGGCTCAAGTGTCTGCAAGCAGCCTGTCCAGCCCGGCAGCGCACAGCCGTTACGTGGGCCTGAAAAGCGGCGATTCCGACCGCCCCGATCTGCAAACCGCGACGCGCGTGGTCTCCGGCGGACGCGGACTGGGCAGCGCGGAGAACTTTGAGTTGATTTACAAACTGGCCGACAAACTGGACGCCGCCACCGGTGCCTCGCGCGCTGCGGTTGATGCCGGTTACGTGCCCAACGACATGCAGGTGGGCCAGACCGGCAAAATCATCGCCCCCGATTTGTACATGTGTTTTGGCATCAGCGGTGCGATTCAGCACCTCACCGGCATCAAGGACGCCGGCACGATCGTGGCGATCAACAAAGACGCCGAAGCACCGATTTTTGAAGTGGCGGACATTGGCCTGGCCGGTGACCTGTTCAAAATCATTCCCGAACTGACTGACAAACTTTAACCGGAGCCCTGCACCATGATGGAATTTCTGCAAGAACTCGGTCTGGAAGAAATCAATCCAGGCACCTGCACCGGCCACGACGACTGGTCGAACGACCAGAGCGCCGGCCTGATCGACTCACACAACCCGGCCACCGGCGAATTGCTGGGCCGCGTGTATTCGGCCTCGGAAACGGACTACGAAAAAGTCATCGTCAAAGCCCAGTCGGTGTTCAAACAATGGCGCACCCTGCCGGCCCCGCAACGCGGTGAAGCGATTCGCCTGGTGGGTGAAGCGCTGCGCAAACACAAAGACGCCCTGGGTTCGCTGGTGGCGGCTGAAATGGGTAAAATCAAATCCGAAGGCGACGGCGAAGTGCAGGAAATGATCGATATCTTCGATTTCGCGGTCGGCCAGTCGCGCATGCTCTACGGCAAGATGATGCACTCCGAACGCCCGCAGCATCGCATGTACGAGCAATGGCACCCGCTGGGCATCGTTGGCGTGATTTCAGCGTTCAACTTCCCCGTGGCGGTGTGGTCCTGGAACGCTTTCGTTGCCGCCATTGCCGGCAACGTGACGATCTGGAAGCCTTCCCCCAAAGTGCCGCTGTGCAGCATCGCGGTGCAGCACATCTGCAACCGCGCCCTGAAAGAAAACGGTTTCCCGCCGATCTTCCTGCTGTTCAACGACGCCGGCAATGAACTGGCCAAACGCTTCGTCGACGACGCGCGCGTGCAGCTGATTTCATTCACCGGTTCCTGCCACGTCGGCAAACAGGTCGGCGTGCAGGTGGCCAAACGCATGGGCCGTTCACTGCTGGAACTGGGCGGCAACAACGCCCTGATCGTCGATCAAGACGCCGATCTCAAACTCGCTGTGCCGGCCATTGTGTTCGGCGCGGTGGGCACCGCCGGCCAGCGCTGCACCACCACCCGCCGCCTGTTTGTGCACCGCAGCCTGTACGACGAGCTGGTGGACAAAGTGGCGGCCGCCTACCAACAGGTGCGCATCGGCAACCCGCTGAAGCCCGACACGCTGATGGGCCCGTTGATCGATGAGACCTCCGTGCAGGCCTATCTGGACGCGGTGGCCAAAGCCAAAGCCGCCGGCGGCGAAGTGGTGTGCGGCGGTGAACGCATCGACGGCCCTGGGCACTTTGTGCAACCGTGCCTGATCAAAGCCGAAGCCGACTGGGACATCGTTAAAAGCGAAACCTTTGCACCGATTCTGTACGCCATGCCGTTCGACGACCTGGACGCGGTGATTGAAGCACAGAACGACGTGGTTCAAGGCCTGTCCTCGGCGATGTTCACCAACAACCTGCGCCACGCCGAGCAATTCCTTTCGGCGGCCGGTTCCGACTGCGGCATCGCCAACGTCAACATCGGCACCAGCGGCGCTGAAATTGGCGGCGCCTTCGGCGGTGAAAAAGAAACCGGCGGCGGCCGTGAAGCCGGTTCCGACGCCTGGAAAGCCTACATGCGCCGGCAAACCAACACCATCAACTATTCCACCGAACTGCCGCTGGCTCAGGGCATCAAGTTCGAAATTTAGTCAAACCCTGCCGAGAAAAGCCCGCCCGGGCTTTTCTCGGATGGCTGGGCCGCAAAACCCAACAGTGACATGGCCCTTGATCACAGCTTGGATACCACACAATCCACGCACGCCCCAATTCACAATCGCACAGCACCACTGCGACGCTCAGGCCGGTCGCATGCACCTTTGACCCGCAGCGCGGCGCGCACGGCAACAAATCAATCGGGCCGACACATCGCGTCAATACCGTGCATGCGATGGTGGTAAAATGGCTGCAATTTTTATTGAGACCCCCGCATGCTGGAAATGATTGGCCGCAAACTGCTGCAAACGCTGCCGCCTGAAATGGCGCACGATCTGGCCATCAAAGCCCTGTCATCGCCGCTGGCACGCCTGAGCGCGCACGCCGTGCCCAATAAACCGGTGTCGCTGATGGGTCTGGAATTCCCCAACCCCGTGGGCATGGCCGCCGGCTTTGATAAAAACGCCGAATGCATCGACGGCCTGTTCGCCCAGGGCTTCGGCTTCGTCGAGGTGGGCACTTTGACCCCGCGCCCGCAGACGGGCAACCCCAAACCGCGCCTGTTCCGCCTCAGCGAGCAGCAGGCCATCATCAATCGCATGGGCTTCAACAACCACGGCGTGGACGCCGCCGTTGCGCGCATCCGCAAAAGCCGTCGCCGCGGCGTGCTCGGCATCAACATCGGCAAAAACAAAGACACCCCGAATGAACGCGCGGTCGACGACTACGTGCACTGCCTGCACAAGGTGTTGCCGCTGGCCGATTACGTGACAGTGAATATCTCCTCTCCCAACACGCCGGGTCTGCGCGCCCTGCAGGAAAAAAATCAGCTGACCGGACTGCTGCAGGCGATCAAGGCCATTCAATTGGACTTTGCCGAAGATCACGACAAATATGTGCCAGTTGCACTCAAAATATCGCCCGATGAGACCACGGAACAATTGCAGGACATCGCCGAAGTTGTGAAACAAAGTGAAATTGATGGTATCATTTGCAGCAACACAACCAACAGCAGAGACATGCTGCCGCCCGGTTGCCCCGAGGCGGACGAGCAAGGGGGCCTCAGTGGCGCGCCGCTGTTTGACAAAGCCAATCAGACATTGACGTCGATGAGATCATTGCTTGGGGAAGCATTTCCGATCGTGGGTGTGGGGGGTATAATGAGCGCTGCCGACGCGGTCAGGAAGTTTAAGGCCGGCGCCGACCTGATCCAGGTCTACACAGGGTTCATTTACAAGGGGTCCAGCCTCATTCGGGCGATTGTCGATGAACTGACGCATGAAGAAAGTCACTGATTTCAACCTCAAAAACCACAACACCTTTGCTGTGGACTGCCGCTGCGATGCCTTCATTGAAGTGGCCAACCTGCACGATCTGGAATCCCTGCCGACCGATCTGAAATTCATGGATTCCCTGGTGCTCGGCGGTGGCAGCAACATCCTGTTCACCGGCGATGTGCACAAGACCGTGATTCACATCAAACCCTACAACCACATCGCCCACCTCGATGCCTTGGTGATCGCCTGGGCCGGCACCCGCTGGCACGACCTGGTGATGTGGGCGGTTGAACGCAACCTCGGCGGCGTTGAGAACCTGGCCTACATACCCGGCCTGGTCGGCGCCGCGCCGATTCAGAACATTGGCGCCTACGGGGCCGAATTGAAAGACGTGCTGGTGTGGGTGGAGGTGTACAACTGGCAAGAGCAGAAATACCACCGCTACAGCAAGGAGGAATGCCTGTTCGGCTACCGCCACAGCCTGTTCAAATGCAACGACAAAACCCAGATCGTGACCCGCGTGGCGCTGGATTTGCGCAGCAACCGTCCGATCAACCTTGACTACGCCGAACTGCACGATTATTTCAGCGGCCAGACGCAAAAACCCAGCTACCGCGAAATCGCCGAAGCGGTGACCGCGATTCGCAAAAACAAACTGCCGGACGTCAATGAAACACCCAACGCCGGCAGCTTTTTTAAAAACCCGGTGATCACACAGACCCAGCTGAACCGCCTGCTGAACCGCCATCCGGATCTGCCGCATTACCCCACAAACCACAAGGACCGCGTTAAAATCAGCGCCGCCTGGCTGCTGGATCAATGCGGATTCAAAGGCCTGCAAAGCAACGACGCGGGCTTTTCACCGAAACACGCGCTGGTGCTGGTGAATCACGGCAAAGCCACCGGTCAGGGGCTGCTGCATTTCGCCAAACGCGCCAAACTGATCGTCAAACAGAAATTTGAAGTGATGCTTGAGGAAGAAGTGCGCATCGTTTGATGCCGCATTCTCCCGAACGCCTTGAGTAGAGACTCAGCGTTCGCGTTCGGGGTAATCCTCGAGGTAATTTTCCAACAGATTGCTGGCCAGCTTGATCAGATCAAAATCGGTCACCACGCCCACCAGTTTGCCTTTGTCCACCACCGGCAGGCAGGACAGTTTCTTCTCGCGCATCATGCGGATCGCTTCGGTGGTTTTCATCGACGAATCCACCGAGATGGGGTTGTCGTTCATGATTTCACTGACCGCCTTGGGCTCGTCGTGGTCGTTGTGGCCTTCCACCACATGGCGCAGAATCGAACGGTGCGACACCAGCCCCACCAGTTCGCCCTGATCGTTTTCCACCGGCACGTGCCGCACGTGTTTCCAGTCCATGATGCTGGCCGCCAGATCGATCGAATCGTTGGGCCGCACGGTCAGCAATGAAGTGGTCATGAACTGACCCAGTCGCCGGAACGACGCGCGCCAGTCCAGATCGCTGGATATTTTCGCCAGCGGCCAGTTGTGAATCGGATTGTCGGTTTCCTGTTGATTGACCATTTCGGCCACGATCGAACGCACTTTCTCATCCGGGTGCACGTCGTCTTCCATTTCGGTGATTGAACGGATCGCCCAGCTGGCGCCGGTCTGGCCTGATTGCACGCGCTTGTCGATGACCGTCAGGTATTTGTTGATGTCGTGGCCATTGATGCCGGCGGCTTTCAGCCCGGCCTCGGCCTCCGGCAACAATTCGCGGCGGATCAGGTCGCGCGCCGCCACCGGCTCGCCGGACAGCCAGGTCAACGTGGCGTCCAGACCGTTGCGGGTGACGTTGCGGAAATTGCTCTTCGCGTGGGCGAAGCGGAAATGTTCACGGATGTCGCCGTATTTGCGGCTCAAACCGGCCATCAGACCAAAATAAAAGGTCGAATTGGCCACCTCATCAATGATCGAGGGGCCGGCCGGCAACACGCGGTTTTCGATGCGCAGGTGTGGCACGTTGTCCTTGACGCCGTAGCACGGCCGGTTCCAGCGGTACACCGTGCCGTTGTGCAGCATCAAAGCCTTGAGCTTGGGCATTTTGTTGGCCTTGACCATGGCCACCGGATCGGATTCGTACTCCGTGGTCAGCACCACCGGAAAGCGCGAAATGTCCTCACGGAACACGTCAACAATGGAATCGATCCATTCGTTGCCGAAGTGCACGCGCGGCTGGTTGCCGCGTTGCTGGTGCGTGTCCGAACGGGTGTCGACCGAATTCTGGAACACCGCAATGCGCGATTCGTGCCACAGCCGGTAGTGATGAATCAATCCGGAATTGACCGCCGCGGCCAGCACCGGCGCAGTGACCGCCTGCGACATATTGTACATGTCCACAAACGATTCGCCGCTGACCTGAAAATGCACCTGAAAACTGGTGTTCAGTGCTTCCAGCACAAAACAGTCGTGGGTCACCGACAATTCATCCACGCCGCGAATATCCAGACGAAAATCCGAACCGCGAATTTCTTTCAGGCGTTCGTTGAGTTCAAAATAGCGGTCCACCGGTGTCATGTTGTCCAGTGTCAGGTCCATCTGCCGCAGGGTCGGCAAAATGCCCGCCAACACGATCTTGGAATCGTGCGCGGCGGCCGCTTCTCGCGCGATGCTGACCACTTCGTTGATTTCCGCTTCCAGCTCGCTCAGACACTTTTTCTCAAAGCGCCGCGGAGTCAGATTGGCTTCAATGTTGAATTGTGCGATTTCGTTGGTGAAGCGTTTGTCTTTGATGTCGGCGAGAATCTGCAACGCGGTGCAATCGGGCCTGTAGTCGTTGTCGACCAGAAACATCTCCTGCTCGGCACCGATGCGGGTGGCGTCCGATTCGATCAGCCCCTGATCCACCATGAGCTCCAATGCACGCAGATCGTTGAGCACCGCGCGCGTGAACTTGCGTTTGGTTTCTTCCAGATTGTGGCGTGAAATGTTTTGTTCGCCCATGCTGCCGACTCCTCCTCATGCTGAATTTCTCTCCAACATCACTATATTAACTATTGCCAGCAGGGTCAATACAATTTATAGACCCAGGTCAAAATGCCCGACAGCATGGCCCAGTTGATCAGCGTCAAAGGCATGCCGACCTTGAAGAAGTCCATGAATTTGTAGCCGCCGGCGTTCATTACCAGCAAATTGGTTTGATAGGCCATCGGTGTGGCGTAGGACAGATTGGCGCCGAACAGCACCGCCAACACAAACGGCTCAACCGGCATGCCCAGGCGCTGCGCGATGCTGATGGCGATCGGCGTGCC
>JBNLBT010000076.1:0-15435 GCA_050303435.1 Marinicellaceae bacterium
CTTCATTGCCAAGTCCCAGTAGCGCCTCGTGATCGCATCTGGTGAGCGTGAAGACAAGCGCGCCGCCATCTCGACCTGTCTCGCGAAAGCCAAGACGGCGATGCAGCGCCGCCGAGGCCGGATTGTCCGCCACCACCTCGGCGCGCAGCGGGTCCAACGACGTGGTTTCCAGATCCAGTGAAACGATGCCCGCATCGGCGATGGCTTTGAGCCATTCGTCCAGTGTGTCGCGGTCTTGAATCACGGTGTACTCAGGACGTTCCACCGGCGCCGGCCGATCGGCCGCCTTGAGTTGCTGCAGGCGTTTGATCTGGAACTCTTCACCGAGCGCGTGCAGGGTTTCGGTGTCCATGGCGCCGAGCGCCAGTCCGTCGGCATGCTGGGCCAGTTCAAGGTCGGTTTTCACCGTCGCCAACTGCCGCGACAGGTGCAACTGCTCGAGCCCCTCGCGCAGGTATTCGCCGACCTTGCCCTTGATCTCGTCGGCGTGTGCCACCAGCCCTTCAATGTCTTGATAATCGCACAACCACTTGGCCGCGGTTTTCGGGCCCACTTTGTTGACCCCGGGAATGTTGTCCGAAGTGTCGCCGACCAACGCCAGGTAGTCGACGATCTGTTCCGGCGTGACGCCGAATTTTTCGCGCACGCCGGCGCGGTCCAGTTCGCTGTTGCGCATGGTGTCCACCAGGGTGATGCGGTCGCTGACCAGTTGCGCCAGGTCTTTGTCGCCGGTGGAAATCAGTGTGTGCATGCCCAGGCGTTCGGCTTCGCGCGCCAGTGTGCCGATCACGTCATCGGCCTCCACCCCTGGCGCCTCGATCAACTCAATGCCCAGCGCACGCACAATGGCTTTGGTCGGTGCCAGCTGCGCGGCCAGCTCTTCGGGCATCGGCGGGCGCGTGGCCTTGTACTCGGCGTACATGTCGTGGCGAAAGGTTTTGCCCTTGGCGTCGAACACCACAGCCATGTGCTCGGGCCGGTGTTCATCCAGCAAACGCTGAATCATGTTGTAGACACCGAATATCACGCCGGTCATGCGCCCATCGGCGGTTTTCAGGCGTTGCAGGTTGGGCACATGAAAGGCGCGGTAGAGATAGGACGAGCCGTCCACCAGATACAACGTGTTACTCGACATGACGGGGATTCCGGCAAATCGCCATTGTATCGGATTGACAAAATTTAGCAATCGCCGCCGCGCGCGCGTCCTCGAAGAGGTCAACAGCGGCCATTGCGCAGAAAAAGGCAAGAAAGTCTTGCCAGATGTGTATCAAAATGATGTATCATAAGTCCACCTGGGGGGATTACACACACTATTAAAACAACAAACGCGTTGATTGCCCCCACCTTACTTTTTACTCATTTTCCTACAGGGGGATAAAAATGAACACACTCAGCAAAGCAGTGCTGGCATGCCTTACCATTGGCTGCAGCGCATCGGCTCTGGCCAAAGTAGAAATCAGCGTGGCCCAGAATGAACTGGAACTGTCCGGCTTGAATGAACAGCAGAAATATTCTCTGCGTCTGGCGTTGCCAAATCAGGACGTGCAGGTGCTCAACGTGCACAACGCGCAGGCCATGATCTTCACCGCCGCCGACTTCGGCGTGGTGGCCTTGCCGGACGGCCAATACACCTTTGAGCTGGTGCCGGTCAACGCGCATCAGATCAGTGACAAATCCGGCGGCAACCGCGTCAGCGACAAAGCCGGCGCGATTCAGTTGGCCACCGAATCCGGTGTTTTCACCGTTGAAAACGGCGCCACCGTGATTGACCAGGATGAAGCCACCCGCGACCAACAGATTCTTGACGATCTGATTGTGGATGGCAGCGCCTGCATCGGCATGGACTGTGTCAACGGCGAGAATTTCGGTTTTGACACCCTGCGCCTGAAAGAAAACAACCTGCGCATCAAGTTCGATGACACCAGTAACTCAGGTTCCTTTCCCAACGTGGATTGGCAACTGACGGCCAATGAAACCAACAACGGCGGCCTCAACAAGTTTTCCATCGACGACACCACCAACAACAAAACACCGTTCACCATTGAAGCCGCCGCACCCAACAACACACTGTACGTTGAAGCCGACGGCGACGTGGGCATCAAAACCAACAATCCGGTGGTTGACCTGCACATCGTTGAAGGCAACACGCCGACCCTGCGCCTGGAACAGGACGGTTCGGACGGTTTCAACGCGCAGATCTGGGATGTGGCCGGCAATGAAACCACTTTCTTTGTTCGCGACGTGACCCACAGCAGCGCGCTGCCGTTCAGAATGGAAGCCGGTACGCCGGACAGCAGTGTCCGCACCTACGCCAACGGCCAGATTCAGTTGGGCAACGGCAACACCACCCAGGTGCGCATCGACGCCGGCAAAATGGCCCTCGGGTCCAACACCACCAACAACAATCTGTACATCGTCGAACAAACCGGCAACGCCGGCATTGTGCTGGAAAACGTCGCCGATGCCAACGCGCAGTGGAAATTCGTCAACAAGAACGGCGACTCTTTTGAAATCGCCAAATCCGGCACCGGCGGTTCTGAGTTCAGAGTCTGGGACGACGGCCGCATGCAGGTGATCAACACCCTGGGCGCCTCACCGGGCACCAATTTTGACATGGACGCCGGCGGCAACGTCGCCATTCGCGGCACCCTGTCACAGGGCTCAGATGTCAACAGCAAGGAAAACATCGCTTCGGTGGACACCGCTTCGGTGCTGGCCAAAGTCATGGACCTGCCGATCGCCACCTGGAACTACAAGTTCGACAACGCCGCGGTGCAGCACATGGGCCCGATGGCACAGGACTTTTTCTCGCTGTTTGGACTGGGTTCCGATGAGAAACGCATTGGCACGCTGGACACCGCCGGCGTGGCGCTGGCTTCAATCAAGGAATTGGGGCATCAGGTCAACGCCAAAGACGCCAAAATTGAGCGCCTGGAGCAGGAAAACGCGCAACTGAACCAGCGGCTTGAAGCCCTGGAGCAGGCCATCGCCAAACTGCAACAGAACTGATCCTGAAGCAATAAGTAACCTCGCGGGGTTAATTGAAACAGGCCGGGTCGCTGGATCCGGCCTGTTTTATTTTCTGCCGCAGCGCCTCGAGATCCAATCCTTCACTTTTGATCATCTGCAACACCGCGTCGCGGTCCTGACAATCGCCGCTGGCTTGCACCGCCAGCATCCACACCAACGCCACCGCGGCGTCCTGCCGTTTTTGCTGCGCCGTGCGCGCCAGTTGCAAGGCCCTCGTCGGGTTGCGGACGGCGGCATCGGGGCTGCTTGAATACAATTTGGACAGCGCCAGCACGGCCGGCAAATACTGCGCGTCCAGTGTCAGCGATTTTTCAAGCACTTCAACGGCTTCGGCATACCGGCCCTGATCGGTGAGCATCACCGCCAATTGCTGCTGCAAGGGCAGCGCCACAGCGGGTGAAAAATCCAGTGGCTGACTGCGCAGCAGTTCAATCGCCGCCGCGGTCTGTTCACTGCGCCGCAGGGCCGTGACCAACAACTGCAATGCTTCGGCGTCATTGGGTTCAAGCTGCAGCAATCGCTGCAACAAGGGCACCGCCCCAGCCGGGTCTTCGGCGTGCATCAGCACACTGGCCAGGTTGAACAATCCGCCGGTGTGCTCGGGGTGAATGGACAACAGGCGTTCCAGGGTGGCGCGCGCCTGAGCCGCTTCACCTTGCGCCGATTGCGCCACCGCCAGATTGCTCAAGGCCACCGGGCTTTGCGGGTTGTATTCCAGTGCCTGCGTGTACGCCGCGGCGGCGCGCACATAATCCTTGTTCAACAGGGCCTGTTTGCCTTGCAACAGATGCGGAATTTCCCCGACGATCATCTCGGTCACCGCGCTGTAGTGCACATCGTTCAGTGCGATGCCGGTTTTGCCGGCCGCTGCCAGGTGTTGTTCAGCCAATGCTTCATGGCCCAGCTGTTGTTCAATGCGGGCGATTTTGTAGTGCAACTGATCGGCCGCCGGCACCGCTTCCAGGGCCTGTCGATAGTGCCCCAGCGCCAGCGGCAACATGCCCACCTGCTGATACACATCACCCAGCAAGGACAGCATCACCGCCGACAGGCGCGCATGTGCCGGCAGGGCATTGATCACATCCAGGGCTTCTTCCGAGCGATTTTCCGCGGCCAGAATGCGCGCCAGAAAATGTGCCGAAGGCGGGTAGTTTTCGCGCCGCAGGGCGGCCATGAAGCTTTGTTGCGCGTCCGCCCATTCGCCCAATTCATAGGCCGCGCGCCCATACAGATGCGGCCAGCGCACCGCTTCGCTCTCAAATTTTCCCAGCGGCAGATAACAGGCCATGGCCTGTTTGAGAAAGCGGTAATTGTGCAACATCAGACACAGTTCTTTTTGCGCCGCCAGCTGCAAATCGCCTTCACCGGCCTGTCGATGCTGTTGCCATTGCCCGATCACCGCTTTGAATTGCTCGGCCACCGCGGCATCCAGGCCGTCCAGTGACAGGGTGGTTGGATCGAATGCCTGCGACGTCGTCTGCGCCCGGGCCGTGCACAGCGTCAAGAAAATGCAGATGAATCCGTTGCGCAGAATGTTCATGGTGTGTGTGCCTCGTATCGGTTGCTGGCGCTTAAGGTGAAGGTTTTTTGCGCGGTGTTCAGGCATTCAAGCTGCAGGCGATCATGGCGCTTGAGCGCTGCGCCCTGCACCCGCAATCGCGTGTCATTGGCCGATGCATAGGAGCCGTCGCTGTGGATTGGTAGCGCCCGCACGGCGTCTTGCGGACCCAGCAATCTGGCCCGCGGGCAGCGCGTGGCATCCACCGTCAAACCCCACCACGCCGTCGGGTTTAAATTGTTGCGCAGAATCACCCCCGCGCCGTGGTTGTTGGACAGCACCACGTCCACATCGCCGTCGTTGTCCAGATCACCAAACGCCGCCCCGCGTGACACGTCGGCGCGCCGCAGCCAGGCGTCGCTGTCATCGGCGCGGAATTGACCGCGCGCGGTCTGCACGTACAGATCGTTGTGCTGTTGCAAAGAACCGGCCACGCCGCCTTGCGCATCCAGTGACGCCACCGCGCCGTTGAACACCAGCAGATCCGGCCATTCATCGCTGTTCAAATCCAGAAATCCGGTGGCCCAGGCGGTGCGCGAAAAACTCGACGCGGCCAGGCCGCTGCGTTGCGTCACGTCGTTAAAAAACAACCGCCCACTGTTGGACAACAGGGTGTTGGTCTCACCCATCAAGTGCGTGAACAGCAAATCCACGTCGCCATCAAGGTCAAAATCCTCGGCGGCGATGCCCATGCTGGCTTCCGGGATGCCGGCGCCGTTGACGGCAACACCGCTGATCAAACCGCGGTCAACAAACCCTTGCCCTGCGCGGTTGGACCACAGTTGATTGGCTTTGCCGTCGTTGGCCACCACCAGATCGGCGTAACCGTCGTTGTCCAGATCGCGGCACACCACGCCCAAGCCCGGGGCCGCCGGCATGTCGGGGAAAAACGCTTCGGTGGCTTCTTTGAACTGGCCGTCGCCCTGATTCAGATAGAACACATCGGCCTGCCCTGCAAAGGCGTCCGGGCCGCAGTAGTCGCGGGCGCTGGTTTTGGCGTAACAGGTGGGGTTTTTATCGCGCCGCCAGTCGACGTAGTTGACCACGAAGGCGTCCGGCCAGCCGTCGTTGTTGACGTCACAGAACGTCGCGGAAGCGGCAAAGCGCGGCGGTCCGTCCCACGGCAGATCACTGACCTGAAATCCGCGGCCTTGCTGATTGATCAACAGTTGATTGCCGTCGATGCCGGTGACCAGCAAATCAATGTACCCGTCGCGGTTGACGTCCGCGCTGGCCACGCCGATGCCGTAACGGGTCATGCCCGTCAGCCCGGCAAAGCGTTCAAATTGAAAGGCGCCGCGATCCAGTCGGTTGATCCACAATTCATCGCTGCGCCGGTTGCCGCTGAATTCGCCGCTTTGCACCCAGTAAATGTCCAGATCGCCGTCGTTGTCGAAGTCAAACAGGGCCACGCCCGAACCGACAATTTCCGGGTATTGAAAAACACCGCTGTGGCCGTTGTGGTGGGTGAATTGCACCCCGGCTTCGGCACTGACATCGCTCAGGTGATCGGCCCGCGCCGCGGTGAACATCAACAGCCAGATCCAGTGTGTGTGTCGCATGGGGAATTCCTAAGTGTGGGCTTTGCCTTCGCTGAGCAACAGATTGCAATGATTCAAATCCGGCAATTCCGCCGCGTTCAATGGCGTCAGTTCATCGATGCGGTTGATTTGTTCAACCCGCCCGAAATGCTCAAAAATAAACGCCGCGGTGGCCACCGGATCGCCGTCCCGTTGTTCAATGTGGCGCGGGTTCCATTCCATGATCACGCGCAAGCCGGGGTTGCGTTCAATCACTCCGGTGGCGCCTTCCAGCACCCTTTGTTCGCAGCCTTCGGTGTCGATCTTGAGCAGGTCCACGCGCGCATCCCCGAGCGCCTCGTCCAATGATACCGCCTCAACCAGCGCGTTTTTTTGCGCCAGATTTTGCATCTGTTCGGACACCACGCGACCGCTTTCTTCCTGGTGCGGGTTCCAGGTCAGGCGCAGATGACCGGCGCAGCGGTCCACCGCCTGTGCGCGCGTTTCACACCAGCCCCTGAAGGCATTGATCTCGACGTTGCTTTGCAACAGTTCATGCACGTCCGGGTTGGGTTCAAACGCCACCACGCGCCCTTCCGGCCCGCTCAGTTTACAGGCCAGCAGGGTCAAAAATCCGATGTTGGCGCCGACATCCACCACCGCGTCGCCGGGTTGAATCAGTTTTTCAAACAAGGCGCACACCGCCGGTTCCAGCCGACCGTGGGTGATCACGCTGTAGGTGCGCTTGTTGCGCGTGTTGAGCAATATGCGGCAATTGAAATACGTCAGGCCAAGGCCAATGTCATCGTACAGCTTGGCAAAACAAAATGGCACGCGTCTCATGCGGTCTCCTTATAGATGTCTGGTGAATGGGGCCATGCAGCGGCATTGTACCATTGCCGCGCTTTCAGCATTTGAACGGCCCGTCGATGGTTGGCTGCAAGGGCAGGCGCGCCTGCAGCCAGGCAAACGCTGCGCTGTCGGCTTCAACCGGATCGCTCACGTGGGCGAGAAAATCCGGGTGCTGAAACCAGCGGTGATAGTGCAGCAACACCGCTTCATGCCAGCGCGGGTGGCCGTCGCGTTGGCGCAGGCGCGGATGGAACGGCAGCGGGTAGTTGTGCGTCGGCGGTGCAATGCGCACCGGCGCAGCCAGTCGCGCGGCGGTCACAGACAGGGTCATTTGTTCAATGAAGCCGTAATCGGCGCCGTGCCGCGACTGCTCGGAGTCGGTGCGAATCCGTGCGTGCATCAAGGCCGTAAAATCGGCTTTCCAGCGGCGGAAAAAATCGCCCAGTTGATTGGCCAGCACAAAGCCGGAATTGTAATACGGCCGGATGCGTTCGCCGCCGACCGTGGTCAGCAGCTCCGCCGCCGGCAATGGCAAATCAAAGAAATCAAAGGCCCGGCGCCAAAAACCGTCCTGGGGGTCGTCGGCGCCGCAAGAACCGATGCCCTGGTTGTCCACCGGCCGCATGGCCAGCAACGGCCCGTTCAACAGATCTGCGTCCAGCGGGTTGATGAACACGGTGTCGGTGTCCAGCAACAGCACGCCGCGGTGGGCCTGCATCGCTTCGATGTGCGCGCTGGCGTGAATGCCGTTGCACAGGGGAAAATAGTCAAACGCGCGGTTCAGTGGCTCGATCAACACCTCGGCGCCCAGCGATCGCAGCCGTTGCACGGTGTCGGCGGTCGGTTCATGGCCTGCGCGCACACAGCAGGCGTAAACGTCCACCGCCTCCGGGCCGGCGACCCAGGTGCGAATGGATTCAACCAGCAGACAGGCCTGCTGTTCCAGCACGCCGCGCTCAACGATCAACACAATGGCGAGATCTTTCATGGGATGCCTCGGGGCATTTTTACTCCGCGTGTGATTGCACTCTGTTACAATGTGGCGCCGGGTGCATGCGCGCCCGGAGCCGCCTCATTGTACGGCTTTTGACAAACCAGCGAAACACCGGCATGACATTAAAACTTGATCAACCCGCCCTTCAAGCCCTGTGCGCCCAGGTGCCGGATTCCGCGCTGGCGCGGCTTGAATCCGTGGTCCTGTTTGTCGGCCATGCGCACAGCGGCCACTCGCTGGTAGGTGCTTTGCTGGACGCGCACCCGGAGGTGGCCATCAGCAATCACGTCAACCTGCCATATCTGCTGCGTGAACACGACCTGGACTGGCGGCAACTGATGCGCATTCTGTACGCGCGCGCGCAACTCAACGCCGACGACGCGGCCTGGCACAACACCGGTTACCGCTACCGCGTGGACGGCGCCTGGCAGGGCCGCAGCGCGGCACCCAAAGTGCTCGGCGACAAACAGGGCGGCGCCAGCACGCGGGTGCTGCGGCAGACGCCGGCGCTGCTGGATGAACTGCTGGCCGCGCCGCAACCGGTGCGGTTCATTTATGTGCACCGCAACCCGCGCGACAACGTCGCCGCCTTCGCGCACTACTGGGGTGAGTCGTTGGGTCCACAGCACGTGCAGCGTTACCTGGAAAACCACCGCGCCGTGCAAGCCATACAAAATCGCGTGGCGCCCGAACGCTTCTTTGCCCTGGCGCACGAGGATTTCATCGCCGATCCGGGGCACTGGCTGATGCGCCTGTTTGACTTTCTTACAGTGCCCGCCGACGCGGCGCAGATTGAACCCTGGCTGTCGCTGGTGCGCAGCACACCACACCGGCGGCGCGAGCATCACCGCTGGCCGGCGGAACTGGAGCGGGCCCTGGAAACGGGCCTGGCGCGCGACGCCGATGACTGACGCGGTGGACCTGTATGTGTTCATTCACGTGCCAAAAACCGGCGGCACCACGCTGCGCACGCATTTCCAGACGCATTTAAAGGATCAGCAGGACTTTGTGCATTTCGCCGACAAGGGCGATGCCGAGGCGCGCGCCGCCGGCCTGACGCCGTTCGCCGAACGCAGCGCCGCCGAGCAGTTGCGCACGCGCGTGCTGCTGGGGCACAACCTGACCCGTGAATTCGTCGAGGCCTTGCCGCACCGGCGCAAACACACCGTGCTGGTGTACCGCGACCCGGTGGCCTGGGACATTTCGCGCTACAACCAGGCCATGCACGAATGGCGCGGCCGCGGCCAGGACGCCGTTGCGTTCCTGACCTGGTGCAACGAACACGAACGCATCCACAGCCAGTTTGACTGGTTTGACTTTCGCTACGTGCAAAACCGGGTGTACCGCCCGCGCCCGCAGGCCGAACGACTGGCCGCGATACAACAGGCGTTGCTGCGGGTGGACGCGGTGGTGCCATTGCAGCGATTGCAGCCGGCGCTGGTGCCGATTTTTGACGCTTTGCGCGTGCCGCACGCCCTGCAGGCCAAAAACGTCACCCAGGTGCGCAACAAAAACCACTACCGCGAGGACGCTGAAAGCCGCGCGTGGCTGGAAAAACAGGCGAATCTGGACCGCCCGTTGATCGATTGGATAAAAAATAAATTTTTTTGACCGATATCTGACGCTGTGCTAGTCTAAGTCAGTAATTGTGGATTAACTTGTTCAATTTTTAGCGAGAAATACTATGAAATTTTTAACCAAAGCCATTGCAGCCACTGCATTGATCGCCGCCAGCAACTTTGCCCTGGCAGGTCCTGACCCCTGTCCGGACACCAACATGAACGCCTGGAGTGTGGTGGAAAACCCGGATTCACGTTTGACCGTTGAAGCCGCTGCGGGCATGGGTGGCAGCGCGTGTGGCCTGCAAGCCGCTGTTGACATCGACAACAGACATTATGTACAGGACGATTCCCCGGTGGCTGAGCAAAGATACCGCTTCCGTTCATGCATCCAGAACAACGACATGGTTATGCCGACCACCGGCACCTTCAGACGCCTGAAGTTCCACAACCTGCGTTGCCCGGGTGGCAGCACATGCCCGTTCCGTCAGCTGGTGCAAATCAAACTGGAAAACGATCCGACCAATGGCCTGCAGCTGAACGGCTACGTGCGCAACGGCGACGGCCTGACCCCGCCGATCGGCAACGGCCCGTCCAAAGATTCATTCCTGGCCGACATTCCGGATTCCGGTCCTGTTGCGGTTGAATACGACCTGGACATCACCCAAGGCCGTTTCAGACTGTGGGTTAACGCCACCAGCGAATCCGATCCGCCTGCGGTTGACAAAACTGTTGACCTGAGCCTGTGGACCGACGGCGCCGATTCTGCCAGAATGGGCACGCTGAACAACCCGACCAGCATCACTGAAGGTCAGTCCATGTACATCGACGAGTTTGAAAGCAGACGTCAAACTTTCATCGGTGGTGACTGCTCCAACTAAGATTCGACGATCTTTAAAAGTCAAAAAAGCCCGCGCAACCCGCGGGCTTTTTTTTGTCCCGCTGTTGTATAATTGCGACCCATGATTCCACCGCTGCTGTTCATCGTCGGCATGCAGAAATCCGGCACCACACTGCTCAACCGCCTGCTGATGATGCAAGACGACATCGACAACCCGTTTCTGCCGGAAGGCAAGGCCTTGTGGGGCGACGACCCGCCTTTCAACCCCGAACAGGCGCCCTGCGGTGCCCTGTTTCAGGCACACGGCGGCCGCCGTGGCCACCACCTGACGGCCGATGACTACTCAACTGCAGATCATGAATTGCTGCGTGCGCGCCTGCGCGAACGGCACACGCCCGGCACCGTTCTGTTGAGCAAAAACCCCTACAACGCGGTGCGCATCGGCTGGCTGCGGGCGCATTTTCCCGACGCGGTGATCGTCTGCATGCTGCGCCAGCCGCTGGCCAATGTGTATTCGCTGTACAAAAAATTTCATCCGCACGAACACATCGGCGCGCCGCCGCAAGACGGCTGGTGGGGCATCAAACCGGACCGCTGGGAAGACCTGAAAAACGCCGACGTGCTGCAGCAACTGGCCGAGCAATGGTGCGCGGTCAACCGGGAAATCCTGGCCCACCGCGCGCAATTGGACCTGTGCATCGAATATGGCGCGCTGTGCGCGCAACCCAACGCCTGGCTGGACCGCATCCTCGCCGCCTGCAAATTGCCGGCCAATTCGCGCCCGGTGGCGGCGTTGGACAACCGCGACCACGAACAGGCCTCCGGCAGCCGGCTCAAATCCGCCAACAAGGAATTTGCCCAACGCGGCGATCTGTCGCTCGCCGGGCTGCGCAACGAAGCAACCGAGCTGGCGCCGTTCAGCGCGTCACAACGTGAAAAAATCAACGCCGTTTGTGCACCGCTGTGGCGTGAACTGCAAGCCTTGAGTCGTGCCGATGTCGACGCTTAAACTGCTGCGCTACCCGCTGATCTATCTGCTGCTGTCCTGGCTGCTGGTGGGCGCGCTGTATCACAGCCTGCTGCCCTGGCTGATCGACACCGGCCGCGACTTGCGCATGTATCACAGCGGCTGGCTGATTGAAGCCGGCCTGGTGGCCTTGCTGGCCTGGCTGTGCCTGGTGGTGTTTCTCCGACCGTGGTTTGCGTTGCTGCTGAGCGTCTGTGTGTACCTGTTTTTTCTTGCCGTCAACGCGGTGAAAATCCACCACCTGGCCACGCCGGTGCTGCCGGTGGATTTCACCCAGCTGGACGATCTGTTCCGCACCTGGTCGCTGTTTGTGACCTTTCTGCCGTATCTGCTGGCGGTGATCGCGGGTTTCTCGCTGCTCATCTGGCTGGGGCTGCGGCACAGCCAGGCCCGCGCGTCGCTGCGCCGGGGCCGTTGGTTGCTGGCCGCGCCGTTGCTGGGGCTGCTGGCCGCGCTGTGGCTGAACAACACCGCGGTGTCGCTGCAACTTCGTGATTTGGGTATCTACTACAAGAAAAACTCCAATCTGATGGTGCGCGGCCTGAAATACGGTTTTGCCACCAATTTCACCCAGGCCCTGATGTTTTCTTCGGCCCTGCAGGAACCGCCCGGTTACAGCCGCGAAGCGATCGATGCAATCATCGATCGGCACGGCCTGCTGCCGGAAAACACGCCACCGACCGAGCCGCGTTACGACAACATCGTTGTGCTGATGGTGGAATCCTGGATTGATCCGGAGATGTTCAACATCCGCCTCAATCGCGACCCGATCCCGAATTTTCACCGCATGCGGCGGCAAATGGACGGGCGGGTGTTGAGTCCGGTGTACGGCGGCAAGTCGATCAACGCCGAATTTGAATTGATGACCGGTATGAGCAATCGCTTTACGCCGGTGGAATCCATCGCCTACCGTGAATTCGTTACCCGGCCGATCCCGTCTTTGCCGCGCACGCTGAAACGTCACGGCTATGAAACCAGCGTCATTCAGGTGGTCAAGATGTCCGGTTTCGGTTACGCCAAGGTGTACGACCACATCGCCGTGGACCGGCGGATTTCCGTGGTCGGTGAACGCTTGCGGCAGGTCGATCCGACCGGCCGCTGGGCTTCGGCCGAGCAGCTCGGCGAAGAAATCATGGCGCTGACCGACCGCCAGGCCCGCTCCTTTGTGTTTGTGTTTCCGAATTCCACACATTCACCCTGGACCATGGCCGATTACCCCGAATCCGACCTGCGCGTGATCTCGCCGCAGTACGAACAGCCCCAGGCCGATTACGTCAGCGGCTATTTCAATGCCTTGAATCACGTGGATCAGACGCTCGGCACCTTGCTCGACCATTACAGCAACAGCGACGAATCGACGCTGATTCTGATGCTCGGTGATCACCAGCCGGCGCTGGCCTTTCATCACATTGAACTGGCCGCGCGGGCGATGTCTGAAGTTGAAACCACCGAAGAAAAATTCAGCGTGCCGGCCGCCATCTGGAGCAATCACCCGTTGCCCGCCGGACGGTTTAACCTGAGCATGAACTTTCTGCCCTCCCTGTTGCTGCAACTGAACGGCATTCAGCCGCGCGGCTGGCTGCAATTCAATGATCAGCTGCGCCAACGCCTGGGCATGATCTCCCTGCTGGTGCGCGATGAAGCGGGGGCCTTGTATGAAGAGCCGCCGGCGGCACTGCAGCCCCTCATCGATGACTACGAATTGTTGCAGTACGACCTGTTGGGCGGTGAAGGGCGTCTGATGCAGCGCTTGCACAATGATCCTTGATTTCAGTCAACGGTATTTTCTGCTGCCGCACATCCCCAAGACCGCGGGCACTTCGCTGCGTTTTCACTTTCATGCCCACCTGGCCAGTCACAGCGAATTCGTGCACTGGTCTCACCGCGGCCGTCGCGAGGCGCGCGCGCAAAGCCTGTCGCCATACGATGAAGCCGATGCCGGCCAGCGGGCGCAGGCGCGGGTGGTGTTTGGGCACCTGGTGGACCGCAACACCGAAACGCATTTTTTACCGCGAGCGCCGCTGCGAGTCTTGTTGTTCCGTTCTCCGCGCGACTGGGAAATTTCGCGCTATAACCACCGCATGAATAACCGTCTGAAACGCGGGCTTGCGGTGCTGCCGTTTGCCCAATGGGTGTCACAGGAAGAGCCCATCCACAGTCAGTTCGACTGGCTGTTGCGACACTACGCGGGTCTGCCCAGGGCGCGCGTGATGCCACAGGCCGAACGCGATCGGCGGGCGCTGGAACTGCTGGATTCGTTTCACTGGCTGGTGCCGCTGGAGGATTTTGATGCCTTGATGCAGCCGCTGTTCGATGCCCTCGGGGTGCCGGCCTTGCGGCAGCGGCGCAACGTCAGCGGCGCCGACCGCGGCGCGCATTTCCAGGACACCGCGGTCAACCGCGAGCTGCTGGAAACGCTGTGCGCACGCGACGCGGCATTGTTCCAGACGTTGCGGGCGCGCGCCGCCAATCAGCACGTCGGTTGAAACGCATCAATCGCCGGTCAGGCGCCGCGCGTAGAGGGCCCGGTAGTGCGGTTCGCACTCGCGCAACACCGCCTGTTCGTGTGCATTCAGGGGGCGCTCGGTTCGCATTTTGGCCGGCGCAGCAAAACCGCGCGAGCGGGCCACCGAATCGTACCAGTGCGTCGCCCACACGCCATCTGAATCGCGCAGACCCGGCGGCCAGGCCAGCATCCGATCCGTGAATTCAATGTCAAAGTGGTGGCACAGCGCGCGCAACACCCCGGCCGGATCGGCCAACACGTCGTCGGCGTCAATCACTGGCGGCGGCGCAGCGCCACGCAAACTCACATGGTTGTACAATGCGGTTTGCTGTGGAAATCCCAGGTCTTCGGCGCTGAAATCCGCTTGCTTGCGGGCGTAGGAGCGGATCACCCGCTCGGGATCGCGAATCAGAAAACAGTGCGACACCTGCACCAACCAATCTATGCCGGTCTCCGACAGCATGTGGTGACACATGTGTTTTTGGTATTGCACTTCGATGCCGTCCGGCAGCGGACGCAGCAGTTGTTGCACCACTTCGCGCCAGTCGGTGGGCTGCGATTGCATCACCGCCTCGCCCATCGGGTGCTGTTTGCCTGAATGGTGCAGGTAATGCGCGTAAAACGGTTCGTCTTCCACCACGCAATCGGGCCGGTTTTCCCAAGCGCGCATCATCGCGGTGGAAATATTGCGCGGACCCGACCACATGGCCAGGCGCAAAGGGCGGTATCGCCACACATCACTCACGGGCGGTCCGCTTCGCGCACCTGCGCCTCGATCAGATCGCGGTAGTGCGTCTGCAGTCTCGCCGTCACCGGGCGCTCCGCTGCGATGCCAATCTCGCGCCCGTCCACCGAACTCACCGGCGTCAGTCCGCCGAAGGTGCCGCTGACAAAGGCTTCATCCGCGCTGTACACATCGAACAGGGAAAAGTTGCGTTGCCGGATGGTCAAACCGTGTTGTTCACACAGTTCAATCACCTTGCTGCGGGTGATGCCGCCCAGGCAATAGTCGCCGCTGCTGGTCCACACCTCGCCGTCGCGCACAATGAAAAAATGCGTCGAGTTGCAGGTCGCAACAAAACCGTGCGGATCCAGCATCAAGGCCTCATCGGCGCCGGCCTTGCGCGCCTGGATGCAGGCCAGAATGCAATTGATCTTGGAATGTGAATTGATCTTCTGATCCTGCACATCCGGGTAGCCGCGGCGCACGTGGGTGGTGAACAAACGCAGTCCGGTTTTCACCTCCGGGGCTTTTTTGTACTCCGCCACAATCACCACCGTGGCACCGGGCAGGGTCACCGCCGGGTCCTGATACGGCGTGGTTTTGACCCCGCGGGTCACCATCAGTCGCATGTGCACGTCGTCGCGCATGTCGTTGGCGCGCAGGGTGTCATACAGGCGTTCACGCAAGGCCGCCGCGTCCAGACCGATGTCCAGATCCAGCGCCTTCGCGCCCTGCATCAGGCGTTTGAGGTGATCGTCAAGAAACGCGATCACGCCGCGGTGCACGCGCAGGCCTTCCCACACCCCGTCGCCCAGAATGAAGCC
>JBNLBT010000077.1:0-15321 GCA_050303435.1 Marinicellaceae bacterium
CGGTGCCGCCGTCGCGACGGAAAGCCGGCTTTAATCGAGGAATCTTGCCCAGGTCGCATTTGCCCGGCTCTTCATCCTGTGTGCAGGTGATCTCACCGCCACGGGTGGCCACACTGACCGGTGCGATTTCGGCGTCAAACAAACCATTCTGAATGGCCTGCATGGCGCGCTGCACCGAGGCCGCCGAAAAGGCGTCCTGCTGCTCGCGGGTGAAACCGTATTTGTCGGCGCATTGCTCACCAAACACGCCCATCATGTTGTTGTCATACGGATTTTGCAAACCATCAAAGAACATGTGATCGAGCATTTGCGCATGCCCCATGCGGTAACCGCCCCGCGCTTTGGGCAGCAGATACGGTGCCTGGGTCATGGACTCCATGCCGCCGGCCAAAATCACCTCAGCGCTGCCGGCCTGAATGGCGTCGTGTGCCATCATCACAGTTTTCATGCCGGAACCGCAGACCTTGTTCACGGTGGTGCAACACACGTCCAGCGGCAAATCGGCGCCCAGCACCGCTTGTCGGGCCGGCGCCTGCCCCAGGCCGGCCGGCAACACGCAACCAATCAGGGCTTCAGCCATCGCTGCGCCGGCACCGGGCGCGTCAGCAACAATGGCGCGGATCGCCGCGCTGCCCAATTGCGGCGCTGAAACCTCAGTGAACTGACCCTGAAATGAGCCAATGGGCGTGCGTCTGGCCGCTGCGATGAATACGTCTTTTGTCATGTTTACTCCAGCTGTCACACACCGCACAAACGGTGCGCGTCTTGCGGGCCTGCTCACAGGCCTCTGTTGATCATTCAATACACAACCATTGTAGCCGATTGCGCCAAGGCCTGTTCACATCACACACTGGCACGCGGCAGGACGTCAGGCCAGCGCAAGCTCGCTTGGGCGCAACGGATCGTGCAACCCGATTGCCTCCAGCGGGCGGCGCGGCAGTGCATCAACGGTTGTTTCGATACAATTCACGCCCGATCAGCATCAGGCGGATTTCGTTGGTGCCGGCACCGATGTCATAGAGCTTGGCATCACGCAACAGGCGGCCGGTCGGGTATTCGTTGATGTAGCCATTGCCTCCCAGCACCTGGATGGCATCCAAGGCGATTTGTACCGCGGCGCCCGAGGCAAAATACAAACAAGCCGCCGGATCCAGATTGCTCGTTTGACCGCGATCGTATTGCCCGGCCACGCCGTAGGCGAAATGCCGTGCGGCCTGCATTTGCGCATACATGTTGCCGATTTTGGCCTGCATCAGGCCAAATTCACCGAGGTGTTTGCCAAACTGCTTGCGCTCGGCGGTGTACGGCACGGCGATGTCCATGGCCGCCTGCATGATGCCCAGCGGCCCGCCGGAAATCACCAGACGTTCGGTGTTCAAACCCTGCATCAAAATGGCCACGCCGCGGTTGATTTCGCCCAGCACATTGGCCTGCGGAATGCGGCAGTCTTCAAACACCAGCTCGCAGGTGTTGGAACCGCGCATGCCGAGTTTATCCAGCTTCTGCGCGGTGCTGAATCCGGGCATGCCTTTTTCCACCAGAAACGCCGTGATGCTGTTGGAACCGTGTGTGGCTTTGTCGGCGGTGCGCATGTACACCAGCAGCACGTCGGCGTCCGGCCCATTGGTGATCCACATTTTGTTGCCGTTGGCCACCCAGGCATCGCCGTCCTGCACCGCCACGCAACTCATCGAACCCACCACATCGGAGCCTGCGCCCGGTTCACTCATGGCCAGTGCGCCGATCAGTTCACCGCTGCACAGACCGGGCACGTATTTTTGCCGTTGCGCTTCGTTGGCGTGTTCAAACAGGTTGTTCAGACACAGATTCGAATGCGCCACATAGGACAGTCCCACCGAAGCCGAAGCCCGCGAAATTTCTTCCATCGCGATCAAATGCGCCAGATAACCCATGTCCGAACCGCCGTGAGATTCCGGAATGGTCATGCCCAGCAGACCCAGTTCCCCCATTTGCGTCCACAAGGCATTGGGGAACTGATTGCTGCGATCAATCTCTTCAGCGTGCGGCGCGATGGCCTCTTCGGCAAAGCGCCGCACGGAATCGCGCAGCAATTCGAGTTCTTCAGTCAGCGGCACGGCCTGGTTCATCAGCTTTGACCGCTTTTGGTGCGTCCGGAAAACTTGACGTGGCGTTGACACATGTAGGGCAATTTCACCTTGCCGATTTTCTCAATGCGCTCCTCGCCCATGCGGTCGGCCGCTTTCCAGGTCGGAATGCCGTCGCGTTCGGCGATGTCAAATATGCGGGTGATATTGTAGTAAATGTTGCGCGTCATGCGAATGGCGCGTTCTTTGTTGTAGCCTTCCAGTTCAATCGAAACGTTCATCAGACCGCCGGCGTTGACTGCGTAGTCCGGCGCGTAGATCATGCCGCGTTTTTCCAATTCATCGCCGTGACGGGTTTCAGCCAGCTGATTGTTGGCCGATCCGCAGACGATGTCAAATTTGAATCGGTCGATGGTTTCGTCGTTGACTGTGGCGCCCAATGCACACGGGCAATACACCTGCGCATCGACGTCGTAAATGTCGTTCAATCCGACCGCTTCACAGCCGTATTCTTCCACGCATTCGCGCACCGCTTCTTCATTGATGTCGCTGACGAAAATTTTGGCGCCGTCTTTGTGCAGCAACTTGACCAGCTCGATGCCGACGTGACCCACACCCTGCACCGCGTACGCGTAGTCTCCGACGTTTTCGTTGCCGTACTTTTTCTGCAACGAAGCTTTGATGCCCTGATAGGTGCCGTACGCGGTGAACGGCGAAGGATCGCCACTGCCGCCGTGCACCTGATGCACACCGACCACATTTTCGGTTTCCTGGAACACGTATTCCATGTCATTGACGTCGATGCCCACGTCTTCGGCGGTGATGTATCGGCCGCCGAGGGAATCAATGAACCGTCCAAACGCACGAAACAGCTCTTCGGACTTGTCTTTGCGCGGATCGCCGATGATGATCGATTTGCCACCGCCCAGATTGAGGCCCGACACGGCCGCTTTGTAGGTCATGCCACGCGACAGGCGCAACACGTCGTTGAGGGCCTCTTGCTCTGTGGCATACGGCCACATTCTCAAACCACCCAGGGCCGGACCAAGAATGGTGTTGTGAATCGCCACAATGGCCTTCAAACCGACGTCTTTGTTGTGGCAAAAAACCACTTCTTCGTGTTCGGTTTTATCAATCGTTTCGAAAATATTCATCTAAAATCCTCAATCATTTGTGCGTGGCCGCGGTGCGCGCGACCGGTTCGAAAGTCAAAAAAATTCTGTTGTGCGAGGCCGCCCTGCTGGCGGCGTGGGCCGACTGCCCGGGCCTGTTGTTTCGTGCAACGGTCCAATCCGGCGCGCCCTGGGCCGATTCCCATTCAGTCCATGGCACCTCAAGACCGTGCTGCGCTGCGCAGTGCGCGGGCGCAAAAGGCGGCTTATTATACAATAATTTGTTGCATTCAGCACCCGCTATTGCTTTTGTGGTGCGGTTTTTTCCTGGCCGGATTTTGCCCTGCTCAACCGGCCCTTGCGGCGCTGCATTGCGAGGGCTTCACACCGATTTGGGGTAGGAACCCAACACCTTGAGCTGGGTGGTCACGCGCTTCAGCAGACGCAGTGACTTGGCCAATGGTTCGTCTTCAACGTGACCGTCCAGATCAATGAAAAACACGTAGTCCCATTTGCCCTGTTTGGACGGCCTGGATTCGATGCGGGTCATGCTCACGCCGCAGTCGTTGAATGGCTTGAGGATGTGATACAGGGCGCCGGGCTGATCCTTGGCGGCCACCAGCAGTGAGGTCTTATCGACCCCACTGGCATTCAACAGGCGGTTGCCGATGATCAGAAAACGTGTGGCGTTGTCGGCGCGGTCTTCAATTTGCCGATGCAAAATCTGCAATCCGTACATGGCCGCCGCGGATTCACCGGCGATGGCCGCCGCGTGTTCGGTGATGCGGGCGCGGCGCGCGGCTTCGGCGTTGCTGCTGACGGCAATTTTTTCCACTTCAGGCAGTTGTGCATTGAGCCATCCACGGCACTGCGCCAGCGACTGGCCGTGGGAAAACACCCGTTTGATGTCTTTCAGCTCGACGCTTTTAGACATCAGGTTGTGGTGAATGGGCATGTCGATCTCACCGCAGATTTTCAGCGGTGACGATAAAAACATGTCCAGCGTGTTGTTGACCGATCCTTCGGTGGAATTTTCAATCGGCACCACGCCAAAATCCGCCACACCGGCTTCCACTTCGGCAAACACATTGTCGATGGTGGATTCGGGCATGGCCTGTACGGAGTGGCCAAAATAGCGCAAGGCGGCCATTTCAGTGAAGGTGCCTTCCGGCCCCAGATAGGCCACTTTGAGGGGTTGTTGCTGAGCCAGACAGGCCGACATGATCTCACGAAACAGGCGCACCAGGGTGTCATCGGACAGTGGGCCCTGGTTGCGCGCCACCACTGACCGCAACACCCGCGATTCCCGTTCCGGGCGATAGAAACCGGCCTGCGCGCCTTTGCTGCGTGCCACTGCATCGGCCAGGCCGGCGCGTTGCGTGATCAATTGCTGTATGCGCGCATCCACGTCGTCGATTTGGTTGCGCAAGGCATTCAAGGCTTGTTGGTTGTCATCGCTCATGGACGGGGTTGAATTTCAAAGGCCCCATTATACCCTCAGCGAAGGGGTCAGCGCACCGATCTTTGCCGCGCACAAACAATCCATTGGCACAAAAAAAACCGGCCCACTGTGGGGCCGGTCGCTGCATCGTTCAGATGCCAATGGATCGCGGCTGCAGGCCAGTCTAGTTGGATCCAAAGCCGTTTTTGAAAATCACATCGGTGCCGGCGTTGAAGTCGACAAACGGCATCGGCGTGAAACCGGTGTAGCCAGGAAACACCTGATCAACGTTCGGATTGCCCAACACGTCCTGAACAATGGTGCCGAGCACGCGACGGAAATCCACTTCAGGGGAAACATCCTCACCGCCGTACAGCTGGTTGTTGGCCAACCCGGCGAAGGTGCCGTAGAACTGGCCACCCAGAATGCGGCCACCCAGCACCATCATGACGTTGCCTGAACCGTGGTCGGTGCCGCTGCCGCCCTGCCCGTTCTGACGCGCGCGGCGGCCAAACTCGGAATGGATCACCACCACCACATCGTTGGCCAGGCCCGCTGCGCTGAGGTCTTGCCAAAAGGCCTCTACCGCCTCAGACAGATCTTCAATGTGTCCAAAGAAATACCCGCCGCCGTCGTCACCCTGGCCGTTGTGGGTGTCCCAGCCGCCCATGCTGGCGGTCACGGCACGCAGCCCAAGGCCCTCGCGGATCAGTTGCGCGATCAGCGACATGCGATCGCCCATGCTGTTGTTGGGGTATTCCACCCCGCCGGCGGGCACGTAGTTTTCCAGATCCAAATCATCGATGATCGCCAGGGTGTCCATGGCGCCTGCGACCGCCGCATCCAGGGGACTTGAGCCGGTGTACATGCCGGCGATGGCGTCCACGTGGGTGTCGGCGAATGTGCCGCTGTTGGGGTGATAGCCGCTGACCTGGTCGATGGTCAGTGCATTGTAAAATCCGCGCAGTGAATCGGGCGCAGAACTGCCGGAAACCAGCACCGGGATGATTTCACCACCAGTGACCAATGGATGCGTGGCCATGTGACGCGTCATCCAGCCGTCCTGGGTGTTGAGATTGGTCGGCGTGCCCAGCTCACGCAGGGCCGATGCATCGAAGTGACTGCGGGTGGTGTTGACTTGCGGCAGGCCGGTGCCCTGCACGATGGCCAAATCGCCATTGATGTACAGATTCGCCAGGCCGGCTGCGGCCGGATGAAAACCGAAATCCGATCCGATGTCAATCACCGAGTTGGTGCCAGTGGCCGGCACCGCGATGTCCGGTCTGAGCGATTCATAATTGCTGCGATTGACGCTAGTCAAAGGCGGCACCACGTTGAGTCCGTCCATGCCTCCGCGCATGAACAAATTGACCACCGTGGGTGAGAACGAAGACGGATCGCCGGGCAAATTGCCGGCCTGAGCAAACTGCAGGCCCGAGATGGATGACGTCGCGACGGCGGATTTAAGAAAATTTCTGCGGCTGATTTTTTTCATGACGGCACCTGCTTAACGTTGCATAAAATAAGGAGAACAAAAGATCAGGGAAATCGCGCCCCTGAGCCGTTCATGCCAGCGATACGGCCAGTCGTTGTCGGCCATGTCATCCAGCGGAATCGGCACGCTGCGATGCCACGGCGGGAATGAATTGTCGCTCGGCTGCTGAATGATGAATTCGATGATTTTTTCAAAGATGGGATCGCCGGCCCAGCCGCCGGCCGGGGTGTAGTCAAACACCTTGTTCATCCAGAAATCCACCAGATTTTCCGGCGTCAGGCTTGAAGGATTGCTCTGAAACGCCGCCTCGGTGGTTGGAAACACCGGCAACAGCGGGTTGTTGGTGGAGCTGGTGGCGTGGCGGTCCAGCAGCCAGTCCACCGTGCGCCATGTTTTAATCAGCGCGGTTGAAGAGGTCCAGAAGCCCGACTCGTGCGGGAAGCCATCCGGCGCCCGCCACTCAAACGGAAAATGCCCGGTGTCGTCAAAGGTGTATTCCAGATTGTCTGAATCGCTGTCGTCCATGCGCACATTGAATTCCGCGTCGCAGGCGCGCATCGCCGCAATCACAGAATCAAACGGCCGGTTGACTTTGCTTTGCCAATACGCCGGGTTGGCGAATTCGGCGTGATTGAACAGCGCCTTGACGGTCAAATTCAACTGATCGGCCGCGTAGCGGTTGTTGTAGAACACATCGGCCACGTCATCAATCAGGCTCTGCGGCGGATCCTCATGCACAAAATAACGGCACAGTTTGCCGGCGATGTGCCGCGCGGTGCCGGGGTGATAGGCCAGCAAATCCAACACATCCAGCCCGTCCTGTTCACCGTGATTGGCGGGGATGTTGGAAAAGCCGCCGGCCAACACGCTTTTCTGGAAACGGTCGTGGCGATCGTCGTCGTACATGTATTCACCGGTGTTGCCGGTGCTGCTTGAATCGCGCACCCGCCAGCCGGTCAGACAGCGCGCCGCCTCATACACATCGGCGTCCACGTATCCGGCCTGCAGCACACCGGAGCCGAACGGTCCGCCGGTCTCAGGCACCGTGATGGTTGGCACCGCCGATTGCGCCATCAGACCGAAATAATTTTCCGCGCCCAGGGTGTGCAGTTCGATCAATTCCCGACCGTAGTTTTCATTCGGTTCGGACGATGAATTGTTGTAATTGTCGAGGTAATACAACATCGCCGGGTGCTGTGCCGTGGCCTGCAGAAAATCGCGGAAATTGCCTTGCATGTGCCCGCGAATCACGTCACGGTCCCAACTGGTGAACGTTTGGCGGGCGTAATCGTCGTGCGCGAAAATGCTGAAATGGTTGTGCCAGAAATCGGCCAGACGTTCGCGCAACGGATACAGGGTGTAGGTCGCACGCAAAAACTTCAGGCGTTCAATTTCCTCCGCCGGGCGGGTGGAGTTGTTGGGCGGAGAGCCGGCGTTCAGACGGTAATCGTTCCACAAAGTCGTCAAGGACTTGTTGAGGGTGAAATAGGTGCCTGAAGCCGCCACCCGGGCATTCACTGGCGTGTCCGGAGCCGCGCTGTCCAGCTGTTGATTGACAAAGGCGGTCAGGCGATCGGCGTCACTGGCGCCGAGCGAATTGAAGTGCGCGTGATCGTACTCATTCTGCCGCATGCCGAAACCCAGCCGGGAATAAACCATGGAGGCAAAACTCTGTCCCGGGAGATTGGCCGCCTTGCTGCTGCGAAAGGTGCGGGGTTTGAATTTGACTTTGGTGCCGGCACCGGCGCCGGCTTGTGTTTTTTGCCCTGGGAGTGCCACCAGTGCGGTGGCGGCGGCACCACCCAAAAGCAATTTTCTGCGTTGTTTATTTTCTTTCATTGTCGATCACGAATGTGTTTGCTTGAAAGCAAAATACGCAATCAACCCGGCCTTTTTTGTGACCCTTGTCGCAAATACTCCTGCTCAGCAGGATTTGCCCGCTGAGTTAACAGAATTCTTACACCTTAAGCACGCGGCATTAAATTCAAGTGCAAGGCTTGCGACGCGGTTGCCAAAATTTGGCGCTGAATTCAACCGCATCCAGAATCAACCGGGACTCAATCGAGCCGCCGGCACACTTTCAGTGCAGATAAATAAGTTCAAGGGGCAATACACGCTGAGCGGTCCTGTCACAGCAGCCATTGCCAAAGTGATCAGAAAGAAAGATAAAAAAGAACGCGATGCATCCGCGCACAAACGGTGCGGGCACCGGGACAACCGCCGTCATTCACTTGCGCAAAGCGCTGAGACCTTTGATCGACAAATTCAACCAGCCCAGGATCAACAGGCTGCCACCGATCGGCGTGATCCAGGACACGGGGGTTTTGCCAAAAAACACCAACACATACAGCCCACCACAAAACAGCAACACGCCCGCCGCGAACGACCAGCGTGCACTTTTCATCCACACGTCCTCGGCCTGCTGATGCGCCAACCAGTAGAGCAACACGGCGTGCACCAGTTGAAACACCACGGCGTTGTTGAAAATACTGTACTTGGCCGGTGCATCTGCCACATCCAGGGCGTGACTGCCCAGCGCCGCCAGGATCACCGCCGCGCCGCCATACAGCGCGGCGGTGATGGCAAAACCGGTGTGCTCAGGACGCGGCATTGTCCACCGCATCCTCTGCAGTTTCTTCGTCTGTGTCCGGCGTAATCTCCGGTGTCTGGGCCGGTTCGGTGAAATCCGCGATGGTCTTATTCAGGGCATTGAATTTGTACTCAGGGATGGCGAACATCCAGCCGGTATAATCGCGATCAACCGGCGCCGTGGAAGCGGAATCCGTTGCACCGCCCTGTGAGGCAAGTTGCGCGCTGCCTGCCGTCGCCAGGGTCACGAAATGCGTGCCTTCTGCATCGCGATACACGTCCAGCAGATGCGACGCACCGGAGTACAAATCGTAGCGAAGTTGCACCACCGGCTGTAAATCATCCATGGCCTGTGGCACCGCTGAATCGACAATGAAATTGCGCAAACCATTGGCCAGCTGATCCGCACCAGGCCCGGTTTTCAACTGCAAGCCATCGGGCATGTTCTCAAGCACGAAATCGCTTTGGCCCGGATCGCTCTTGGAAAACACCAGCGCAGTCTCGCCGTCGCGCAACACGTGCACCGCCTGCACCAGATCAGAACCGACGTCGATGATTTTGTTCATGCGCCATTGCGATGCGTTGACCTGAATCGCGTTCAGGTCACTGACCAGCCAGGTTTGCGCCTGATCGCTGTGTCGCACAAATGTTCCCAGACCATTGCTCGAACGGTTGCCGATCAACACTGCAACCGGACTTTTGTCCGGCCATGTTACACGCACCTGCACGGCCGACTCATCGAGACCCAAGCGGGCGTGGTTCTCGGCGTTGGCGGTTTTCTTCTCCAGGTATCTGGCGCCGCGCAGATTCAACAGCAATGCCGCCACTTTTTCACGGTCCGCATAAAATCCGGCGGCATCATCCAAGCGCCATTGACCTTGCTCGCGCAGCAACACAACCGTTGCATCGCCGTCCAGCAAATCAATGCGGTTGACGCCATTGATATCGTCCCGCAAGGCCGGCAACAACCATTCGTGATCTGCGCTCTCAGGCTGCGCGGCTTCTTCGCGGTTGACCACCCAATAACTGGCCAGTGCCAGCACCAGCAACACGGGCAACAGGACTTTCAGATTACTGATCATATTTTCTCTCCTTGCGTTTGCCCTGGCGCCAGGAGAAGAAGATCGCCACCAGAGTCAACAGAATGGGTATCAATGCGATGTTGATGAATTTCATGCGGCTGCCCAGTTGGTCAATGTCCTTGTCCAGGTTGCGTCGCACTTCGCGCAGTTTTTTGCGCACTTCAAGCTTGCGATCGGTGAATCGGCGCAGTTCCTGTTCCTGTTGTTGCGACAGAATCAGGTGATTTTCCTGCCCTTTGCTGCGCTGCAATTCATTCAGTTTGGCTTCGGTTTCGCGCAACTGCTCTTTCAACTGATTTTCCGTTTCGCGGTATTTCTGCTCGGAAATCAGGCGGATTTCATTGACTTTGTCAAACGGTCGAGCAGAGATGCCGCGTGCGCGCACCTTGATCAGATCCGCCGAACCGGTCATGTTGTCGGCCAGGTTGGTCAACAAGGAACCATTGTCGGCAAAATTGGTGTACACCTGACGGCCAAAGAAGTTCTGCGCGCGCACCCACATGCGGTCATACAACAGGTCCACATCGGCAAACAACACAATTTGCGGATCGGAGTTTTCCTTGACCACCTGATCGGCCGCCACGCCTTCAATGCCGTTGGGATACGCGCTTTGAATGGCGCCCTGCAGGCGCGCGGCAAGGATGTGCTGTTGCGCATCCGGGGTGAAGCGCTGGAACAGGCCGTTGGGGTTGTACAGCATCGACATCGGGTCCACCGGCACCACCATGCTGTCATCTGAACTGGTCAGAATCGGGATCAGCCGATCGGCCGCCTCGGCACTGAATTCACCCACCACGGCCACGTTCACCGCGTCAATGTCGAGGGCCACGATGTCGTCGGCGTTGAGGTTTTCCGCGCCATAGGACATGATGCCCAAATGCCGCACCGGCTGGCCGCTTTGCGATGTTTGAATCGACACCGCGTGTTGGTTGTCCAGCACCACCTGATCACGCCGGTACGTCACACCCCAGGCCTGAAACAACGGCGCCAGATCCGAGCTGCGATCGGCCTGCAACTGGGCCATCGGGTTTTGCGGATCGGCGTCCACTTCTTCCGATTGCGCCAGCGGATCAACGAAGGCGATCAGGCGACCGCCGCTGAGCACAAACTGGTCGATGGCAAACAGGGTTTTCTCGGACAGATTTTTCGGATGCACCAGCATCAGCAAATCCACCCCATCGATGGACTCGGCATCGCTCGCAATTTCATTGACCTGGTAGAGCTTGCGCAGTTGTTCAAACATGATCAGGCCGGGTTCGGGCTGCATGGTCTGCATGTTCATCTCGCCCATCAGCGGCAACGAAGACAGCACGCCGATGACCGGTTTTTTAGGCGCGTTGAGGTTGTGAATCAACTGCGCCAGATCGTACTCAAGAAACGATTCACGGTCCGGCTGCAAGAACGGCAACACTTCGGTGTCGTCCAGGGCGTTGCTGGCGGCGATGCCAAAAAACACGCTTTCACCGCCTTCACCCACGGGCAATGACTGCAAACCGTACTGCGCCGCCTGGTCTTCTTCCTCGGAAAACGGCAGCGGATCGATGAAGCTCAGTTTCAAAGAACCGCCTGAGTAGCGCGCCATTTCCTGCAGAAAATCTTTGACCCGCTTGTAATAGGTGCGCAGGATCGGAATGTTGCGTGTGGCTTCATCCGAATAGAACAGTTTCAGGTGAATCTGTTCATCGATTTCGCTGAGAATGTTGCGCGTGCCGTCGCTGAGGCTGTACAGGTTGTTTTCAGTCAAATCCGCACGCAAACGCGAGAACAGGCCGCTTTGTGAAATGATCACTGAGGCCAGTATGAAAATCAGCGCCAGCACAATGAGTTTGGTTGTGTTGTTCTTCTTGGTCATGTCAATCCGCCTTTTTCATGTCAATAACGATGGACGTGGCGTACAGCCACACCGCCATGATCAGGGCAAAATACACCAGATCGCCCAGATCCAGCACGCCTTTGGTGATGGAGGAAAAATGGGTCAGAAAACTGACCGAGGCCACCGCGTCTACAATCACCTGCGGGGCAAACAGCTTGAAGAAATCCAGCACCATCGGAAAACCCGACAGCAAAAACAGAAAACACACCACCACGGTGATGATGAAGGCGATCACCTGGTTTTTGCTGGCCGCGGAAATGCAGCTGCCGATCGACAGAAAACCACCGGCCAGCAACAGGCTGCCAAGGTAACTGGCGACGATCAGGCCGTTGTCCGGATTGCCGAGGTAATTGATGGAGATCCAAATCGGAAAGGTCAGCAACAAGGCAATGCCAATGAAGGCCCAGGCGGCCAGAAATTTGCCAACAACAAAGTGCATTTTCTTTACCGGCAAAGTCATCAGCAATTCGATGTTGCCGCTGTTGCGTTCTTCCGACCACAGCCGCATCGACACCGCCGGCACCAGAAACAGGTACAACCAGGGGTGGAAGGTGAAAAAAGGTTGCAGATCGGCCTGGCCGCGCTCATACAGACCGCCCAGGTAAAAGGCAAACACGCCGCTCATGACCAGAAAGATCACGATGAACACATAGGCGATCGGTGTGGCAAAATAACTTTTCAATTCGCGTTTAAAAATTTGTCCGACGGTGTTCATTTCACCACCTCCCTTTCAGAAACGGATTGCGTGATGTCACGGAACACCTCATCCAGGCGTCCGGCCTCCATCTTCAGGCTGTGCAGCTTGATGTCCTTGTCTTTAAGAAACTGGCTGATTTCATCAAAAATATACAGCCCCTGATTGGGGAACACGGTGGCTTCGCGGTTCTTGCCGTTGTATTCAACGTCGCGCACACAGGACAACTGCTTGATGTCGTTGAGCACATCCAGATCCATGTCGGCCACGAAACTCACGGCGCGGTTGTAACGCGACATGTTTTCCATTTCCGCCGGCGTGTTGTCGGCCACCAGTTCGCCGCCGGCGATGATGATCGCGCGATCACACACCGCGTGCACTTCTTCCAGAATGTGGGTCGACAATATGATGGTTTTGTCCTGCGACATGTCGGAAATCAATTGTCGCACCTGGTGCTTCTGGTTCGGATCCAAACCATCGGTCGGTTCATCCATGATCAACACTTCCGGGTCGTGAATGATGGCCTGAGCCAGGCCCACACGGCGTTTGAAACCTTTGGACAGCGTTTCAATGCGCTGATAAAACACGTTTTCAAGATTGATCCGCTCGATCACCGATTCCAGCGCTGCGCGCACTTGGTTTTTGGCGATGCCGCGCATGGCCGCGATGAACTGTAAAAATGAACCGACTTCCATTTCACCGTAGCTGGGCGCGCCTTCGGGCAAATAGCCGATCTTGCGTTTCAATGCCAGCGGGTCTTCATCCAGGTTGATTCCACACACCTTGATTTCTCCGGCGGTGGGTTCGATGAATCCGGTGATCATTTTCATGGTGGTTGACTTGCCGGCACCGTTCGGCCCAAGGAAGCCGAGCACCTGACCTTTGTTGGCGGTAAAGGTCAAGTCGTCAACGGCTGTGAAATGACCAAATTTCTTGGTCAAATGAGAACATTCAATCATTGTATCCTGCCTTTTTTGTGGTTGTAACTCAGATTAACGCGACCGCAAATTGTGTCTAAATTGCACAAAAAAATCAACCCGCCCCTTTATTTTTTAATGGCTTCGGGTTAACTTATGCGCACTTTAAGAAAGCCCGGCCCGAGGAAAGTTCCCCGAATGATAAAAACTCTTGATCACTTGCCCGACAACATCCTGCAGGCACCGGCGCAGGAACTGCACCGATTCGTTGGCAACCACACCTTGATCAAGCTGTCCGGACGCATCGAACGTCCGGTGTTCATTTCGGTGTTGCAACACGGCGATGAACGCACCGGCTGGGAAGCGGTCAAGGCTTATCTGAAAATTCACGCCGGACGCCTGCCACGCAGCCTGTATCTGTTGTTTGGCAACATCGAGGCGGCGCGCTACAATCTGCGCCAACTGAACAACCAACCGGATTTCAATCGCTGCTGGCCCGGCCACAACATTGAACAAAACGCGGTGTCAGAAATCCTCGCTGAAATCACGGAAATGATGCGCGAGGTGCAACCCTTTGCCAGCGTCGACATCCACAACAATTCCGGGCGCAACCCCCACTACGCGGGCATCAACAAACTGGACCAGCGCTTTGTCAACCTGGGCTCGATGTTTTCCGAAACCATCATATTCTTCACCAGCCCGGACGGCATCCAATCCGGTGCCTTTGCCTCGATTTGTCCTTCGGTGACGATTGAGTGCGGCATGTCGGAAACCGCCGACGGCATTGAACAGACGCACACCTTTCTGGAAATGCTGATGTCCCAGTCCTCCCTGGATGACATCCCCGGTGTGGCGCTGAACCAGCAAGTGCTGAATATTTTTTCCACGGTCAAGGTTCGTGAAGACGTGTCCATCGGCTTTGCCGACGACGACGTGGATTTTGCCCTCGCAGAAGATCTGGATTATTTGAATTTCCATTGCCTCGAACCGGGCACCGCCTTCGGGCAGTTCAACGCACGCGAGGAAATGCCATTTGTGGTCACCGACCAGAAAGGCAACGACATCACCGACGACTATTTTGATGTGCGCGATCGCCAGGTGGTGACCAAACAGGCGGTCATTCCGGCCATGATCACGCAAAGTATTGCCGCCATCCGCATGGACTGTTTGTGCTATCTGATGCAGAACATGCCCAACCAACACGGAATCCAACAACATGAACACCTCTGAAAGCAAAGCCATCATCACCGGCGGCGCGTCCGGGCTCGGACTGGCTTGTGCCGAACGCATCACCGCCGACGGCGGCAAGGTCACCCTGTTTGACATCAATCAGGCGGCCGGCGATGCCGCGGTGGCGCACCTGCCCGCGGGTCAGGCGCAGTTTGTACTGGCCGATGTCAGCAATGAAAGCGACATTCAGCAGGCCTGTGAACAGGCGGCGGCATTCACCGATGGCATCAACACCCTGGTCAATTGCGCCGGTGTGCTCTCGCCCGGGCGCGTGCTGGGCCGTGAAAAACCCATGGATCTGGACTATTTTTCGCGCGCCATCACGGTCAATCTGATCGGCAGTTTCAATGTGTCCAAAGCCGCGGCCAACCTGATGCAGCACAACAGCGCCGACGCCGATGGACAGCGCGGCGTGATCATTCACACCGCGTCGGTGGCCGCCTATGAAGGCCAGATCGGTCAGGCCGCCTACTCCGCGTCCAAAGGCGGCATCGTCGGCATGACCCTGCCGATGGCGCGCGAGTTCACCCGCTTCGGCATTCGCGTGATGAGCATTGCACCGGGCATATTCATGACCCCAATGGTGGCCGGCATGCCTGATGACGTCAAGGCCGCGCTGGGCGCGTCCATCCCTTTCCCGTCGCGCCTGGGTCAACCGGCCGAATACGCCGCCACCGTGGCACACATCATTGAAAACACCTATTTAAACGGCAGCACCATCCGCCTCGACGGCGCGGTGCGACTGGAGCCCAAATAAACCGCTTACACTGAGCAGCACATTCAGTTTTGCGCGTATTCACTGCGCACAAAATCATCGATCAG
>JBNLBT010000078.1:0-15172 GCA_050303435.1 Marinicellaceae bacterium
CAGCACCGGCGTGCCCAGCGCATTGGCCTCGGCATAAATAAGGCCAAAGGTTTCGGCGAAGGCGCGCTGTGGATAAAACACGCACAGGGCTTCAGCGACGTGACGATGAATCTCTTTCTGAGGCAGCGCGCCGAGATTGATCACCCCCGCATCCTGGATCGCAGCGTCGGCGCGATAGCCTGGATTGGCAATGTACAAGCGCATCTCAGGCAAGGCATCCCGCAGCACTTTGAAATGCGCCAGCACCTCGTCCAAGCCTTTGTTTGGCGAGGAGAAAAACACCAGTTTGTCGGGGTCTTTCTGCACTTTATCCACGCGAGGTTGCGGCACCGGATTGTGGCAAAATGCAATGGGCACCGGCGCGGTGAATGCATTGACGAGGCGGCCCAGGAAGTGTCGGTTGAGCCTTTGGTCGGTGTGCAGGGCGTGGGTGTGGGAATTGCACACCAGCGTGGCGCCTGCACGCAACAGCGCGCGTTTGCACAAAAAGAATTCGGTCTTTTTGTAGGTGTGAATCCACAACAAAAGACGCGCCTTGGGGTGTGTCTGTCGGCAGGCGGGCAATAGCGCGCGTTGCCGCAGCACCACCACGGCGTCCACTGGCCCGATGTTCGTTTCGTCTTGCGCGCCGATGAAGCGCGGGTTTTCATCGGCCGATCCGGCCACGTTGCGGGCGTGCTGGCTGATGAATACCCGGTGGTTCTGTGCCAGAATTCGCGCGGTCTGCAGCAGGCTGCTTTCGGTGCCGCCCATGGCCTGCGTTGCGGCGCTGGCGTAATCATACGGCTTCGGGTGAGTGGGGTCGATGAACAGCAGTGTGCGCGGTTTCATGGGTCTTGCGGTTGAATTAAGGGCGAAAAAAAAGCCGGACTGCTGTCCGGCTTTTTTCGGTTCATGCGTTGACGCTTCAGGCGTTTCTGCGCACCAGGAACAACCCGGCAAACAGCAAAGAAGCAATCATCGCCAGCAGGCCCAGGTTGGTGTTGGTCGGAATAACCACGGGCTCAGGTGGTGCCGGCGGAATCACGCCGAAAATCAGATCGGTGCCGGGGCACACCTGACCGGTGTCGCCATCGGCTGAATCGCCCACACAGATCTGCCAGTTGCCGGCCGACTCCATGCCCACGAAATCAGTGGCAAAGTTGGTGCCGACGCCACCGTTGGCGTTGTCCGGGAACGGAAAGTAGTTGCACAGGCCGTCGTCCTGACAAACAAATTGAGCGCCACCGATGGTGCTGCCCATGTCTTCAGCTGAAGTCGGGTTGCCATCGGCAAAATTCAAAATTGAAGTGGCGATCAAATCGGAGCTGTCACCGAAAGCGCTGGACACAGGTTCACCTGGGCGATGGGCGATGTCCAGTTGTGTGTTGTCCGGAGCCACCACGCGCACCGTCAGGTCGCCGACCCAGGTGTGATCCACGGCCAGATTGGCCTGCAGGTCGGTGATGATGCCGCCAGGACCAGGCACGGTCACACAAGCCATGGAGGCAATGGTGCCGTCAAAGGCAAAATCGGGAATGGCTGTACAGCCACCACGCACAGGCGGAGCCTGGAAACTAAGATTTGGCTTGGCATCCTGTGCTACAGCACAAGAGCTCGCCACGACCAGCAGAATTGCAAAGTATTTTTTCATGTTCACCCTCGAAAGAAATTGTTAAAGCAGATTGTTGCAGTACATAAATAAACTCTTGAAATTTTAAACAATTTAAACTCAAGCGCAAGTATTTTTACATAAAAACCCGGCCAAAAGCCGCGATTCAAGGGGATATTGTGTGCCGGAAGAGCTGAAATCCAGCCATTGATTGTGCTCTCCAACCTGATCTGTGTTGATGGAAATGCACAGCGCCATGGGCAAGCCGCAGCGAATCTAATTCAGGTGTGGTCATGTGAAAGCCATGCTGTACAGCGATTTGATTGCTTTAAATAAGTGATCACATCAAGCAAGACTGAACCCCTGCATCGCCGCGCTGGCCAAGCCCGATTGATTGGCTTTCTGAACAGACATTATGGACTGGCCAGCTTGGGCTTTACAGAAGTGGGTGCTGCCCGCGCCGATGTTGATGGGCAGAACCGGCACGTTGGGGCCATGGCGAGGACAAAGCAAAGCCATTGGATGGAGCGTCCGGTCAAAAAAGTGCGGAATCCGACCTGTGAGTTGGTTAAAATGCGTGGTTTTGCAACATCATTCTGAGAATGCATCCATTTAAACTCAAGCTTGAAGAATGCCGGCCGATGAACAGCGATTCGGCTCATCTGGTGTTCGCTGTGCAAGGCGATGCGGGCATCGATCTCATCGCCGGCCAGTTCATCCGTCTGTACTTTGGTGACCCAGAGAAAAAAATTTTTCGCAGTTATTCGGTGGCCAACGCGTTGCAGCACAACAGCGAAACCCTGCATCGTCTGGAAATCGCCGTCAGCTGGGTGCCCGGCGGTCTGGCCAGTGAACACCTGGCGGCCATGCGCCCGGGCGATGTGATTCAGGCGTCCGGTCCGTACGGACGATTCTGTTTAAGCGATGAACGCTTGAAACATTATGTCCTGGTTGCCACCGGCACCGGTGTGACACCGTACCGGGCCATGTTGCACACCTTATGTGAACGCGTCGATGACGGCGCCCGGGTGACCGTGGTGATGGGCGCCCGCAACGCTTCGGGTTTGCTGTATGAAAGCGATTTTTTGGCTGCAGCGGCCGATCGCCCGGGCTTTGAATACGTGGCGTGCCTGTCACGCGAAGCGCGCGAAACACCGCACGCCAATGACTGCGAGGGGCACGTGCAAGCGCATCTGCGCACGCTTGAATTTGACCCCGAAAGTGACATTGCCTACCTGTGTGGCAACCCCGACATGGTGGACGCGGTGTTCCAATTGCTCAAGGACAAGGGTCTGCCGGTGACCCGCATCCGGCGGGAAAAATACGTCAGTCCCAAAACGCGCTGAAAAAATATGACCATTGGTCCATGCGACCCGGCTTGGGCATGCACTAAGCTGGGTGCAGATTCAATTCACGCCGGGCAGTTCCGGCACTCAGAACCTTCACCGAGTGCCGCGGATCGCACGCCAGCGAAGATGAAAAAATGACAATGAAAAATCTGACATCGATTCGAATATTGGGCCTGATGGCCACATTGGGCAGCCCGCTTGCCGGTGCGCTCGAACTTGAACCGTGCCACCTGGGCTCGCCCGGTGGTGCGCAAACAGTGAAAGCCGAATGCGGCGTGCTGGCGGTGCCGGAAAACCGCGCCGAACCGGCCCGCACCATAGAGCTGAAAATTGCCCGCGTGCGCAGCAACGCGGCGAACAAGCGGCCCGACCCGTTGTTGATGCTGGCCGGCGGACCCGGGCAATCGGCGTTGCAATCCTATGTGTCGATGCATGCGGTCTTCGCCGGCGTGCTGGCGCAGCGCGATGTGGTGCTGGTGGATCAGCGCGGCACCGGTGGATCGAACCCGCTGAATTGTGAATTTGCTGACTTTGAAGCCACCGAGGCCGACCTTTTGGCGGACCCGGAACCGATGCGCGAGGCGATTCGCAGCTGCGCCGAGTCTCTGGACGCCGACCCGGTGCAATACACCACCACCAACAGCATCCATGACCTTGAAGCGGTGCGTCAGGCGCTGGGCATTGAGCGCTGGAATCTGTTGGGCATTTCCTATGGCACCCGCAAAGCATTGACCTACATGAAACTGTATCCGGATGCATTGCGTGCGGTGGTGCTGGACGGCGTGGTGCCGCAACAGGAGGCGCTGCTGTCGTCGCATGAACGCAATCTGCAAGCCGCGTTGCGAAAAATTGGATCCCTGTACACCGGCGATGCCACCTGTGGTGCTGAATTTGGTGACGTGTTTGCGGGGCTGTGGCGTTTGCTGGACCGTCTGGAAGAAGCGCCTGAAACATTGCGACTGGCCGATCCGGTCACCGGTGAAATGCGGGATTTCCGTCTGGACAAACTCAGCGCTGCAACCGCGCTGCGCATGTTCAGCTACAGCGCCAACACCATCGGCATGATTCCCTTGTTGATTCATCGGGCCAACAACGGTTCACCGGAAACCCTGGCTTATCAGGCAATCACCGTAGCCAACGCCCTGTCTCAGTCGCTCAGCAGTGGTCTTGAGTTGTCGGTGGTGTGCAGTGAGGATGAACCTTTTTACGGAGAAGAGTCGGCCTCGCAGCAGAATTTTTTTGGCGAGCAGGTGTTTGAAATGATGGCCCTGCGTTGCAATGAATGGCCTCACATTGATGCGTCGCCCGACTTTAAAGCGCCGGTGGCGTCTGATTTGCCGGTGCTGCTGTTGTCCGGTGAACTGGATCCGGTGACACCGCCGGCTTTTGCCGAGCGCGCGGCCGAAACACTGACCAACGCCCGCCATCTGGTTGTCAAAGGCCAGGGCCACAACGTGTTTGTGCAGGGCTGCATGCCCGGCATCATGGCAGAATTCATCGAGGATCCGGCCGCAGAACTTGACACCGACTGCATGCAGCACTTCGACTACACGCCGTTTTTTATCAACCTGATGGGACCGAAAGAATGATTGCCGCTGAACATTTGAAAAAATCGTTTGGTGATGTGGCCGCGGTGCGTGACGTGACGTTGCGCGCTGAAGACGGCCAGATCACCGCCTTGCTGGGTGCCAACGGGGCCGGCAAAACCACCTCATTGCGCATGATTTATGCGCTGGTGACGCCGCAGCAGGGGCGCGTCATGATCGACGGCATCAATCCGGTGGAAGAACCGCTGGTGGCGCGCAAGCGGATCGGTGTTTTGCCCGACGCACGGGGTCTGTACACGCGGCTCACGGCGCGTGAGAACATTGAGTATTTCGGCCGACTGCACGGCATGAACGAAGGCGATCTGAAGAGCCGCACCGATGAATTGATCGAACGGCTGGGCATCACCCGTTTTGCTGATCGCAAGACCGAAGGGTTCTCACAGGGACAGCGGGTCAAGGTGGCGCTGGCCCGTTCCATCGTGCACGACCCGCAAAACATCATGCTGGATGAACCGACCAATGGATTGGACGTGATGAGCACCCGCGCGGTGCGCCGCTTTCTGCGCGACGAACGCGCCAAAGGCAAATGCATTCTGTTTTCATCGCACGTGATGCAGGAAGTCTCGGCGGTGTGTGATCGCATTGTGATCATCAGCGACGGCGTGATCAAGGCCAGCGGCAGTGAAGCCGAGATATTGCAAATGACCGGCGAGGCGCAGCTGGAAGACGCCTTCGTGTCGCTGGTCAATGAAGGAGAAGACACATGAAATCGCCTTTTTCCATCGTCATGATGAAGGAGATCATTGAAAACCTCAGAGATCGCCGCACCATCACCTCTTCCATCGTCATGGGTTCCCTGTTGGGGCCAATTCTGTTTGTCATGATGATCAATTTCTCGGTCAAAATGCGTCAGGACAAAGCCGAAGCGGCGCTGGAAGTGCCGGTCATCAACATGGCCGGTGCTGAATCCCTGACCGCGTTTCTGAAACGCCAGGGCGTGAAAATACTCAGCGCCAACAAGGCCCCTGAACAAATCATTCGCGACAAAGACCACGACGCCGTGCTGGAAATTGACGCCGGCTACAGCGAAGATTTCGCCGCCGGGCGTCCGGCCAAAGTCAAACTGTATTACGACGATTCAGCCAAAGGCGCCGCCGGCGTGACGGTCACACGCATTAAACAGATGATCGCCGCCTATTCCGGCACCATTGGCGCTTCACGCCTGCAATTGCGCGGCGTCAGCCCCTCTCTGATGCAGGCGGTGTACATCGAAGACCGCGACACCTCCACCGCCGAAAGCCGTGGCGCCATGGTGATGAGCTTCCTGCCGTATTTCCTGATCATGGGCCTGTTTATGGGCAGCATGTATCTGGCGATTGACACCACCGCGGGTGAAAAGGAGCGTAAATCCATGGAGCCGCTGTTCATCAATCCGGTCAGCCGCACACAGATATTATCCGGCAAGCTGGCGGCAACGTTCATCTTCGGGCTGGCCACGCTGGTGTTCACTCTGGCGGCGTTTCGACTCAGCATCCCGTTTCTGCCGCTGCAAGAATTGGGCATGACGGTGTCGCTGGGGCTGGAAAAAATGGCCGTATTGCTGGTCATTCTGGTGCCGGTGGCTTTGATGGCCGCGTCATTGCAGACCATCATAGCCGCGTTCAGCAAAAATTTTCGCGAGGCGCAGACTTATGTGTCGTTGATCATGTTTGTGCCGATGATTCCGAGCATGCTGCTGATGTTTATGCCGGTGAAAGAAAAGTTGTGGATGATGTTCATTCCGATCCTGGGACAGAATCTGATCATCAACCAGATGATGCGCGGCGATGCGGTCGGCATGATCTCAATTCTGGCGGTGTTCAGTGGCACGCTGGTGTTGGCGATAATTCTTGCATGGATGGCGGTCAGGCTGTATAACAAAGAATCCATGTTATTTGCGGATTGAGTCGAACCACCATGAAAACATTCTTGTTTCTGGCGCTGTTGTTTGCACAGGCAGTACCGGCCGCGGAAGGCGAAGACGAAAAGAAAATCTATAAATACAAAGACGCAGACGGCGTGATTCATTACACCGAAAACCCGCCTGGAGAAGATTACCAGGAAGCGGATCTGCCACAGCTGAATGTGATGCCGGCCGATGATCCACCGCCGGCCACGCGCGCACCTGCGAACAGAACCACTTCGAACTCAAGCGTTGGGAACGACGCCGGCGATGGCGTGATGTACGCGCGTTTCAGAATCACTTCGCCGCAAGCGGAGGAAAACATCTGGGGCAGTGGCGGATCTTTGAGTGCCAGCGTTGATTTCAAAGGACAACTGGCCAAAAACCATCAGATCCAGTTTGTGGTGGACGGCAAACCCCAGCCGCCCGAGCGCGGAAAAACCCAGACACTGGGACAGATCGCGCGAGGAACCCACACACTGCAGGCACAGATTGTGCAGCAAGGAGGTGGCGCCGTTATGGTCAGTACCCGGCCCATCACATTCTACATGCATCAGCATTCAAAAAAGTAGGCAGCCGGTTGGACCGGCGATCGCGGGTGGCGCCGGAGCGCGAGCGGGTGCCCACGAAAAAAGGCACTTAAAGCACCACCGCGCCGTTTCACAAGGCTTGACCTGATAAGCTACGAAGATTATCATAGAACCTCCGAGCAATGGAGATCCGCATGCCATTCAAGCGCCACCACCTCTTGTCCGGACTGTTGTTGACCGCGACCGCACTGCACGCCGCCACAGCGCCCAATCCCGGCGAATCCGAGACGCTGGAATTTTGGCGTTCTGACCGCTTGATGCCCACTCAAAAGGCTGGACTGCACCCCAGCCCACAAATCCGCAGCGCGGCGCTGAAAGTGCACCCCGATGGCTTGCCTCAATACGAGTCCCGACAAGTCAATGTGGATGCACAGGGCATGAACATTGTGGCCGACGCGGCCAACGAACCCTCATTGGCGGTGAATCCGCTGAACCCGGCACAGATCGCCGTGGGTTGGCGTCAGTTTGACAGCATCGGCAGCGCCTATCGTCAGGCCGGTGCGGCCTATTCTGACGACGCTGGGCTCAGCTGGCATTCGGTTGGGCCGCTGGAACCGGGCACATTCCGCAGCGACCCGGTGTTGGCCGCCGGTGCGGATGGTGTGTTTTACTATCAAAGCCTCAAAGTTGAAGACATTTTTGGCACACCCAGCACCGACGACGACGTATTTCTGGTGGATCAATGGCGTTCACTGGATGGTGGCAAAACCTGGATTGATAAAACCTTTGCCTACGGCGGAGACAAAAGCTGGTTTGTGGTCGACGACGCCAACAGCGCCGATCTGACGCGCATTTTTGCGGTGTGGAATGTGGCCGGCAACTCGTATTTTCCACGCACATACAATTATTCGCTGGACGGCGGGCTGTCGTTCAGTGAGCCGCAAGAAATGCCGGTGCAGCCGGTGTTTGGCACCGTGGCCCTGGGGCCCGATGGGTCCCTGTATGTGGTGGGAGCCAACCCGTATACTTCGTATAATACCAACCAGATGCTGCGCATAGACGGCGCCCTGGATTCGCCGTTTGCACCGGGGCAATTCAATCAGGTGACGGAACTGGTGATGGGCGGTGGTTTGGGGTTCAGTGGCTTCATCAACCCCGACGGCCTGGATGGACAAATGTGGATTCAGGTGGACAAATCCAATCGCCACACGCGCGGTCATGTGTACGTGTTCGCCAGCATCAAACCGCTGGGTCCCGGAGGCCTGAACGTGCAGCTGACCCGCAGCACCGACCGCGGTGTGAGTTTCTCGCCGGTGCAGAAAATCAATCGCGACAGCGGCAATAACAACCAGTGGTTCGGCACCATGGGTCTGGCGCCCAACGGACGGCTGGATCTGCTGTGGTACGACACGCGCATCAGCCCAACGGGCACGCAATCACAATTGTACTGGAGCTATTCCTACGACGGCGGCGTGACGTTCTCGGCCAATCAGCCGCTGTCGCCGCCGTTTTTACACAATTTGGGTTATCCGATTCAGGACAAGCTCGGCGACTATTTTGACGTGGTTTCGGACAACGGCGGCGCGCACATCGCCTACGCTGCCACCTTCGCCGGTGGACAGGACGTGTATTACCTGTACGCGAGGCCGGCGGCGTTCATCGAGAACCCCTATTTCCCGGCCGAGGAGATGAACAACGCCTGGGCCGACCCGGCGATTCCGCGTCAGGGCATTTTCTCTTCCATGCTGGTCAATTCGGCGGCCCCGGGCGGTCCACAGAACATCAATTTCGACGCCATATTTTCGGTCAACAACGCCGGGGAGCCGGTGTGGTTGGTGGCCCAGGGTGAGGTGCCGGGCGAAGGCGATGCCTTCAGCGTGCCGCTGTATCTGCCGACCGGCGATCTGTCGCCCGGCGGTGTGCCGCTGAAACCGGTGGGCCTGTTGCGCAAGACCCGCCTGTACGCGGACGGTGACTTGTTGCCGCGTCGCCTGCGCGTGGAAATCGACACCCGCGCGTCGGTGCTGGACGAATTGCAGGATGCCTTGCCCGCCGGCGCCGTTGACGCGGCGTTTTTTAATGACAACGCCTTGCACGGCGAATACCGCGATCTGTCGCTCACAGCGCTGGTGCCCGGCGAACAAAAGCAGCCGGATTTCTGTCACCCCTTTGCCCAGGTGCTGGCCAACCCACTGGAAAACTCGGAGGGCCGCGTGCAGTTTGTGTACCGGCGCGACGGCGCACTGAATTTGGTGGCGGCGGATTTCACCTACCTCAAAACCGTCGATGAATTTGGTCAGGCCCATCCGGTGCTGGATGCCAATAACCGCGCCATTCCCACCTGGCAGGTGATCACCTCCAATGCGCCGTTCAGTGACAACGCGGTGCACAGTCGGGTGGATGCCAGCAACGGCGGCGAAGGGTTTTTCCTGCCCTCGGGCACTGACCCCGGCTTGACCGAGTTCACCAGCGAAACGCTGATGCACAGCGATGGCGGAGCGCTGCAGGTGGAAAAAGACAACGGCGAAATGGAAAACTTGTCCGTGACGGCGGCCAACAGTTATTGCGGACACTAAAAAAATCGGACAAGGCCGTGTCATTGGCTTGCACATTCAGCTAAGATATACCTTTTTTTTCATGGGGTTGTGAAGGCAGCATGAGAGTGAGTCGGTTTCACTTGGTGACACGCAAGGAAATCCCGGCCGATGCCGAGATCGTCAGTCACCGTCTGATGATTCGCAGCGGCATGATCCGCAAACTGGGCGCCGGTCTGTACACCTGGGCACCGCTGGGACTGAAGGTGCTGAAAAAAGTCGAACAGATCATTCGCGAGGAGATGGACGCCTCCGGCGCACTGGAGGTGCTGATGCCGGCGGTGCAGCCGGCGGAACTGTGGCAGGAAACCGGTCGCATTGAACAGTTCGGTGGCCAGTTGCTGGGACTGCAGGACCGCGCCGGACGGGCGTATTTCTTTGGTCCCACGCACGAAGAAGTGATCACCGATTTTGCCCGCAATGAAATCAATTCCTACAAGCAGCTGCCGATCAATTATTACCAGATTCAGACCAAATTTCGTGACGAGATTCGCCCGCGTTTCGGTGTCATGCGCGCGCGTGAATTCCTGATGAAAGACGCCTATTCATTTCATCTGAGCAGCGACTGCCTGCAACAGACCTACGATTTGATGCACACCACCTATTCGCGCATTCTGGAACGTCTGGGGCTAGAATACCGCTGCGTGCTGGCCGATTCCGGCGCCATCGGCGGTTCGGGGTCGCAGGAATTTCACGTGATCGCCGATTCCGGCGAGGACGCGCTGATGTATTCAGATCAAAGCGACTACGCCGCCAACATCGAAAAGTGCGCCGCGGTGTCGCTGATATCTGAGCGCGCCGCACCGGGTGAATCCCTGCAGACACTGGACACACCGACTCAGAAAACCATCGAAGCGGTGGCCGAACACCTGAATCTGGGCACCGATCGACTGGTCAAAACCCTGCTGGTGCAGGGCGTTGACGGGCCGGTGGCTCTGGTTTTGCGCGGCGATCACCAGTTGAACGAAATCAAGGCCGCCAATCTGCCGGAAGTGGCCTCCCCGCTGGAATTTCTCGATGAGGCAGCGATCCGCAAACTGACCGGGTGCGAAGCCGGTTTCATTGGTGTCAAGGGCCTGGAGTGCACCGTGATCGCCGATCTGACCGCCGCCAACATGGCGGATTTCGTCTGCGGCGCCAACCGCGACGGCCAACACCTGGGCGGCGTCAATTGGCAACGCGATGCCAACCATCACCGCGCCGCGGACATTCGCAACGCCGAGGTCGGTGACCCCAGCCCCGACGGCGCAGGCGTGTTGCAACAGGCGCGCGGCATTGAGGTGGGGCACATTTTTCAGCTGGGAAACAAATATTCCCAGGCCATGAACGCCGTGGTGCTGGATGAGAACGGCCAGGCCCGGGCCATGGAAATGGGCTGCTACGGCATGGGCGTGTCGCGCATGGTGGCCGCCGCCATTGAACAAAACCACGACGATTCGGGCATCATCTGGCCGCCGGCGCTGGCGCCATTCAGCGTGGCCCTGTTGCCGATGAACTACAGCAAATCGCAGCGCGTGGCGGAAACCGCTGAGCAGCTGCACCGGGCGCTGAGTGAAGCCGGCATTGACGTGTTGCTGGACGACCGCAAGGTCCGGCCGGGGCCGATGTTTGCCGACGCCGAATTGATTGGAACGCCGCATCAGGTGGTGATCGGTGACCGCACGCTGGATGAAGGGTGCGTGGAATACCGCAACCGCCGCGATTTGAAAAACAGTCAACGCATAGCGACGCAGGACATCGTGGCCTTTTTGCAGGAGAAGTTGCTGGAATGAATGAAGACAAAATCAAGAATTCACTGAAGGATTCGGCGGTTTTTTTAAAACACGCCGTGAGCAAGCCCCTGCAAGTGGGCTATCTGTTTCCCAGTTCCTCGTTTCTGATTCGACGGATTGCGCGCAGCGCACAACTGGACCGGGCCGCGCGGGTGATCGAGTTGGGGCCCGGCACCGGCGGCACCACCAAAGGCCTGCTCAGCGCGATGCCGCAAGAGGCCGAGCTGATCACGGTGGAAATCAACAAAAAATTCGTTGAACACATCAAGAAAACCATCGACGATGAACGCCTGATCATCAGCGATCGCGGCGCCGAACACCTCAAAACCATCATGCGTGAAGCCGGCTGGCAGGCCGCCGATGTGGTCATCTCCGGCATCCCGTTTTCCACCCTGCCCAAAGGGTTGGATCAGAAAATCATCGATTCCATCCACGCCGCGCTGAAACCCGGCGGTTTGTTTGTGGCTTATCAGTTGCGCGACCGCGTCAGTCAGCTGGCCACGCCGGTGTTTGGCAAACCGCGCATCCAAATGGAATACAAGAACATGCCACCGATGCGCATTTTTATCTGGCACAAACGCGACGATGCCGGGGTGGCCGGCGCGTAAGGGCTGGCACCCAGCCAGTGTTCGCGGCCGCGCCCAACGGCCGGTCCGCTGCGCCGTCAAATTTTTTTCAATAAAGTCCTTGCCTCTGACGTTACGTCAAGCCGTACACTGCACGCGTCATGAACACAGCATCCACTTCAATGCGCATCGGTGAACTGGCCCGCCGCGTGAATCTGACCCCGCGCACCCTGCGCTGGTATGAAGCGTGCGGCCTGTTGCAACCGGCGCGTCGCAACGCGGCGGGGCAGCGCCATTACGACGGTGAGAGCCTGTTGCGTTTGCAGCACATTGTGTCAATGAAGTCCCTGGGTTTCTCTCTAGATGAAATCCGCCGGGTGCTGGACCGTGATGAGTTGACATTGTCCGAAGTTGTGACCCGACAGCGCCGCCAACTGGCGCAGCAGATTGACCACGCCGAGCGCCTGCTGGCGCGACTGGACGATCTGCAACGGGCGCTGAAACTTGAGACGGTGTCTGATGATCAATTGTTAACCAGCATAGGAATGACGCAGATGTTTGAAAAAAATTACACCGCAGCGCAGCGCCAACAACTCAAGGCCCGCGCTGAAGAAATTGGACCTGAAAAAATGCAACAGGCGCAACAGCGCTGGGGCGAGCTGATTGCCGCCGTGGACGCCGCACGCACAGCCGGAACCGACGTGAGCGATCCGTCGGTGCAGCAACTGGCGCGCGAATGGCGCGATCTGGTGCAGCAATTCAGCGGCGGCGACGCCGACATAGAACGCCGCGTGCAAAGCGGCTGGCAACAAAACCCGGCACAGGCCGAAGCCATGGGCCTGAGTACGGCGCTGTTTGAATACGTCGGCCGCGCAATGCAGGCTCTGGACCGTTGAGGCGTGGTGACACGACGCGGCGGAAAAACCCCAACGACCGGTGCGTTGCACTCCTTCGCGCCGGTCATCAACGCCGAATCGCGCGTGTTGATTCTTGGCAGCATGCCCGGCGTGGCCTCACTGCAACAGCAGCAATACTACGCACACCCGCGCAACGCCTTCTGGCCGATTGCCTGCGCCGCGCTTGAAACGGAGGTGCCGGTCGAATATGCGCAACGTCTGCGCACGCTGTTGCAAGGCTCTCTGGCGTTGTGGGACGTGCTGCAGCGCTGCCATCGACCCGGCTCATTGGACGCCGACATCGTCGCCGACAGCATTGAAGTGAATGATTTTGCCGCGCTGTTGTTGCGGCATCCGCGCATCCAGCGCATTTGTTTCAATGGCCAGGCCGCCGCGAAGGCCTATCGACGGCGTGTGCTGCCGGGTTTGCCGGCGCAACAGGCCGCCATTGAAACACGGATTTTGCCCTCCACCTCACCGGCCATGGCGCGTTTGAATCTGCAACAGAAAAGTGAGATCTGGCGGCCGGCCATCACCCCGCATCGCCACTAAAAAAAGTCATGATCTGATCGTCGTCCTTGCGCCGGATGTTCGGCACCGTGGCTTGCGCGCTGGCGTGCCCGGTGACGATCAACAGATACGGCCGCTCGTTGTCCGGTCGCTTGAGCACGGTTTTTAAAAAGCCCATTGGACTGGGGGTGTGGGTCAACGTGGCCAGGCCGCAAGCATGCAGCGCGGCCAGCAGCAAACCGCAAGCGATGCCCACCGATTCGCCGGTGTAGTAATGTTTCAGGCGCTGTCCCTGCGCATCCAGGCCGTAGCGCTCGGCGAACACCGCGATCAGCCACGGCGCGGTTTGCAGAAACGGCTTGTGCTCATCGGTGCCCAGCGGCTTGAGGGCGTCCAGCCATTCCTGCGGCGCACGCTTTTGATAGAACTCGCGTTCCTCGGCTTCCGCACCGACGCGGATCTGTTGCTTGATCGTCGGGTCGGACACCGCGACGAAGTGCCAGGGCTGACGGTGCGCGCCGCTGGGCGCCGAGGCGGCCGCGCGGATGCACGCTTCAATCACCGTCCGTGGCACCGCCTGATCGGTGAAATCCCTCACCGTGCGGCGTTGCTGCATCAGCGCGTTGAACGCACTCGCTGCCGATGCCCGTTCGGCGTCGCTGAATTGCGGGCGATAGGTGAAGGGAATGAAATCGCTCAAATCACACCTCGCGGATCACGATGTTGTGCACCGCCAACTCCTGCATCAGCGCATCAAACCAGTCCTGCTTGCGACCGATCAACTCCGGCGGCAGCACGCCGTGCGGCAGGGAGTGATTCAGCAGCAGACGCACGCCGGCGGCGCAGGTGTAGCCGGTGGTGCGCGCCATGGAACTGACCTGGCGCTGCGCGTCGAAATGGTCAATCAGTTGGTAATTGAAGGTTTTTTTCACGCCGTTGATGTGCCCCGCGGCGCGCATCTGCATCACCGTCAGATCGGTTTCACCCGGCTGGAACTGCCATTGCTGCAACAGCACTTTGGCAGTGTTTTCGCGGTGTTCCGGGCTGAAGAACCCGGCGTCGATGAGCTGTTGGATGAAGCGCGCGTGGCCGGGATAGCGCACGGTTTTTTCCGCCATGTTGGGGATGTCGGTGGTTTTCAGCAGAGAGCGCAGGCCGTCGGTGTTGAACGCCTCCATGCTGCCGATGCCGTCAAAATACAGCGCTTCAATTTCGCTCATGGCCGGCAGCACCAGATCCTCGCCGTGACGCCGCATGCGTGCCGGGCGGGTGTATTCCTCGATCACGTCCAACGGCGCAAACGGCGCCTTGTACTGAAACGGCTCAACGCGTTCGGTGGGCACCCCGCCGACCATGCAGACGAATTCTTCCAGGCGGTCAAAGCGCGTCAACAGGTGACCTGCGTACAGGTTTGACAAACCCGGTGCCAGACCGAAATCCACCAGCGCGGACACCCCGTGTTGCTTGGCCAGATCATCCAGCGCCAGCGCGTCTTCGGCAAAAAATGAGATGTCGACGATTTGTTTGCCGGCGCGGATCAGGCGTTCCAGCGTGGTGTATCCCATGCGGCTGGGCAAGGCACCAACCACGACCTCGGCGTCGTCAATGCAGTCTTTCAGGGCCGCCGCGTCGCCCAGGTCGCAGGCGCGCAATTCACAGCGCTGGCTCAGTCCTTTCAGGTGTTCCACGCTGAGATCGGCCAGACGCACCGCGTGGTCTTGTGCCAGGTTGTCGGCAATCGCGGCGCCGATGCGGCCGCCGCCCAATACTGTGATTTTTTTCTTCATAATTGCACCCCACGTGCGTGTGTTCAATGGTTTTCAGGCCGCGTCTGGTCCGCTCAACTCGGCCCAATCCGCGAAAAACTCAGGTCAG
>JBNLBT010000079.1:0-15124 GCA_050303435.1 Marinicellaceae bacterium
TCACCGGCGGCGAACACCGCCTGCTGCTGAGCGGCGATTGCCGACCTGCCGACAACGCCTGTCATCTCATCGCCGGTGATTTGACGCTCAAGCTGATCAGCACGGAAAAACAGAACCGCCTGCAACTCGGCCTGATCGCCAGCAAACCGGTTGACGTGCTGTCTCTGGCGCTGGGCGATGCCAGCGGCTCCATGACGCAGTTTCGCATGATGAAAAGCGACGACGGCACCTATTGGCAAGTGCAACTGGAAGACGGGGTGTCGCTGCGTTCGTTCACGCAACTGCGCCTGGCCGCCGCCATCGGGCAGGCCAAATTTTTCACCGACACGCGGGTCATTTTCTAGCATCCGACGGAGGCACGCATGGAAATAGAACAACTTGAAATATTTGATTACCTGAAATCCTGCGCGCCGTTAAACAAACTGGATGAAACGACGCTCAAAGCACTGGCAGAAGACGTGGAAATCAGTTACACGCCGCGCGGCAGCACGGTGCTGGAACCCGGTCAGGACAACCACTGGCTGTTTCTGATTCGCACCGGCGCGGTGGAACGCACCGACAACGACCAGGGATTGGTGGCACGTTTTGCCCAGGGTGATTTTTTCGGGCACCGCGCATTGGAACGCGGCGGCCGCATTGAGAACCGGGTCAGTGCGCTGGAGGATTCTCTGTTTTATTGCATACCGGGCGAAACCTACCACCGTCTGATGCAGTCGCACAGCGCCTTCAACGCCTATTTCAGCCAGCACAAGCACCAACGGCTGCGCAGCGCATTGAGCGAACTGAACGCCCAGGATGAAGGCCAGGCGCTGGCCAACACCCGGGTGGCGGACTTGATGGACAGCGGTTTCATCCGCCTGCAACCGGACACCCCCATTGGCGATGCGGCCCGCGCCATGCGTGAAAAGAACCGCACCGCGGTGTTGGTGATGACGGACGATGACCTGGTCGGCATCGTCACCGACCGGGCATTCTGCACCCGCGTGGTGGCCGATGACATCAAACACGACGAGCCGATCAGTGTGGTCATGAGCACCCGACTGGTGACGCTGCCGACTCAGGCCACGGTGCTTGAAGCGATGTTGGTGCTGGCGCGGCACAACATCCGCCATTTGCCGGTGGTCGAGAAAGGCACCGTGCTTGGCCTGCTGACTGCCACCGATTTGATGCACCACCACAGCCGCAATCCAATTTATGTGGTCAACGAAGTGCACAAGGCCGTTGACATCAACCAATTGCAGAAACTTTCTGGGCGTTTGCCGCTGACTTTGTGCAAACTGGTCGAGGCCGGCTTGAACGCCAACGACATTGCCTATTCAATCAGTTCGGTGGGGCGCGCCATCACCCGCCGGCTGCTGCGCCTGGCGGAAGACCAACTGGGCCCACCGCCGGTGCCCTACGCGTTTCTGGTCGCCGGTTCTCTGGCGCGCAATGAACAGACCGCACATTCAGACCAGGACAACGGCCTGCTGCTGGACGACGCCTACGACGCGGCGCAACACGGCGAATACTTCTCCGCGCTGGCGCGATTCGTCAGCGACGGGCTGGACCGCTGCGGCTACATCTACTGCCCAGGCGATGTGATGGCCACCAACGACCAGTGGCGCCAGCCCTACAGCACCTGGTTTGGCTACTTCCATCAATGGATCAATTCACCCGAACCCCAGGCCCTGATGTTCGCCAGCATCTTCTTTGACCTGCGCTGCCTGCACGGCGACGAGGCGCTATTCAAACGCCTGCAGGATGCGGTGCGAGAGGAAATTCGCGGCAACCGGATTTTTCTTGCCTACATGGCCGCCAATGCGCAGCAGAACAAGCCGCCGCTGGGTCTGTTTCGCCGTTTTGTACTGGAAAAACACGGCGCGGAAAACAAATCCCTGGACATGAAAAAACGTGGCATCATGCCGATCACCGACCTGGCCCGTGTGTTTGCCCTGGACGCCGGCGTTGAGGTGATCAACACCCGCGACCGCCTGCAGGCCGCGTTCGACGCCGGCATCATCAGCGACGAGGCGCGTCGCGATCTGCTCGACGCCTACGATTTCCTCTGCCTGGTGCGGCTGCGTCACCAGGCGATCAACATCCGCAACGGCGCCGAAGCCAATAACTACGTCGAACCGGACGCGCTGTCCTCGCTTGAACGCCGACACCTCAAGGACGCGTTTGAGTTGTTGCGCGTGTACCAGGAGGTGCTCAACAATAAATACAACCAGGGCCGCATGTGACCGCCCATGCTGTGGCTCTCCAAACCCCATCGGCTGCAAAAGAAACTGCTTAAACTGGCACTCGATGGCCCACTGGGCGAGTACCTGCGCACCCCGTTGCCCGATCCGGCCGCACCGATCGAAGCGGTGGATTACCTGGCCCTGGATTTTGAGACCACCGGCCTGGATGTGCGCAGCGACCACATCATCAGCGCCGGCTATTGCGACCTGCGCGCCCGGCGGGTGCAATTGGCCAGCGCCTGTCACGTGATCGTCAACAGCAGCCGCACGCTGAGCAGTGAGAGCGTCGGCATCCACCGCCTGACGGACGATGTGGTGCACGCCGGTGTGCCACTGGCCGCATTGATGCACACCCTGCTGAAGCGCATGGCCGGTAAAGTGGTGCTGGCACATTTTCAACGCATCGAATACAGTTTTCTGCAGCAGGCCTCTCGGGCCCTGTACGGTCAGCCGCTGCCGCTGTTGATGGTCGACACCATGCAAATTGAATTGCGCCGCATGCAACGCCTCAACCGCCCGCACAGCGCCGCGTCGCTGCGTCTGTTCAATTTGCGCGAAGCCTACGGCCTGCCCCGCTACCACGCCCACAACGCACTGGAAGACGCGATCGGCACCGCCGAGCTGTTTCTGGCACAAACAGCCCCCCGCGACGGCGCGGCCACGGGCGCGCTGCGACTGCGCGACATCTTGTCTTGATGGCAGCACAATAATTATTTATCATTGAGAGCAATCCATCAGTGTGTGCACGGGAGGCACCGCCATGAACAAAGACGTCCAAATCGCCCTGATTGTCACCGCAGTGCTGCTGCTGTTGATGCTGATTGACGAGCCGCCGGTGCCCGCATCGGGCGGCGGCCAGTTTGCCCTGTCTCAAACGGCCCAGGCCGCCACCTCAGGGGACGGCAGCAAGCCCGCCAGCAGCGGCTCGGGCAAATCCTGCCGCTGGAACGGCATCGAACTGAAAGGCGATGTGCAATTCGTCGATTCCTTCCCGGACATCCGCATACAGTATGTCAGTTCATTTGCCGACATTGATGTGCAATTTGTGTCCTCATTCCCCAGCGATTGCGGGCAATGGAAAGAAGTCAGCTCCTTTCCCGATTTCACCGTGCAGGTGGTCTCCTCGTTTCCCGACATCACGGTGAAAAAAGTCAGCGCATTTCCGGGCATGAATTGAACGCGCGCAAGGGTTCGTTGAATGTTAAGACTAAGGTCGGATTGTTTGCCCGAAAAAATACTGCAAACATGAAGTGTTGTATCCACTTCCCAGCATCTGAAGAGACGAAGCAATGAAATCAATTTATCCGGTAAAAGACTCGATCAAACAAATCACCCGTTGCAGCAATGAACAGTACCTGAAAATGTACGCCGAATCGATTGCCAACAGCGAGGCCTTCTGGGCCGAACAGGGCAAACGACTGGACTGGCACACCCCGTACACCCAGATCAAAGACGTCTCTTACGATCAAGCCGATCTGCACATCCGCTGGTACGCCGACGGCCAGCTCAACGTGTGTCACAACTGCGTGGACCGCCATTTGCCGGACAAAGCCGAACAAACCGCCATCATCTGGGAAGGCGACGACCCCAGCAAATCCGAACACATCAGCTTTGCACAATTGCATCGGGAAGTGTGCCGTTTTGCCAACACGCTGAAAAAGCTGGGGGTTGAAAAAGGCGACCGCGTGACCCTGTACATGCCGATGATTCCCGAGGCGGCCTATGCCATGCTGGCCTGCGCACGCATCGGCGCGGTGCATTCGGTGGTGTTCGGCGGATTTTCCCCCGAGGCCCTGGGTGACCGCATCATCAACTGCGCATCCAAGCTGGTGATCACCGCCGACCGCGGCGTGCGCGGCAGCAAGGTGATTCCGCTGAAAGCCAATGTCGACAAATCCACAATGAAAGCCGGCGTCATGGACCACCTGCAAAACGTGCTGGTGATCAAGACCTCGGATCAGGACACGCTGATGCAGGCACACGATCACTGGTACCACGAAGTCAGTGCCGACGTGTCCGAAGACTGCCCGGCCGAACCCATGGATGCCGAGGATCCGCTGTTCATTCTGTACACCTCCGGCTCCACCGGCCAGCCCAAAGGCGTGCTGCACACCTCCGGCGGCTATCTGGTGTACGCCGCCATGACCCATGAATACGTGTTTGACCTGCAAGCGGGCGACGTGTACTGGTGCACCGCCGACGTCGGCTGGATCACCGGGCACAGCTATGTGATCTATGGCCCGCTGGCCAACGGCGTGACCACCCTGATGTTTGAAGGGGTGCCGAATTACCCGGATTTTTCGCGTTTCTGGCAGGTCTGCGACAAACACAAAGTCAACATTTGCTACACCGCACCGACCGCCATCCGCGCCTTGATGAAAGAAGGCGACGGGCCGGTCAAAGCCACCGACCGCGGCTCGCTGCGCGTGCTCGGCTCGGTCGGCGAACCGATCAACCCCGAAGCCTGGAAATGGTACTACGAAGTGGTCGGCGATTCGCGCTGCCCAATCGTCGACACCTGGTGGCAAACCGAAACAGGTGGCATCATGATCACGCCGCTGCCGGGCGCCACGGACCTGAAACCGGGTTCCGCCACGCGCCCGTTTTTTGGCATCAAACCGGCCTTGCTGGACGGCGACGGCAACCGCCTGGACGGCGAAGCCGAGGGCAATCTGGTGATCACCGACAGCTGGCCAGGGCAAATGCGCACGGTGTTTGGCGATCACGAACGCTTTGTCGCCACGTATTTTTCCACCTTTCCGGGCCATTACACCACCGGCGACGGGGCGCGCCGCGATGCCGACGGCTACTACTGGATCACCGGCCGCGTTGATGACGTGCTGAACATTTCAGGTCACCGCATGGGCACCGCCGAGGTGGAGTCCGCGCTGGTCTCGCACCAGGCCGTGGCCGAAGCCGCGGTGGTGGGTTACCCGCACGAAATCAAGGGTCAGGGCATCTACGCCTACGTCACCCTGGTGGCCGGCACCGAGGAATCGGAAAATCTGCGCCAGGAACTGGTGCGCTGGGTGCGCCAGGAGATCGGCCCGATTGCCACACCGGATCTGATTCAGTGGGCACCGGCCCTGCCGAAAACCCGCTCCGGCAAGATCATGCGCCGCATCTTGCGCAAAATCGCCGCCAACGATTACAGCAACCTCGGCGACACCTCCACCCTGGCTGAACCGGAGGTGGTGACCCACCTGATCGAGAATCGGCTGAATCGATGAAACCGGGGGCGCCATGGAATTCGCGGTAGAAAAAATCATCATTGCCGATGATCACCCGATGTTCCGCAGCGCCCTGCAACAATCCATCGTCACCGACCACAGGCATTGCCAGATCATTGAATGCGAATCACTGGATTCCTTGCGCCAGCAGGTTCGCGAGCACGCCGACGCGGACCTGCTGATTCTGGATCTGCACATGCCCGGCGTGGAAGGTTTTTCCTCCCTGGCCTACATGCAGAAACAGTGTCCGTCGCTGCCGATCATCATGATCTCGGCCAACGACAAACCCGACATCATCCGCCAGGCCAAAGGCTTCGGCGCCTTGGGATTCATCGGCAAGTCGGCCAGCATTGAAGTGATTCGCGAAGCCATCGCTGCGGTGCTGCGCGGCGACACCTATTTTCCCGATAACCTGGACGCAGCCGATGAAACAGACGACGAGGCCGGATTGATGGAACTGACCCGCTGTGTGGCCGAACTGACCCCACAGCAATTCAATGTGTTGCAATTGATCAAACAGGGCCTGTTGAACAAACAGATTGCCTTTGACCTGAACATTTCTGAAGCCACCGTCAAGGCACACGTCACCGCGATCATGCGCAAACTGGGTGTGCGCAACCGCACCCAGGCGGTGATGAAAGTGTCGCGCCTGAAACTCGAAGACCGCGACAACGAAGCCGGATCACAGCGCAGCTGAGGACCGCGCAGTGCGCTGACGCTGCAGCTCAATGCATGCGCTTGGAATATTGATTGATCAGGGAACGCAGCGGCGCCGGCTTGATCGGTTTGAGCAACAACCCAAATCCCATCTCAGCCACCTGATTTTTGAGCGCGTCCGAACGGTCGGCGGTGATCACCACCACCGGGCACTGCGGATCAAAACGGCCGCGCAGGCGCTGCACCACATCGATGCCGTTCTCATTGTCCAGATGATAGTCCACCAGCATCACCGCCGGTTCAACGCCGTCCTCCAACAGATTGAAGGCCTCCTGGTAGTCGCTGGCGCAGTACACCTGATGCCCCCAGTTGCTGATCAGCTTGTGCATGCCGGTGAGAATCTGGCTTTCATTGTCAATGCACAGCACCGGCGGTTTGTCCGGTGAGAAACGTTCCTGTTCCGCCGATTGTCGCGTGCGATTGATTTCTGCAACATTGCGGGCCGCCACTCGGGGCACACGCACAGAAAAACACGACCCCTGGCCACGCACCGAGCGCACCTGCAGCGCATGTCCCAGCTGATTGACGATGCGTTCAACGATCGACAGGCCCAGACCCAGGCCTTTGTCTTCACGCAGGTTGGGGTGATTCAAACGCTGAAAATCCTGGAAAATGATCGACTGTTCGCTGTCGCTGAGCCCCACCCCGGTGTCGTACACCGCAATGTCCAGCCACTCGCCGCGCGTTCTGCACGCCACCAGCACCCCGCCCTGTTCGGTGTAGCGGATGGCATTGATGGTGAGGTTCTGCAACACGCGATAGAGCAACTGGCTGTCGGAATTCACCCACGCATTGCTGGCCCGGATTTTCAGTTTCAGCCCGCGTTTGCTGGCCTGCGACTTGCACTGGATGCACAATTCATCGAGCAATTGCTGGATCGGGAACTGGCTGCGGTGTATGGTCATGCCGCCGGCGTCGAACTTGGCGATGTCGAGCAAGGCGCCGAGCAGGTTCTCCGCGGATTTCAGCGACTGGTCCAGATTCAGCACGGTCTCGGAAATCTGCACCGGCAGGCGCTCGGCCTGTTCCGTCAACAGGGAAGAAAACAGCCGCGCCGCATTGAACGGCTGCAGCAGGTCGTGACTGGCGTCGGCGATGAATTTGGTTTTACTGAGGTTGGCGGTTTCGGCTTTTTGCTTGGCCTGCTCCAATTCGCGGTTGGCCTCGGACAGCGCGTGCGTGCGTTCCTCCACGCGTTGTTCCAGATAGCGGCGGTTGCGCTCCAGTTCCAGTTCCGTCTTGCGCCGCGATGTGATGTCCTGAATGATCACAAACAGGCCGTTGACCTGGTCGCTCTCCTGATCGCGGTCGGGCACATAGGTGCCGAGCACAAACAGCAATTCGCCCTTGTGGTCTTCCACTTCCATCTCAAAGCTCTGGGTTTCCCCGGCAAACGCCGCGTCCAGAAACGGCTGCCGCTTGTTCAGCTCGGTGTCACTGAAAAACCGCGTGATGGGCTGTCCGATGACGCGTTCCTGCTGCACATTGAAAAAACGCAAATACGCTTTGTTGGCAAATTGCAGGCGTTGATCGTTGTCCACGTAGGCCAGCATCGCCGGTGCGTTGTCGGTGTAAAAACGGATGCGGTTCTGGCTGTCGCGCAACTGTTTTTCAATTTTCTTGTAGTAGGTCACGTCGGTGTAGGTGGTGACGTAGCCGTTGTTGGGCATTGGATTGCCTTCGATTTCCAGAAACCGCCCGTCCTTGAACGCCCGGGTGAAGCGATACGATGTGCGTTGACGCAGATAAATCAGACGTTTTTCAATCTCCCGTTCAATGTTGCGCGCCCCCAGCAGGCCGCGTTCGGCGTTGAATCGGATCAAATCTTCCACCGGCATGCCTTTTTTCACCATGCCCTCCGGGTAACTGAGCAGTTTCAGGTACTGGTCGTTCCAGGCGATGATGCGCAACTGGTCGTCCACCACGCTGACGCCCTGGGAAATGTTGTCCAGGGTGGCGTCAATCAGGCGCCGGTTGAAGCGTATTGCCTGGGTGGTTTCATCCAGCAGATCAACAATGTCGTTGATCGCCAAGCCTTTGCTTTTCAGCGCCGCGGTGAGCACCGCGCGGGCTGAGGCCGCGCCGATGGAACCGGCCAGCAGCCGTTCGGTGAATTGCACGATTGGCGAGGACACCGCGGTGTGTTCGTCGTAGTCGTGATTCAGACCGGCAAAGAAATTGCGGTAGGAGCGGTTGGCGTATTCCTGACCAATGATTTTGCCCACCATGCTTTGCAGATCGCGCACGCGCATGCCGCCGGTGTTGATGCGGGTGGGGTTGCTGACCAGATTGCCGCGCTGTCGGGAACGCCAGCCGCTGACCCCGGCGTACAGCAGATGCGCGCCAAAATTGCACAGCAAAGACAGAGAAATCAGGCGGAACAGCGGCGGGGACTGGCCGGTCAGCTGTCCCAAGGTGTACAGAATGCCTGACTGGTCGGGGCGCAAACTGCGGTCAAACCACTCCGGGAAAAACACCATCAGCGCCCAGGCCAGCACACCGGCCAGCAGACCGGTGAAGGCGGCGCGCTTGTTGGCGTTGGGCAGCAGAATGCCCAACAGCAGCGCGGGCGCGAATTGCACGGTCAGCATGAACGACAGGTTGCCCAGCGCAGCCAGTGGAATGCCGACATCCAGAGAATAGTAAAACAAAAAGGCCAGCAGGGTGATGACCAGAATGGTGATGCGTCGGGACCACAACAGCACCTGGTGCAAATCGGTTTTCTGTGGCAGATTGTATTGCTTGGATTTCAGAAACAAGGGCAACACCAGGTCGTTGCTGACCATGGTGCTCAAGGCGATGGTGGAAATGATCACCATGCCGGTGGCGGCCGCCAGTCCGCCCATGAACACCAGCAAGGCCAGCCAGGTGTCGCCCATCTTCAGCGGCAAGGACAACACGTACAGATCCGGGGTGACTTCGCTGCCGAGGAATTGGTTGCCGGCCAGCGCAATGGGAATCACAAACAGCGAAAAGATCACCAGATAAATGATGAACACCCAGCGCGACAGCGGCAGATCTTCGCGGTGCTCATTCTCCACCACGGTGACGTGAAACTGGCGCGGCAGACACATGAACACCATCAAGGCCAGCATGGTCTGGGAAATAAAGTTCAGCGTCAGCGACGGGCCGCGCGCAATGTGCTCGCTGGCGCGCACCTGCTGCACCATCTGGCCGGGTTCATCGTAGAGATAGAAAATCACAAACACGCCGACCGCGACAAAGGCCACCAGCTTGATGGCCGATTCAAAGGCAATCGCCAGCATTAAGCCGTGGTGGTGTTCGGTCACGTCGAGTTTCTTGGTGCCAAAAGCGATCGAGAACAGCGCCAGAAACAGGGCAATCATGAGCATGCGAAACTGACTGTCGCCGTGGCCCATCTCGGTGTTGGTGACCACCCGCAGGCTGGCTGAGATGGCCTCCAGCTGCAAAGCGATGTACGGGATCGCCGCCAGCACGGCGATGCAGGTGATCAACACCGCAATGCGCCGGGATTTGCCGTACAAGGAGGCAATGAAATCTGAAATGGAGGTGACGTTTTTTTCCTTGCTGATGCGGATGATGCGCAGCACCAGCGGCCAACCCAGGGTGAACAGCAGAACCGGGCCCAGGTAAATCGGCAAAAAGTCCCAGCCACGGGTCGCGGCGGTGCCCACTGCACCGAAAAACGTCCAGGAGGTGCAATACACCGCCAGGGAAAACGCGTAGATCAGCCCGCGTCCCCATTGACTGCGCCGCAGGTTGTGCCGGTCGCCCCAGTCGGCCACCCAGTACATCAGGCCCACGTAGACAAACAGAATGCCGTAGACCACCCAATGATTCAGCATGGAGCGGTTCCGTTGCTGAAGGCCTGGCACGGGCGTCCACTGCAGGCGCCGATGGACGGCGGATCATTGGTTCGCGGCGAGTGGCGATGTGCGTTCATTGTTGTAATCTTCGCGCGTCCGATGCCGAGTACCGGTGCCGGTGGAGCGCGCTGCCCCCTTGTGTTTGAATGGCTGTGCCCGCCGCGCGGTGCGGCGCCGTGTGAAACGGCACCCTGCGGGCGCAAAAACTGCCATACCCGACCGCATGCGGCGCTTCACAGTGGACTATTTATACCAAAGTATAAGTTAAAAAACGAGTTGATTTTGCTAAATTGATACACTCAATTTTCGATCTCAAAGAGGGTATTATGTCTTCAAACAACAATCACGAGGCCTATTGGAAGGCCAACCTCAAGCTCATGGGGTTGCTGCTTGCCATCTGGTTTTTTGTGTCCTACGTTTGCGCCATTTTGCTGGTGGATCAACTGAATGCCATTCAGTTCGCCGGTTTCAAACTGGGCTTCTGGATGGCACAACAAGGGTCGCTGTATGTGTTTCTGATTCTTATTTTTGTGTATGCCAAGCGCATGAATGCACTGGATAAGAAATACGGCGTGGAGGAGTGATCATGGATCTTAAAACACTCACCATCATCGTCGTTGTCGCATCCTTTGTGCTGTACATCGCCATTGCGATCTGGTCCAAAGCGAAAAGCACGGGCGATTTCTACGTGGCCGGCAAAGGCGTACACCCCGTCGCCAACGGCATGGCCACCGCCGCGGACTGGATGTCGGCCGCGTCCTTCATCTCGATGGCCGGCATCATCGCATTCGCCGGTTACGATTCCTCGGTGTACCTGATGGGCTGGACCGGCGGCTATGTGCTGCTGGCCTTGCTGCTGGCGCCGTATTTGCGCAAATTTGGCAAATTCACTGTGCCCGAGTTCATTGGCGACCGCTACTATTCCAAAACCGCCCGCATCGTTGCGGTGATCTGTCTGATCATCATTTCGTTCACTTACGTGGCCGGACAGATGCGCGGTGTTGGTATCGTGTTCTCCCGTTTTCTGGAAGTTGAGATTCTCACCGGTCTGATCATCGGCATGGGCATTGTGTTTTTCTACGCGGTGCTCGGCGGCATGAAAGGCATCACCTACACTCAGGTGGCGCAGTACTGTGTGCTGATCTTTGCTTACATGGTGCCGGCGATCTTCATCTCCCTGCAGGCCACCGGCAACCCGCTGCCGCAGCTGGCCTTCGGCAGTCAGATTTCCGGCGAAGGCATTTACCTGCTGGAAAAACTCGACTCGGTGGTGCAATCGCTGGGCTTCGGCGCTTACACCGAAGGGTCCAAGAGCACCGTGGATGTGTTTTTCATCACCGCCGCTTTGATGGTCGGCACCGCCGGCCTGCCGCACGTGATTGTGCGCTTCTTCACCGTACCGAAGGTGTCCGATGCGCGCAAATCGGCCGGCTGGGCGTTGTTGTTCATCTCCATTCTGTACACCACCGCACCGGCCGTCGGCTCATTGGCCCGGTTGAATTTGATCGATACCCTGCAACCGGGTGAGGTCGGCACGGTGGACGGCAATCTGCGCTATGAAGACAGGCCCGGCTGGTTTACCACCTGGGAAAAAACCGGATTGCTGACGCACACAGATTTGAACAACGACGGCCGCATCCAGTACTACAATGACAAGAACCCCGCGTTCAAAGCCACCGCCGACAGTTACGGCTGGGCCGGCAATGAGCTGAAAGTGGATCGCGACATCATGGTATTGGCCAACCCGGAAATCGCGCAATTGCCCAACTGGGTGATCGCCTTGATTGCCGCCGGTGGCATCGCCGCCGCGCTGTCAACCGCGGCGGGGCTGTTGCTGGTAATTTCAGCAGCGATTTCACACGATCTGATCAAAGGCGTGTTCGCGCCACAGGTCTCGGAAAAACAGGAGTTGCTGTTCGGGCGGATTGCCGCCGGAGTGGCGATCCTCATCGCCGGGTATCTGGGGGCCAATCCGCCGGGATTTGTGGCACAGGTGGTGGCCCTTGCATTTGGGCTGGCCGCCTCGTCGCTGTTCCCCGCCATTCTGTTGGGTATTTTCAGCAAGAACGCCAACAAAACCGGTGCGATCGCCGGCATGATTGTCGGCATTGTGTTCACCATGGGCTACATCATTTACTTCAAGTTCATGCACCTGGAACTCAACAACGCCGAGCATTGGCTGTTCGGAATTTCACCTGAAGGCATCGGCACGCTGGGCATGCTGCTGAACTTCGCCGTGGCTTTGGTGGTCAGCAAAGTCACCGCGCCGCCGCCGAAAGAAATTCAGGACCTGGTGGAATCCATTCGCATTCCCAAAGAGCTGGCCTGATCCGTCAGCACAACCCTTAAGGCCGGAGCAATCCGGCCTTTTTCTTTTATTTCCCTAACACAGGCCTTCCATGGCCTGGTCAGGGGACGGGTTGACAAACTCTGGCGCAAAAGCGTGGTTTTGCTGGCTTTGTCGACCCTCACTTGGGCCTGCCGGCCCAAGGCGGCACTTCCTTGTGCCGCGGTGTTCTTTTCATTTATCCACACTGACACAGGCCTTCCATGGCATGGTCAGGGGACGGGTTGACAAACTCTGGCGCAAAACGCGGTTTTGCTGGCCTTGTCGACCCTCACTTGGGCCTGCCGGCCCAAGGCGGCACTTCCTTGTGCCGCGGCGTCCTTCCGATCATTTTCCCCGACACGCACCGGCCCTGGCATGGTCACTGACCGCTTGTTCAACTCTGGCGTCACCGTCTTTGTGACATGCGCCACGGATGTGATATGATATGTATACGTTTCATATACAGAGCAATCCATGGGCATCGTCCGCATCAATGAAAACACGCACAATCAATTGCGCCACGCCGCGCTGGCCATGAACCGTTCCATCAATGCCCAGGCAGAACACTGGATGCGCATCGGCGCATTGATTGAAGCGCATCCGCACATGCGCTACGCCGACGTCATACAGCACATGCTCGAACAGGCCAGCGCAGCCGAGATCGCCGTGCGCACAGGCGCGCGGAATTGAGGTGATCAAGAACGCCGAGGAAATTCAGGCCATGCGCATCGCCGGCCGTCTCACCGCGAAGGTGTTTGAGGCCCTGGATGGCTGGATTGAAGCCGGCCAGAGCACGTGGGATGTCGATCAATTTTGTCAGCAACAGATCGAACAGACACATTCGGCCCGCGCCGCCAGCATTGGCCAGTATGGCTACGGATTCGCCAGCAACACGTCCATCAACGACGTGATCTGCCACGGCGTGCCAAGCAAACATTGTGTGCTCAAAGACGGCGACATACTCAATGTTGACATCACTCTGGAAAAAAACGGCTTCATTTGTGACAGCAGCAAAATGTATCTGATCGGTTCGGTCAGCGCAGCGGCACGCAGGCTGGTCGACACCACACAGGCCTGTCTTTACCGGGCACTGACAACGGTGCGACCCGGTGCCTGCCTGGGTGACATCGGCGAAAGCATACAGACCCATGCGGAATCCAGCGGTTATTCAGTGGTGCGTGAATTTTGCGGTCACGGCATCGGTCGCGCCATGCACGAAGCACCGAATGTGCTGCACTTCGGTCGCGCCGGCACCGGTCAAGTGCTGCGGCCAGGCATGACATTCACCATCGAACCGATGATCAACCAGGGGACACGACACATCCAGCGCAAACACCTCAAGGACTGGGCCATCATTCACACGCGCGATGGTGCCTTGTCGGCTCAATGGGAACACACCGTCCTGGTGACCGACGGCGGCTGTGAAGTGTTGACCCTGAGGGCCGAAGAGAAGCCCGCGTTGCAACAAATCAGTGGCATTTGCAAAAGCAACTTTGTATGATGGGTTGATTTGCGGAAACACCATGAAAACCTGCCTTGCACTGATCGCATTGATCCCGGCATTGAGCGCCCGGGCTGAATACCAACAAGACATTTTAGACATCGAAGAACAACTGATCGAATGGCGACGCGACATTCATCAGCACCCGGAACTGAGCAACCGCGAATTCCGTACCGCCAAACTGGTGGCCGAGCACCTGCGCGCACTCGGCATGGAGGTCACCACCGACGTGGCCGTCACCGGCGTCGTCGGCGTGCTCAAAGGCGGCAAACCGGGGCCGGTGCTGGCGCTGCGCGCCGACATGGATGCCCTGCCAGTGACCGAACAGGTGGATGTGCCGTTTGCCTCGAAACAAAAAAGCACCTACCGCGATGAGGAAGTCGGCGTCATGCATGCCTGCGGACATGACACCCATGTGGCCATTCTGATGGCCGCCGCCGAGGTGTTCAGCAAAAACCGCGCGCAACTGCCCGGCACCTTGATGTTCATCTTCCAGCCGGCCGAAGAAGGCGCGCCGAAAGGCGAGGAAGGCGGCGCCGAGTTGATGCTCAAAGAGGGGCTGTTTGACCGACTCAAACCGGAAGCGATTTTCGGCCTGCACGTGACCTCTTCCATGCCCACCGGAGTGGCCGGTTTCCGTGTCGGACCGTCGATGGCCGCGGTGGACACTTTTTATCTGACGGTGCGTGGCGTGCAGACGCACGGCTCGCGCCCCTGGAATGGCATCGACCCGATCGTGGCTTCCGCGCAAATCATCAATTCGGTGCAAACCATAGTGTCGCGCAAATCCGACTTGACCAAAGCGCCGGCGGTGGTTTCATTCGGCGCCATCAAAGGCGGCATTCGCAGCAACATCATCCCCGATGAAGTGACGATGGTCGGCACCATCCGCAATTTCGACATGGGCGTGCGCGCGGTGATACACGAGAATCTCAAAACCATCACTGAGCACGTGGCCAAAGCCCACGGCGCCAGCGCGGAACTGGAAATCGATGAATTGTACCCGGTCACCGTCAACGATCCGGACCTGGCGGCCATGATGCGTCCTTCTCTGCTGAAAGTGTTTGGCGAACAGGCGGTGATCGACCCCGGCCTGATCACCGGCGCCGAAGATTTTTCCTTTTTTGCCAATCAGACCCCGGGCTTTTATTTCTTTATGGGCGTGACCCCGCGCGATCGCGACCACCTGACCGCGCCGTCCAACCATTCACCGCTGTTCTATGTGGATGAATCGGCCCTGCTGAACGGCGTGCGTGCCTTCGTGCAACTGATCC
>JBNLBT010000080.1:0-15123 GCA_050303435.1 Marinicellaceae bacterium
TTCTGACAGAATGATGCCGGCCATCCAGATCCACAGGGTGCCCAGCACCGCCATCATCAAGCCGCGCACCAGTCCGACTTCCTGCACCGAAGTGACCGCCATCACGCCGAGCAGCAGGGCCGCGCCAATGACCGCAATGTACAGCAGTTTAATCGGCATTTCATCGCCGCTCATGGCGCTCTCTGTCTTGGATGAAGACTGCATGGATTTGACCGCCGATTTGATCAACGGTAAGGCAAACATCACGCCCACCACCGCGCCGCCGATCAGCATGCCGATGCCGGTCGGTCGGAACAGCATCAAACGAAGCGCGTCCGGATCGGTGATTTCCACGCCGTTGGCGTCCAACGGAAACAGACCGGTCACATCCAGCATCGGTGCAATGAACCAGTAACACACAAAGCCGCCGATGATGAAGGCCACCCCGCCGCGACCGGCAATAAAGCCACGCCGACGGTCATCAGCGACAGGTACCAGGCGCCGTTGAGGTATTCCGGCAGGCCCAGTTGATCAAACAGATGCCAATCGTGCCAGCCGTTATATAAAGTCAACACGTGTACCAGGCCGGAGATCAGCATGGCACCGAGCAGCAGTTTGGCTTTTTGCACACCGGCGCCGGGCGATTTCAGAATCGAGGCCACCGCCACACCGCCCGGATAGGTCAGGCGTTCAAAGTCAATCATCTGCTTGCGCAAAGGGATGATGAATGCGATGCCCAGAAAGGCCCCGGCGATGGCGCCAAAGGTCAGCACGTAGGGATTGAATTCAGTGGCGTAGCCAAGAATAAAAATCGCCGGCACCGAAAACATCATGCCCGATGAGGCGCCGTTGACCGCGCTGGCAACCGTTTGCGTCACGTTGTTTTCAATGATCGAGCGGCGCCGCAAAAGCCCGCGCAAAATACCAAAACCGAGAATCGCCGCCAACTCCGAGCCCTCGATGGAAAAGCCCAGTTTCAGCGAAGCGTAGCCAATGGAAATGGCCAGAATGATGCCGAGAAAATAGCCCACCACAATGGCGTGGGTGGTCAACTCCGGGTAGGCACCCCGGGTGATTGGACCGGCGGCATGTTGCGTGTCTTGTGCCATGTCACTCCCTCAAATTGAATGATTGTAATTGACCCCGTCCGCGGGCACTGACCGCCCTGTATGCGTGTCGGGAAATTGATTTGGCGGCCAGTATACCACAGCGCCGGGGCAATGCCAGACTGGCGCTTCAGGCGAGCGGAATGCGTGGCCCCATTCCATGCTAGAATGCTCTTGAGCCCTGGCGATTGACTGCATGAACGAATCGGACGACCTGGAAAATAAAATGCGCCGTTTGCTGACGGCGCTGGATCAAAGCGACGCCCTCACCGACGACGCCAGCACACCCGATGCCATTCCGGACGCCCTGTCCGACGCGGTGCCCAACCTGTTCAATGCCATGTTTGCCCGCGACGACGATTTCGAGCTCAACATCGGCGACCATTACCACGCCTATAAACTGCTGAAGTTGCTGGCCGCCGGTGGCATGGGCAAGGTGTTTCTGGCCAAGCGCGACGACGGCCGCTATGAACACCACGTGGCACTGAAAATTCTCAACACGCCCTTCCCCAGCGAGCAACTGTTGAAACGCTTTTTGCGCGAATCGCAGATTCTGGCCGATCTCAAACACCCGTTCATCGTTTCAATCCTGGACGCCGGCGTGGATCGCTTCAACCGGCCCTGGTTCGTCATCGACTACATCGACGGCGTGGACATCGTCAGCCACACACAACAGGCGGACGTCGGCCTGCAGGACAAAATCCGCCTTGTGCGCGACGTGTGCCAGGCGATCGGTTTTGCCCATTCACGCGGCATCATCCACCGCGACATCAAGCCGGCCAATGTGCTGGTGCGCTCGCAGGCAGAGCGCTCGGTGCCCTGCGTGCTGGATTTCGGTATTGCCCACAACAAACAAGACCCGTCGCTGACGCATCAGGGCGTGCCGATGGGCACACCCGCCTACATGGCACCGGAACAGATTCGCGCCCACGACGTGAGCGAGCGCACCGATGTGTTTTCCCTCGGCGTGGTGCTGTACGAAGTGCTGACCGGCGTGCACCCGTTTCTCGCCGATGGCGTGGAACAAACGCAGCGCAACATTCTGCACCTGGATCCGGCGCCTTTGAAAAACCACGACCGCACCTTGCCACAGGATTTGCAAACCGTGCTGAGCAAATGCCTGGCCAAAGCGCCGGAGGCGCGCTATCAGAACATCACCGAGCTGCAGCAGGACCTGGATCTGTGGCTCAAAGGCTACCCCGTGCGCGCACGCAAACCTTCGCTGTGGTCGTTCATTCGTGCCGCCATGCGGCGCAACGTGTGGGCCAGCGTCGCGGTGCTGGGCGCCGCGTTCACGCTGATCGCCGGCGCCATTTATTACACCGGCAAACTGGCACAGGAACGCCGTCTGGCGGTGCAGGCCAACAACGCCGCCAACGCCTTGCAACAATTCATGCTGGAAGACCTGCAGGAACAGCTGCAGGCCGTGGGGCGCACCGATGTGTTGAAAAATGTCGCACAGAACACCTTGCAATACCTGGAAAACCACCCCGGCAACGACGACACAGAAAACGCCTACAACCGCGCCAAAAGCTACCTCAATGTGGCCGATGTGCTGGAATCGGAAAAACAGCTCACGCAGGCCACTTCGGCGCTGCTGGCCGCCGAGGCCTTGCTGCAACGCATCCGCGCAAATGACCCGGAAAACGCGGCCTATCGGGCCACCGCGGTGATTGTGCAAACGCGCAAAGCCAGCCTGTTGCACACCCAGGGGCAACTGAAAGAAGCCGAACAGACGCTGCAACAGGCCGGGCAGGTGTTGCCGGACCCTGTGCCCAAGGCGATCGCGCCATTGCAGCGGGCGCTGTGGGAATGGCGCCATGTGTACAGTTGGAACCAGATGGAACAGGGCCACTACCCGCGCGCGGCAGAATTGCTGCAGCAGATGCTGGATCAATGCCAGCAACAGCTGCAGCTGAACGACGCCACCGAGTGGCGCAGGAAACTCTACCGCACACTGCAGACCGCGGCCTGGAATCACAGTGAAATGAAAGACCAGGAAGCCGCCATTGCGGCGTATCAACGCGGCATCCACATCGTCGATGCGCTGTTGCAGGATCAGCCCAATCACGCGCAGCTGCAAATACACAAGCAACTGATGCTCAATCAGCTGTCCTACGTGCAGCAATTGGCCGGGCGCAGCGAAGAGGCCAAGGGGGTCATTGCCGAGGCCATGGCGCTGGGCGAACTGCTGCATCTGAAATTGCCGGCCAACAACGCGCTGTTGCGCGAACTGGCCTATTCGTACACCACCCAATCCGAAATCCTGATCAAAGCAGGAGAACTCACGGCGGCGCTGGAGTTGATTGCCAAAAGCACCGACATTTCCCGCCAGCTGGCGGCCCTGGAGCCGAACAACCAGTCGGCGCAGAATGATCTGGCCGTGGACCTCACCGGCATGGCCCTGGTGCACGCTGAACTGGGTCAGATTGATTCGGCCCGCCAGCGCCTGGATGAGGCGCGCGCTGTGATTGAACCGCTGGCACTGCAGACTGACGCCAGCCTGTACTATGTGCACAGCTACGCTCGCGCCATGGTGTTGCTGGGACAAAAAGACCGGGTTCAACCGCAGTTGCTGCAATTAAAAAATCACGGCGGCTGGGGCGAACGCGTGTACAATTCACTGATGCAACAAGCCCCCCTGAGCGCAGGTGAACAACAGTGAGTGCAAGCTCTGAACAACTGGATCTGACGCATTTATCGCAGCTGCTGGAGCACGCGCACCGCGGCGATGCCGAGGCGCAGGCCCAGCTGATGCCACTGGTGTTCAGCGAACTCAAGCGCATCGCCGCCACTCAACGGGCCCCGTTTCGCAACAGCGAACACACTTTGAACACCACCGCCCTGGTCAATGAAGCCTGGCTGAAATTGCACGGCAAATCCTTGAACATTCGTGACAAACGGCATTTTTTCTCGGTCGCGGCCATGGCGATGAAACAGATTCTGCTGGATGAAGTGAAACGCAAAAGCACACACAAACGCGCACACAATCTGAAAGTCAGTCTGTCCGACAACGCCACCACGAGCACCTTGGAACGCGAAGTGGAATGGTTTTATCAGCTGGATGAAATCCTAAATAAACTGAAGCGCATTTCACCGCGCCTGGCGGAAGTGTTTCATCTGAAATATTTTTGCGGCCTGACCCTGGATGAAATGGCCGAGTGCCTGGAATTGTCCAGTAAAACCGTCATGCGCGACTGGCTCAAAGCCAAACACGTGGTGTCCGAATCAATGAAATGGGCGGAATGAGATCAAACGACGTGCACGTCTGATGCGTCTGCTGTAAAAAAATAAGCCGCCACCGAATTCCTCCTCTTTGACTGGTGACGGCCCCAGGATCGCTGCGCCGGAACCGCCGGTGCGCGGTTCCGGTGCAGCCCCGGCAAGCGCTGCGAATCTAGACTTTCAGTGTCCATGCTGTGTCCGCAGCGGTTCAAGCACCCCTCAATCGAAGTCCGATGCAAAGATTAAATCGTCGTCGGTGATGCCGCCGTTGTTGCCGTCGCTGCCGTCGTCGCTGTTGTCGGCCGTGTTCAAGTCAAAACCGTTCTGCGCAGAGATGGCCGCGCTGTTGTTGAACGCGCCGCTGGCCACAATTTGAGCCTGCACCGTGATTTGACCGCTCTGGCCGATCTGCAGCGCCGCAATCTCGCACGGCATGGCGCTGCAACCGCCGCCACTGACCGAGGTGATGAGCAAGTTCTCGGGCAAGTCGTCGATTTGCACCAGCCCGGCCACATCCGGCCCGGCGTTGCTGTAATCAATCTGGTAGGTCAGCGTCTGCCCCACTGAATAGGGGCCCGCGGTCAACAGGGTTTTGCTGATCGACAGATCGCTGAGATTCATCGCCAGCAGAATCGGCATGATGACTTCATTGTCGCTTAAATCCGGGTCGGTCCAAAGGGTTTGCGTGCTGACGCGGAATTTCTGCGACACCGTGCCACCGTCAAAAATCTCAAAGCGGGCCGTAAAACTGCTGGTCTGGCCGTTGGCTATGGACGCCGGCGAACAGGGCATGCTGACGCAGCCACCGCCACTGATGGAATCAAAAATCAGGTTGCTGGCCGGTCCGAAACTCAACAGATAGGCGCCGCTGTCGGCCGGGCCGTCGTTGTGCACCTGCAGATTGTACTCAAGGATTTGCCCGTGGTGGTGCGGCGGCGGTGTCAACAACGAAGCGGTGATGCTGAGGTCAGCAAAAAACTCCTGCGTTGCTCCGCCGTTGCCGCTGGCATCGGTGTTGTTCGAAGTGACCGGATCGTAACTCAACGGTTCAGCGGTCATCGACAGGTCAAACGCACCGGGGGCGGTGACGTGCCCTTGCACAGTCACTTGGGCGCTTTGTCCGGCGTTGATGGCGCTCAATACGCACTGATTGCCACTGCAGCCGGCGCCATTGAATTGCACGGACAGGTGCGTGCCAATGTACGGCAAAGCCACATCCAGCGCGCTGTCCGGGCCGTCGTTGCTGACGTTCAGGGTGTACTGCAGGTCCTGTCCGTTGTAATACGGCGGCGCGGTGTCGAGACTCAATGAAATCGACACATCGGCCACTTCAGGGCGGGTGTACTCATCTGCCCCGGCATCGTGCTCACCGGCCTGATTGGCCACCAGCGGGTGATCCCAGCCGCGCGGGGTGTAGTCCACGTCCCGGGCGGTGGCCTGTGGCACCGCGTCACTGCACATGTCCACCGCCACAGAATTCTCGCTCAGGTGCAGATCGCCGTTGCCGCGGTCGACCAGCTGCGGGTCCTGCAGCACCACCTGAAAACCGCTGTAGGAGCTGTTTTCATGCGCCACCAGGCAGGTGATATCCAGCGATCCAGACGGACCGGAATCGTGTTGCATGATCGGCAACACACCGGTTTCGTGCACAATCGAATTGCGCACCATGATGGGCACGCCGGCGAAGGTGGTGGCGCGAAACAAAGAGGTGCTCACTGGGTTGTCAACAATGGTGTTGTAGTTGAAGCGCACGGGCACATTGCCCCAAATGCTGAACAGGTGATCCGCGGCGAATCCGCTGCCGGCGGGGTTGCCGTTGTCGTACACTTCATTGCCTTCAAACAGCAGATCGGTGCCCTGGGTGAACAGCACTGCGTCGTCAACGGCGCGGTTGCCAAAGAGTGCGGTGTTGAGTATCTCAACTTCGCCGGCATTCGCCAGGGTGATCACGTGATCGCCACCGGCCGTCAGGCCGGCGTTGACGTTGTCCTGAATGCGGTTGCAGCGGTGCGCATCCCAGCACTCGGCGGACAACCGTTCAATGGACAGATCGGCCTGACTGCCGACGTAAAAGGCCGCTTCACCGGCCGCCTCGTTGTCGCGGATCATCACCGCATTGGCCTGCACGCGCGAACCATTGCCGCTCACATAAAACCCGCCACCGCTGCCATGGCCGCTGTCGTCGGCATCGGCCAGATTGCCGGTCAGATTGAGCGGCTCGGTGTTGTCGCCAAACTCACCAACAAACAAATGCCCGAACAGGGTCAAGTGCCCCCCGGCAGTGACGTAGGCCCCACCGCCGTGGCGGTTGGCCAGGTTGCCGGCGATGCCACGAAAGTCAAATAAACCGCCGGCGGTGCCGGAAAACATCACCGCATTGCACGTGCCGGTGACGTACAGGCCGCCGCCGTTGCCGTTGCTGATGACGCCGTCGGCCTGATTCAGGGTGACACCAGAAAAGCCATACATAAACACATCACCGCCGGCGCAGTACATGCCACCGCCGTTGCTGGCGGTGTTTTGCAGAATCAGGGTGTCCTTGAGCAACAGCACCGAATCCTCGTCGTCAAGAAACAGTCCGCCGCCCTGCACCGCGTCGTTGTTGATCATCACCAGGTCCTCTGTGCTGATTTCAATGTCGTTGCCGTCCTCAACAAACAATCCGCCTTTGCCGTTTTCCAGCAGCAATTGACGCAAATACAACGACCGGTTGGTTTGCGACAGGGGGTTGTGCACGCGCATCACCGGCGCCGTGCCGGGGGCACCGGAAATGCTCACGCTCTGACCATCGGCGTTGCCCGCCGCGGCGTCCGTGCAATTGGCGTAACTGCCCACCAGGCGCAGGTCTTTGTGCCCGATGAGGAGATTCTCTGTGTACGTGGTGTTGCGCGCCAGACGGATTTCAACTTCCGGCCCATTCAGCACCACCGAATTCAGCGCCGTTTGAATCTGGCTGAAATCACAGGCGCCGTCACCGCCCACCGTGATCACGGTGGCGCCCTCGGGCGTGCGGGTGCGCGCGCGCGCCTGCTGGTCCAGCTGCTGCCACTGCGCGAAGTCGCGCCCCGCCAAAGATTGGATGTTTTGCGTGTCGCCATTGGATGTTACCAGGGCACTGGCCAGCCAGGCGAATTGACTCAATTGAAGCATGCGTTCCTCTGATGTTGTCTACCTGACCTGTGCAAACGACAAGCGGAGACCATCACAGACATTTATTTTCAATGGCCGGTAAAAATACCGTGACCAATCGGACGCACTCAACCGCGGTCGGCTCTACCCACACAACAACCCGACCGGCCCCTCAATCGGGACACAATGCAGCGTCATGCGGTCTCAAGAATGCAATGAGAAACTTCATTTCCCTATATTTCAGTTGTCTGCTGGATTTATTTAAGAATTAACTTGAATGATGCGCGGCTTGAATGGCTGGCGGCGAGGGCCGCGTCAGGTGCGGTCAGGCCAAAGCAATCACCTGAACCATGGCTGCACACAGGCGCTCAAGTTCGGCGTCGCTGATCACATACGGCGGCATCACGTAGACCAGATGGCCAAACGGTCGCACCCACACGCCGGCTTCAACAAAGCGCGGCTGCCACACGGCCAGATCCACCGGCGAGCGCATTTCCACCACGCCAATGGCCCCCAGCACCCGCACTTCACGCACCGCGGGCTGTTCCGCGCAGGGCGCCAGCCCGTCGCGCAAGCCGTGGTTAATGCGGCGCACGTTGTCACGCCAGTCGCTGTTCAATAACAATTGCACCGATTCCAGCGCCACCGCGCAGGCCAGTGGATTGGCCATGAAGGTGGGGCCGTGCATGAAATGGCTGGAGATGCCGTCGGCGATGCGGTCATTTGTCAGCACCGCGGCAAAACTCATGCAGCCGCCGGTCAGCGCCTTGCCCAGACACAAGATGTCGGGCACCGCGCCGGCGTGCTGATAGGCAAACATTTCACCGCTGCGGGCAAAACCCGTGGCGATTTCATCGAAGATCAACAACACACCAAACTCATCGCACAAATCGCGCAGGCAACGCAGGTATTCCGGCGCATAAAAGCGCATGCCACCGGCGCCCTGCACCACCGGTTCAATGATCACCGCGATCAATTCTTTGTGATGCGCGGCAAACGCTTCGCGCGCGCTTTGCAGCCACTGCGCATCGACGGCGCGGTCAAAACCGCCCGGTGGGCAGTCAATGAACAGGTGCCGGTGCAGTAAATGACTGAATTTGTGGTGCATGCCGGTGTCCGGATCGCACACCGACATGGCGGCAAAGGTGTCGCCGTGGTAGCCACTGCGAAAGGTCAAAAAGCGGCGTTTGTCCAGCTGACCCTGTTCGAAGCAGTGCTGCGCGGCCATTTTCATTGCCACTTCCACTGCCACCGAGCCTGAATCGGCATAGAACACGTACTGCAAGGACGGATCGGTGATGTCAAGCAATTGCCGGGTCAATTCGATCGCCGGTGTGTGCGTCAAGCCGCCAAACATCACGTGCGCCATGTCTTGCAGCTGGCGGGTGATGGCGCGATTCAGGTTCGGGTGATTGTAGCCGTGAATGGCCGACCACCAGGAGGCCATGCCATCGATCAGACGGCGGCCGTCGTGCAGATGCAGATGCACGCCCTGCGCCGAGGTCACGCCCCACAGCGGTCCGGGTTGTCGAATGTGGCTGTACGGGTGCCAGATGTGCGCGCGGTCAAAATCCAGGTCCATCAGAACGTGCCCAACAGTTCGCGGATCATCTCCGTGGGGAAACCGCGCCGATACAGGTAATTCATGCGTTTGGCCGCGTCCTGACGATCGCTCAGCGGCGCGCCGCGGTATTTTTTTTCATAGGCCGCGCTCAGCACCGCGAAGAAATCGATCTCGCTGGTTTGCCGGGTCGTCTGCACCAGTGTGGCGTCAATGCCTTTGAGTTTCAGTTCCTGCGCAATGCGCATGGGGCCGTAGCCCTTGGCGCTGCGGGTGCGCCAATAGGATTCGGCAAATCGTTGGTCGCTGAGAAAATTTTGTTGCTGCAGTGCCAGCAGCAGTTCATCCACCAGGCTTTCATCGTGGCCTTTGCCCACGAGCTTGTTGCGCAACTCCACACTCGAATGTTCGCGGAGTGCCAGACTGGCCAGAGCCGAGGCCCTGGCCTTCTCCAGTGGATCGGGCATGCCGATGGATCAACCCTCGGCGGATTCGGCTTCGGCCGGCGCCGGCGCCTGCAGATGCGGCAACAGAATTTCGCGCAAACGGCCGTCCAGTTCAGCGGCTTTGTCCGGGTTGTCCTTGAACCAGGTGCGCGCATTTTCCTTGCCCTGGCCGATGCGTTCTTCGCCGTAGCTGTACCAGGCACCGGATTTGTTCACCAGATTGTGCGCCACACCCAAGTCAATCAATTCACCGAGGTGGGAAATGCCTTCGCCGTAAAGAATTTCAAATTGTGCCTGCTTAAACGGCGGCGCCAGTTTGTTTTTCACCACTTTCACGCGGGTGTCGTTGCCGATCACCTCTTCGCCTTTCTTGATCGCGCCGATGCGGCGAATGTCCAAGCGCACCGAAGAATAGAATTTCAGCGCGTTGCCGCCGGTGGTGGTTTCCGGGCTGCCGAACATGACGCCGATCTTCATGCGGATCTGGTTGATGAAGATGACCATGCAGTTGGTGCGCTTGATGTTGCCGGTCAGCTTGCGCAGCGCCTGCGACATCAAACGGGCCTGCAGGCCCATGTGCGAATCGCCCATTTCCCCTTCGATTTCGGCCTTGGGCGTGAGTGCGGCGACCGAATCGATGACCACCAGATCGACCGCATTGGAGCGCACCAGCATGTCGCAAATCTCCAGTGACTCCTCGCCGGTGTCCGGTTGCGACACCAGCAAATCGTCGATGTTGACGCCCAGTTTGGCGGCGTACACCGGATCCAGTGCGTGCTCGGCATCGATGAACGCGGCGGTGCCGCCCTGCTTCTGGCATTCGGCCACCGCCTGCAGCGTCAGTGTGGTTTTACCGCTGGACTCAGGGCCGTAAATCTCAATCACCCGGCCGCGCGGCAAGCCGCCGATGCCCAGGGCCACATCCAGCCCGATGGACCCGGTCGAATACACGTCGGTGGTCAAGGCTTTGTTGTCGCCCATGCGCATCACCGAACCCTTGCCAAACTGTTTTTCAATCTGGTCCAGGGCGGCGGTCAATGCTTTCTTTTTGTTTTCGTCCACGTTCAACTCCACAATATTTTTGTTCATAGCAAACCCCTATTATCGCATGTTCAATGGCTTTTAAAAATCGCAAATTTCTCAATTTCGGGTGAGAAAATATGACGCCATCCTAAGAAATGACATTCTCAAAAACTGAGAACATTCTGATTTTTTTCGGCTTTATTGCAAGGTCAGCCGCGCCGCTGCATTTGCATGGGCTCGCTGTGCACGCGCACGGCCTGGGAAAAACCTGCGCGGTCATGAAAATAAGCGCGCGCCGTTTTCCGCGCCGGGGGGGAATTTGATACAATGCCGCCAATGACTGACCGACATCTAGAGGTTGCCGACAAGCTCGAGCAAATCCGCACTGAAATGATCCGACTCGACATGTGGAGTACCCGCGTGCCCGATGCCACCGCGCTGGAATCCAATCAGCCGTTCTGCTGCGACACCATGGATTTCATCACCTGGCTACAGTGGGTCATGCTGCCGCGCTTTCGAGCACTGATTGAGGCCCGCCTGCCGTTGCCGGAGAGCTGTCAGATTGCCCCCATGGCGGAGATGTATTTCCTGCAAGACAATACCCACAACCACAAACCGGTGCTGCAATTCATGCATTTATTGCAGGCCTTTGACCGCCTGGTGAACAGCAACGCATGAGCACGACATCCAAACACACCCCCATGATGCAGCAGTACCTGAAAATCAAGGCGGAGTACCCCGACATGCTGCTGTTTTACCGCATGGGCGACTTTTATGAGCTGTTTTTTCAGGACGCACAGAAGGCCGCGCGCCTGCTGGACATCACCCTGACCCAGCGCGGCCAATCCAACGGCCAGCCGATTCCGATGGCCGGTGTGCCGCACCATTCGGTGGACAACTACCTCGCGCGTCTGGTCAAAAAGGGCCATTCCGTGGCGATCTGCGAACAGATCGGTGACCCACAAAACAGCAAGGGGCCGGTGGAACGTCAAGTGGTGCGCATCCTCACACCGGGCACCGTGACCGAAGAAGCGCTGATGGACGCCCGCAATGAAAGCCAGATGATGGCGATACACCGCGACGGTCGCCGCTACGGCCTGGCGGTACTGGCGCTCAGCAGCGGCCACTTCACCGCCTTGCAGGTCGATGGCCTGGAGGCCTTGCGTGCGCAAGTCAACCGCTTCGCTCCGAATGAGGTGCTGTTGCCGGAAGGCAGCGACCTGGGCGCGCAATTGGGCATCGCCACGGTGAATGAACGGCCGGCGTGGGACTTCGACAGCGAATCGGCGCACCACGCCCTCACCCGGCTGTACAACACCAAGGATTTGCGCGGCTTTGGACTGCAAGCGGATGACGCCTGTGTGCCGGCGGCTGGCGCCTTGCTGCACTACGTCAAACACACGCAAAAAACCCAGGCGCCCCACCTGCACCCGCTGCGCGTAGAGCACAGCGAACAGTTTGTGCATCTGGATGCGCATTCGCGCCGCAACCTGGAAATCGATCACCACGCCGACGGCGATGAATCGCTGACCCTGTGCGGCTTCCTGGACGATTGCGGCACCGCCATGGGTTCGCGTCAATTGCGCCGCTGGGTGCGTCAGCCGTTGCGCGACCGCGACGCCCTGAACACCCGTCTGGACGGCATTGAAGCGCTGATCCGCAGCGGCCACGATGAAGAAATCCACAACAAGCTGAAAGCCATCGGCGATGTGGAACGCATCATCGCGCGCATCGGCCTGAAAAGTGCGCGGCCGCGGGATCTGCTGACCCTGAACCGTTCACTGCAGGCGGTGGCTGAACTGAAACAATTGCTGGAACTGATCAACGAACCGCCACTGAACGCAATCAATGAACGCCTGGATGCGCACCCGCCGCTGATCGAATTGCTCAGCCGGGCCATCTGCGAGAACCCGCCGGCGGTGATCCGCGATGGCGGCGTGATCGCCGATGGCTACGACGACGCCCTGGATGAATTGCGCCGCATCAGCACAGACGCCGGTCAATACATGCTGGATTTTGAAAGTGAGCAACAGCGCGCCGCGGGCCTGCCGAACCTGAAGGTCGGCTACAACCGGGTGCACGGCTATTACATTGAAATCAGCAAAGCCCAGGCCGCCAAAGCGCCCGAACACTATATCCGCCGCCAAACCCTCAAAGCGGTGGAACGCTACACCACACCGGAACTCAAGGAATTTGAACACAAAGTGCTGAGCAGCAAGGAAAAATCGCTGGCGCACGAAAAACAGTTGTACGCCGATCTGCTGGATCTATTCGACCCACACATCGCTTCCCTGCAGGCCTGCGCCGCGGCGGTGTGTACCCTGGACTGTCTGAACAACCTGGCGCGACTGGCGCAGCAACACGATTACTGCAAACCCGTGTTGTGCGAAGATTTGAAAATCGAGATCACTCAGGGCCGCCACCCGGTGGTCGAACACATTCAGGACACGCAGTTTGAACCCAACGACCTGAATCTGGACGCGGCCCATCGGATGCGCATCATCACCGGCCCCAACATGGGCGGCAAATCCACCTACATGCGACAAGTCGCCCTGATCGCCCTGATGGCCGGCATCGGCAGCTTTGTGCCTGCCGAAGAAGCGCATATCGGGCTGGTAGACCGCATTTTTACGCGCATTGGTGCCCATGATGAACTGCACGCCGGACGCAGCACCTTCATGGTGGAAATGGTAGAAACGGCCGAAATCCTCAACCACGCCACCAATCGCTCCCTGCTCATCCTGGACGAAATTGGCCGCGGCACCAGCACCTACGACGGGTTGTCGCTGGCGCACGCTTGCGCCATACATCTGGCCACGGTGAACCGCTCGTTCACCCTGTTTGCCACCCATTATTTTGAAATCACACAACTGGAACAGGACATCCCCGGTGTGCAGAACGTGCACCTGGACGCGATTGAACACGACGACCGCATCGTGTTTTTGCATCAGGTCAAACCCGGGGCCGCCAACAAAAGTTACGGTCTTCAGGTCGCGGCCCTGGCCGGCATTCCTTCCTCGACCTTGCAGCAGGCGCGCCAGTACCTCAAGGCGCTGGAGAATTCACCGCGTGATCAGGCACCGGTGCAGTTTGGTCTGTTCGACGCCGCGCCGCCGGTCAACGAAGAATCCCGTGTGCACAAGAAGCTCAAAAGCGTGGAACCCGACGAGCTGACACCACGTCAGGCACTGGATCTGTTGTACCAGCTTAAAAACCTGCTGTAGATTGCAAAATCAAGGCTGTGAATCTATCCAGCGATTGATTTTTTTCTCCAATGTGCTCAGCGGCAGGGCGCCGCTGCCCAGCACTTCAGCGTGAAATTCACGCACATCGAAATCATCGCCCAGGCGCGCCTCGGCGCGCGCCCGCAGTGCACTGATTTTCAACTGCCCGACCTTGTAGGCCAGCGCCTGTCCGGGCAGCGCCATGAAACGTTCCGCTTCGGAAACGGCGCGGGCCTCGGCCACCGGTGCATTGGCATACATGTAATCCAGCACCTGTTGCCGAGACCAGCCGTAGTGATGAATTCCGGTGTCAACCACCAGCCGGATGGCGCGCCATAATTCGGCACTCAATGCCCCGTATTGCATGATCGGCTGTTGATAAAAGCCCATTTCATCGCCGATGGATTCAGCGTACAGTCCCCAACCTTCTGAAAACGCCGTGATGCCACCGAACTGACGGAATTTTGGCAGGCTGTGCATTTCCTGCTGGATCATGATCTGAAAATGATGCCCGGGCACCGCTTCATGCAAATACAGCGATTCCACGCTCCAGGTCGGGCGCGCCTGTAAATCGAAGCCGTTGATGTAAAAAATGCCCGCACGCGAACCGTCCGCAGCGCCGGCCTGATAGGAGGCGCTGGAGGCACTGCGTTCACGAAACGGTTCCACCAGACGGATTTCGAAATCGGCCTTTGGCTGCAATGAAAACAGGCGATCGGCGGCGGCACGCGCGCGCGGCTTGAGGGCGTTGTACGCCGCCAGCATGTCGGCCCGGCTGTCGAAATGAAAACGTGGATCGTCGCGTGTGTGGCGAAAAAATTCCGCCAGCGTGCCATTGAATCCCATGCGTTGCATCACCCGGTGCATGGCCGCGTGGATGCGCGCCACTTCACTCAGCCCCAGGGCATGAATGGTCTCCGGGGTGTAGTCCGTGGTGGTGGTGCGGCGCACATTGAATGCATACCATGCGCGACCGTCCGGCAAGGCCTGCATGCCGTGACTGTCGCGACAGGCCGGCAGGTATTCGTCGCGAATAAATGCCTGCATGCGCTTGAAATTCGGCACAATGTCCTGCTCAATCAAACGCCGGTAGGCGCGTTGCAGACGCACCCTTTCTTGTGTCGGCACGGCCTCGGGGAAGTGTGCAACCGGTTGATAAAACAGGGACTCTTCCGTGCGCGATTGCAACAGTTCCTGCAATTGCGCCAACACCCGGCGCATCAACACCTTGGGTTGGGTGATGTCGCGCCCCAACAAGGCAACATTGGTGTAAAACAGTGCCGTGCCCAAAATCAACACCAGCAGCAGCGGCCAACCGATGCGCAGCGCCTGCCCTAGCACAATTTCGTAGGGAACGGCCGTAACCACCGTCCAACCAAGATCAGCCACCGTTTGGGTATAAATCAGGTGGCGAGTGCTGCTGCCTTGCA